>CAIUTB010000030.1 GCA_903901975.1 uncultured Bacteroidales bacterium
ATGCTTTTGAGTATGCATTCATAATATCAAGTGTTACTGGAAGGATTCCATTTTTACATTGTGATGCATAAACTGCATTTGATTGACTGTGCCAAAAAATAACAGCGACAGGATTATTTTTTAAGATATAATCACGAACCGCTTTAGATTCTGGTTCAGAAAAAGGTGCATTTCCAGCACTTTCAATTTTATTTTGCCATGTGCTTGTAGCTTGCCATTTACAATCAAAATTTCTATTAAGGTCAACACCATTTGCATTAAAACGACCTGGAGCTTCTGATACACTGGTAGTAGGAACATCGGAAATTGAAAAACGTCCTTCTTTACCGATAACTTTGTAAACACCATCAGGATTTATGGAAGGTATTACTGTGATGCTCATGTTTTTTGGGACAAAATTTGGATTAGCATTCAAATAATCAATAAAATTATACGCTAAAAGAACGCTGTTCCACTCATAACCACCATGCATTCCACCAGCAAATAAAAGACGAGTATTTCCATTTCCAAAAGTAAACGCCTCTAGAGGTCTCCCTTCCACTGATTTCCCAATTATTTCGTATCGTGGAGATGAACTAGCAACAATATTATTTTGACTTGATTTAGTTTTATTTAAAAATGTAAAATAAATAAAAAAACTAAAAATAAGTACAATAAAAATAATACTTAAAACGATTGTTTTTCTAGAAAAAAACAGTTTCATTATTTAGCGTAATATTTAAGGAGTGCTTTTGCGCCTGCCAAATTTTTATTAAATTCAACATCAGTGTGGTTTGTCAAAAGTACGCTGATTGCTGGAATATTAATTTTAGCCAACCAATTTACCATATCACCGGTTGTCGCATAGAAATCAAATGTCTCGTGAGCTGGATAACCGGATGCTTTCGAATAAATGTTTGTAAGCGTGGTTGTCTCTGGCAAAATTCCGTTATGACAACTTGATGAAAATACTCCACCCGCTGCGCTATAAAAGACAACTACGGCTTTTGGCTTTTGTGCCTCAATATAATTTCTAATTGCCGAACTTTCTGGTTCAGAAAATACTGTATTTCCACCGCTTACTGTTTTGTTTTGCCAAGTGCCATTTGTTTGCCAATCGCAATCAAAGTTGCGGTTGAGGTCTACATTATTTGCATTAAAGCGTCCGACAACTGTATCTGCTTCTGATGTTGGAACATTAGACACCGAAAAGACTGAAGAAGTGCCAACAACTTTATTCAAACCATCAGGATTTAAAACTGGGATAACTGTAACTTTTATATTTGAAGGAATAGAATCAGGATTTGCTTTCAAATAGTCCATTAAATTATAAGCAAGTAAAGAGGTGTTCCATTCATAACCACCATGAATTCCACCGACAAATAAAAGTTCTGTCATACCTGTACCAAAATGATATGCCGTGATATTTAGACCTTGAACTGAGGTGCCAATAATAGTTTCTGCTTTATTTTCTATCGGAATATTTACAGTAGCGGTAGTGGTTGCTAAGTTTTGATTATTATTTACAA
>CAIUTB010000031.1 GCA_903901975.1 uncultured Bacteroidales bacterium
GGCAATTGGAGCATTTACCGCCTCTTTGACGGGTTTAACTCCAAATACAACCTATTATGCAAACGCGTATGCAACTAATACAAATGGTACAACTTACGGTACAGAGGTAAGTTTCCTTACCCTTGCAGCCGCACCAGCTGCCCCTACAGTGGATGGAATAACAACCACAAGTTTAAATATTGCCATAAATGAAAACGGCAATCCTGCTGCAACAACATTCGCCATTAAAGAAAATAATTCAGGGAATTATGTTCAATTTGATGGAACAGTTACTGTAGCAACTCAAGTGTTTCAAACAAAATCTGCTTGGGGAACTAAAACCGTAACAGGTCTTACGCCTAATACTAGTTATGTTATTCTTGCAAAAGCACAAAATAGTGCATCGGCAAGTGTTTTTGGCGCAACTACAACTAAGGCAACCTTGCCTGCAGCGCCAACCAGTACCGCTGCAAGCGGTATCACAAGTGCTAGTTTTACTGCTAACTGGACTGCTCCGACACAAGGTTCTGCCACATTTACATATACTGTGGAATATGGTACAGTTTCTGATTTGTCTGCTGGAACAACTTTGGTTTCAACTATTGCCAGTACTAATTTGAGTCAGACAATAGGTTTATTAGCTCCAAATACTAATTATTATTACAGAGTGAAAGCTGTAAATGCAAGCGGTTCGGGAGCATGGTCCACTATTCAATCAGTAACCACAGCTCTTGCCACACCTGTTGTTACACCAACTGTTGTTACATATACCTATTCTGGAGTGTCTCAGGGACCAACTTCAGCGACTAATACCGGAACCGGAACAAGTTATACCTATAGTTATGTAAGCCAGGACGGTACAACTTACCTGGCAAGTTCAACCTTACCAACGGCAGCAGGAAGTTATACTGTAACAGTTACAGTAGACGCCAATGGTAATTACGCTTCGGCAAGTTCGGCAGCTACTGCATTTACAATAGCACAAGCACCAATAACCATTACAGCCAATAATGCCAATAAAACCTATGGTACAAGTCTGAGTTCACCAGCTACCGGTTCTTCAGCATTTACAATCACCAGCGGGACACTTAAAAATAGTGAAACTATCGGAAGTGTTACGCTCGATTATGGTTCTATTGCTCCTACGGATGCTACTAGTACTACATCGGCAATTACTCCATCGACAGCAACTGGTGGTACATTTACGGCAAGTAATTATGCCATAACATATGCAACAGGAACTTTAACCGTTGTTCCTGTAACCTGCTATTTTAGTGGTACAGGTACTACCAATTTAAGTAACAATACTAACTTGACATATCCTCCACTTCCATCAACTGATTTGGTTATATCAAGTGGCAACTTAGTAATTGATCAAAATACAACTGTCAATTCAATTACTGTTGCCCCTGGAGGAAAACTTACACTTAGTACAGCAACACTTACTGCTAACAATGGTGTAACCTTACAAAGTGATGCATCTGGAACAGGTACACTTGTTGATAATTCAATGATCAATCCGCAGTCAGTTTCTGGCACGGTAAAGCAATATTTAACTGCAGGTCGTAACTGGTATGTTTCAATTCCTGTTGGGTCAGCACAAAGCTCAGTAATGAACTTAGGCGCATCGGTGGTTAGTTATGATGAGCCAACTGCTAACTGGATATTACCCGTAAATGGAACACTTTCCGTTGGTAGAGGTTATATTTCGGTGGCTACAAGTTCACCATCAATTACCGGAACAACCGGAACAATGGATTTTTCTGGAACTTTGAATACTGGAAATGTACCTGTTGGATTAACTCGGCATGCCGGTGTGACAAAAGAAGGATTTAATCTAGTGGGAAATCCGTATCCATGTTATCTTGACTTCTCGAAAGTAGATACAACTGCAGCCAATATCCTATCAACCATTTGGTATCGAACCAAAACATCTCAGGATGCTTACACCTTCGATACTTATAACGGTATGGCGAATATAGCTACATCAAACGGAGCCACAACAGTAACCAAAATGATACCACCAATGCAGGCTTTCTGGGTTCGTGTAAAAGCTGGTCAAACCGGTGGTACATTGACTTTCACTAATGCAATGCGGGCTCATATTGATAATTCGGGTAACCGCTTAAAAGCACCAGCTGCAAACCAATCAACTCAGCAGGTTTTACGCCTTCAGGTGAATAATACCGCCAATAATACTTCTGATGAAACGGTGGTGTATTTTAATCCTAATGCACAATACGGATATGATGCCTATGATTCGCCAAAAATGATGAACAACAGCGCTACCGTTCCGGATCTTTACACCACGACAGGAAACGAAAATCTGGTAATAAATGGTATGAATGCAATTCCGTACGATACGGAAATTCTGTTGGGATTTGCTCCCGGAAGCGGCACATCATTCCAGCTCAAAGCTACTGAGTTGACTAATTTCGAATCAGGTACGCAAGTTCTGCTCAATGACAAGGGTACAGGTGCTGTTACCAATTTAGCTGTGGGTGATACTTACACTTTTGATAACTCGGTTTCGGCATCCGGACGGTTCTCGTTGGTATTCAAAGCGCCTTCTGTAACTACAGGGATCAATGGCAATAATGCTGATGTAAACATAACTGTTTTCAGAAATGGCAACGGACAAATTACGGTTTCTTGTCCAACAGAACTAACTGGTAAAGCAATGATGTCGGTGTATAATGCGCTGGGGCAGAAACTGGAAACTCAACAATTACTAAGCACTGTTACTGTTTTGAACAATTTAGTTGAATCCGGAGTGTATTTTGTAACTGTTGTTTCTAATGGAAAAACAATTACACGAAAAGTAGCTATTAACTAACCCCGAAGAGACTACTGACAATGAAAATTCAAAATAGCGATAAGCGCAACTATAAAATACCCGAAATTGTAAAAATAAAGTTGGATAATGAAATCTCCCTGGCATTGGAATCTACTCCTCCAACCTATGAATCCGTAAATAGTACAAAAATTCATGAGTATTTCAGCAATGATCCGTTTAAAATAAATCAGGTGTAAACTTTCAATGTTAGGTTCACTTTGATAATAAGTTTTTATGGTAAGAAAGAATGTTTGTTAATTTCAGACATTCTTTCTTTTTATTTCAGCTGATTCAACACGTTTGTCATTAAAATCGATAGAAAAAAACAAATTGATTAGTTGTCTTTTGCTTGGAACAACACCTGTTTTGGTAATCAATTTTAGGTTTGTGATTTTTTTAGCACACGTTCAGTTGTTATGGGTTGTCTTAATCATTTTTGATATTTTGGCTTTCAAAAAATAATGTTATCATGTGTACATTTTTTAATGTTTTACCCATGCTTGAACTACATTGACTAACTTACTTTTTATTAAATAGTTAGCACTAATCAATAAAGACATTATTCTTCAAAGTCAACAGCATTTTTAGAAAAAGCATCCATAAGTTTTAATTTCAGTTCCTCTGAATAATCTTCTTCATACAGAATGGAAGTAATGATTTCAAGTAAAAGTTCTTTATCAATATTACCGGCTGCCACATGATAGCTTATTGTTTCCATACGATACATAAAGTCTTTTGCAACTGATAAATAGCCATTCATGAGTAAAAACATTGAAGCAGCTGTAATGGCGATTCTTTTATTACCATCAATAAAACCATGAGATTTGTTAGCTACCCAAAGCAAATGCGTCAGTTTATGCTCAAATTCAGGATAATAAAGGTCGTCTTGAATTTGTTCTATAGCACATTCAATAGAGCCGAGGTCAATAATACCTTCAGAACCGCCACCACTTACCGCCACCGTTTTTTTGTGAATAGCTATAATTTCATCTATGCTCTTAAAATATATGCAGTCCATTACTCACTCTGTTTTAGGCGTTTCATAACGTCTTTTGCCTCTTCAAGTTGTTCTTCGAATGAAACACTTTGCTCACCTAAGAATCGTTCAAAATCAGCAGGCGATATTGAATGAATATACTCTTCTAATTTTTTATGAAATGCATCGCGAAAGTGTAAGTCTCTCGAAGCCATTTTTATCCTGGCATCTTCAATATGAGGTCTTTGTAATGGGTGCTCTGAGAAGTATTTAAAGATATCGTCAACCTCTGCCGGTTGTAACTTTCTACCTAATGATTTGTAATGTTTTTCAATTTCAAATGCTATACCTGTTTCAAATGAGGCAATAAGATTGAGAATTTCAGAATACATTGTATCCCGGGCATTTTCTTTTTCCTCTAACTTTAAAATTTGCTTATATTCTTGAGAGTTTTCTTTAAAAATACATTGATAGATTTTATCGGTGTACAATGAGTATTTATAATTACCCATGTCAATGTATCTGCTTAAAGCAGAGGTAAATTCTTTTCGATATTTACTTTCACGAATTGCAGTAGGAAGATAATCTGAATCTTTTCTGTTGATAAATTTTGTTCCGCCACCAGTCCGTTCATTAATTGTATCAATAACAATATCTAACATTTTAGATCTTAATAATTTAGCATTTTCACTCTCCACTAATAACATTCCCAGATTTAAAAATGCACGAAAATTAAAGAGTCCCAATTGTGTCGTTTTGCTCGGGACATTGATGACATGACCAAACTGTAACTTTAAGTCCTTTAGCTGTTTACCCTTACTTAAAATGTAACCATTGTGTTTTAGTTCCATCTCGTAATTTTCAAGGTATCTTTTTATTGTACGTTCATCAACACCATAAAAATCAGCTATCATTTGTGTAGTAAATCTATATTCACCTTCGAACAACATACCACTAATTCCAATGTAGTCTTGTATTTTTTCTAATGCAAATCTATTGTTCAGAATGTTTTGCCTTTCGACATTTGAGTTTGTTAAGTTCTTCATTATTAAGATATTTTTTATTAAGTTCGACCTTGGCGATTTTGTAGGATTTATTCTCCTTAACTATGTACAAAAATACACATTTACTTTAGCTGAAACAATAAAATTTAAAAAAATAAAAGTTGTTGTTTTAAACTTCTTGTAAAACCTGACCATCAATCAAAACGAATAATGTGTCATTTCATTGAATCATAAATTCCAATATGGGAAAGAAACGGCTCTGTGAAAATAAAATATTTATCTAATGCTAAAATAGTGAATGAAAAACGCTTTACAATTTAGGTAATGATTTGATAAATTTTTCAACTTCGAGAATATTGTACGCTCGGTTGTCCCAATAAAAATAACTGTGAATAAACTCTCTATTGTCAAGCAAAAGAATAGTTCGTTGATTTACACCTAACACTTTTATTAATCGTTTAATGTGTATCGGCTTCCTATCGGGTTTCAGTTGTTTTTTACAAGGGTGTGCCTTGATTCGGATTAGAATATTAGCTTTATTTTCAGCAAGTTTGAAGATTTGTTTTAAAAGATAGTGGTTGTCTTTTTCGAGTTTGAGCCTTTTAGCTTCGAGTTTCTCGTTGTAAGTCATGATTGTGGTTTTTTTTGTTAGTATTCAATTAATTCTAATTTGTCGATTAGGATTAGTAGAGCCGGATTTGTTTCTATCATTTGATCGAGTATAGGAGAGAAAAGAGTTTGGACTGGTGGGGCCTCACCCCCAACCCCTCTGACCTCTTTCCCCCTTTGGGGACTTTCTCCGACCTCTTCCGTCCTTCGGACACCTTCTCCAAAAGGAGAAGGAAATTTGAAAAAAGTATTTGGAGAAAGGAATTCGACTTTTTGAGAATTTGAGGAGTGAGGAGATTTAAGTTGTTCTATCATAAAATCCGCAACATCCAAACCTTTGGCTTTGGCTTCGGGAGTGGCAATATCTTCTAAAAGAGTTGACACCGTAATCTTACAACTGCATTGGTTTTTGATAAGAAGGGATTTTTCACTCCATTTCTCAAAGGCGTTTAAGTCGGGATATAAAATAACTGTTCTGCCTTTTAAGACTTTGCATTTGTCAACTGCAAGACCTTGAATTCCACCTGAGGCAAGCCAAATAAAATTTGGGAAAATGGCTGCTGAAATGAGTGCTGATTTTTCACTTTCTACAATACAAACTGTTGCATCAGGGTAAATAGTCAACAGGTGTTCTCCAAAAAAACATTGCTGCAAATTATAGTCTTCGGGTAATGTGCCAGATTTCTTGAGCTTACTATGTATCCAGTCGATTGCTCCGTTCTCATGTTTTATTCGTTTACCTGTTTCGGGATTGTATTGCATGATTTTACCTGTGTGGACTTTGCCGTGAATGTCGATTTGCCAAAAGATTACCTCTTTGCTTTTTGTTGCACCTAAGGCGTAATGTTCTCCCACATATTCAATTTGCTTATCTGTAAGTATTTCACAAAGGAAGCGGACGAAGTTGCTGCGATAGGAGGTGGATTTTTCTATGAAACTGAAATGAATAGACCCGGCGGGTTGCGGTGGTTCTATTTGTTTTGTTGTATTTGGAATATTAGACATGGCATGCGACCCCACCCAACCTCCCCCAAGGGGAGGAGTAAGAAAAGAAGGATTATCCATAAAATATTGTTTTGGGGTGTAATGATACCCACATTTGGATTCACGGTTGCATTTGCCAACAGTTCGGTGAATTGGTTCGTTAGTATTACCATCTAAATAAAGCGTGAAACTTTGTTTTTGTCCACATTCAGGGCAAGTGTGCCGGGTGGATATGCCTTTGTATTTTTGGAGGTATGGAGGGGAAAACATAGTATATAGTCGGTAGTTTATAGTTTACAGTTGATAGTGAATAATGAATAATAGCGTAAAGCATTGAATTGTAATTCAATACAGTAACAATGATTATTCATTGAGTTTTTTTGGATTTGAAAGAGTGAATAATTAAACGTACACTAACATTCAGAAATACAGATTATTACTTGTATATTCATTATTCAATATACGGTGTGAAAAATTATTTGTTTCTACTTATGGTGGCTTGTGACAGGCCTGTAATTCGTGCGGCTTCCAATTGAGTTATTCCTTTTTCCAACAGTAGATTTGCAACCTTTTTCATGTCCAAGGCACTACTCTCCGTGTTTTCAAGTTTTTCCAGTACTTTGTACATGGTGTTTTCGAAATACTTACAAAGTTTAGCCGCATTTTCGGCAGATTTTATACTGATTGTGTTTGTGTAGGTACCTTCCATTATTTCGAGTATCAAAGCAAACCGGAGGTAATGAACATCAAATTTATTCAGTTCTTCGCTCAGTAAGCTGTCACCAGCATTATTTACTTTTTTTACATTTTCTGCTTGCCATTTATAGAAATAAATTTTAGCGTCATTTGAAAAATTATAGACTTTTGACATGGGTTGACCATCCGGAAAAGTTCGGGAAGGATTGTTTTCAATGTATGCTCTCATCCAACGATTATAATCTTCCAATAAAGCAAGATCCAATTCGGCTTCCGTAATCTTTTGTTTTTCTGAAACAGAAGGATAAGCCCACAAAAAACGTTGCAAAAACCCGCTGTCTGATTTATCCATTGGAAACATTTTCTTTAGTTTACGGGGTTGTGAAGTGCCAATAATGCACAAAAATGGACGCTCAATGGTCATTGGTTTTTGGTGTTGACCAACCCTGTCGATATCTGTTCTCTTGACGCTCCACATGCTCAAATATGTGCTGCTCTGGTCGGCTTTGGAATAATTGTTCATACCTAATAACCATGTTTCAAGTTCTTCACTTACGACACAAACTGACCTTTTGTTTTCAGCAATTCTTTTTGCCAGAATTTCGGGGGTGAAGTTTGACATTAAGGTTTTAGTAAGTATAGGCTCTTCGACTTTAAGTACATTCTTCTTCTCTTTTTTCGTCAACGATTGGTATTCTAAAAACTCCGTGTATAATGGTTCGTAGTTGTTGTAATTTTCTTTGTCGATTGTTTTCAGAATATCAAATAACATATCCAACGGGTGGGATTTGGAAGCTCCGGCATTACCAACTAAACTCATGTACAAGGGACAAAATTCTTTCCAACCATTTTTGACTTGCAAGAATGCCGTTTTTCCAATAGCGGTTGCAACAGCTGCAAGAATTGTAGCCCCAGAATAATCGACTGGAAAGTTTAATGTTTCCTTTGTTTCCAAAATAATATTGCGGAAGACAGGCGGGAAGACTTCAACAGGAAAAGAGTTGTCATTTTCTCTTTTTTGCACTGTATTTGCTTTAATATCTGAGTGCATTGCTTTAATAAAATCCGTATCTTTGTCTTGCATTATTTCATTTGCCCCTGAGGACTTTGGCGAGTCTGAAGGGGTTTGTTTTTTGTCTATCATGGTTTTTTCAATGATTTATGATAGCTGTCGTCCAATAACTTTTGAATGTCGGACATCTTGTAATAGATTTTCCCACTTAATTTGGAGAAACCAATCAATCCCTGGTCTCTCCAGAGTTGAGCCGTACGAACGCTGATACACATTAAATCCATAAATTCTTCGTTTGAAAAGAATGGATCGACAGGCAACTTTCGAGGTTCGTTTAAGCCAGCAATAAGATTGTCGAGCTTTGTCAGTAATTCATCATGTTTTTGATTTACTTCTCTTAATGACTCAATAATTGTTTCATCATCGAGCATTTTCTTCCGAAGATCCGCTTCAAATTTCTCGAAATGTTCCTGAAAGTTCATTTTGAGGTCCTCCCGTTAGACAGTTGATTTTCTTTTTCTTCAACATATTCTTCTACGGTTTGAATGCGGTTGGCCAATAACCAGGATTCAATCTCAACTTTTCGAAAAAGAACCCTGGCATTTCTCTTGTAAAAAGGAATTGCTTTATCACAAATCATTTTGTTGATTGTGTTTACTGCGTAGCCGGTTAATTGGCTACATTCCTTTTTTCCGAATGTGTCGGGGAAAGTTTCCTGATTTGAATGAACTATCAGTTGCGGTTTGACCATTTCTCCCATTAAATCTTTGAACTGGCCAATGGTAAGGGCTGCTAAGGGAGTTTCGTTTGTTGGTTGGAATTTTGTATCCATAATTGTGCTTGTTTTTTTGATTTTTTGGAAGTCAATAGCTGCGCAGTCTATTGCTTTCCTGCATGCAAATTTATCATCAAAAAAGTAAGCAGATACTATAAAATCAAGAGTATTTTAGGGTCGTGCCACGACTCGTGGTGGGTCGTGGTAGGTCGTGGTTTTAATAAAAAAACCTCAAAATGAGGTTTTTAATGGGTCGTGGTTTGGGTCGTGATTTTTGCTGTTTTTTTTCATTGAAATAGTGATAATTTGTTCTATTTCTTTATAGGTTTTACTCGATTGGTATAATTTCCAAGTTGGTTTTACAAAAATGTTAGTTGCAAAGGATGTTTTAATGGTATTGGATATACAGTTTCCACATAGATGTTGAATCACATTTGAAAGTAATGTGGGTGAGCCGTCCCAGTAAAGATGTTCGGGGTTATTTACATCCTTCAGATTGAACCAAAATAGCCAACTGTCAGTATTTGGATTAATCAGCTTCTTTTTATGTGAAAGGTAATGCATGATTTTGATTAGACAGTCATCGGATAATTGAGTGTCGAACTTTGGAAGGATTACGTGTTGTAATTTATTCTTTTTGCGTTTTACTATATATTCGGTCTCTATTGCTGGCTGAAAAACAGCGTCAACCGGTTTTATGATTTTAATCTCATCGAATAGATATAAATTGTGTTTGTGTTTTTTTGATAATGCCAGGAGATCAATGTCTGAATAAGAAAATATCTCTATTAATTTGTCAATGAAATCGAGGTGATTAATTAAGCGGACAGAAAGACTGTAATCCGATAAAGCTGAATTTTGATCATTATCAGCAATAAGTTGTTGGTTTAAAACAAATTTAAAAAACTCTTTGCATTTATTATTCTGCTCGGATTGACTGAACGTTTGAATGGGATGAAAGGTTTTATTAAAATCGCGTAAAATAAAATTTGCGTAGGCGATTTGTTTGGCTTTATCATTCAAGACAAGTAAATTGTTCTCCACCTCTTTAAGTGCCTGTTCGTAAAGCTCAACATATTCCCTGAAAATATTATCGTTTTTTACTTCAACAGTGAAATCATTAGCCCAGGTGAGTGTCTTAAACAGCAACTTTTCTTTGACAATGAAAGGTTCATCAATTTTTATCGCATTTTCGTGATTGTAAATACCATGAGAGCGAATCTGTACTTTTAATTTATTTGTATCCAGTTGTTTAGTTGTGTTGCAATTAGCAGATTGCCAACATAAACATAAAGCTCCGTGAAGATAATTAAAATGTTTTAAATAGAGTTCAGTTAAAGTTCTGACAATCATTATTGATATTTTCTATAGTTTTAGATTAAGTATTGGGTTTAGAGGTAAAAAAAAATGACATGAATTAACATGTCATTTTAAATATCTTAACGAATAAATCTTATTTTTATTACAAATATAAAACAAATATTTTACAAAATTTTTGCTGCTTCGTCAATTTCTGAATTTGCAAAGCTATCAAGATATATGTTAGTTGTTTTCATGTCTTTGTGATCTAAAAACTGAGAAATCAATTCACGCTTCACACCATTGTTTTGCAAGGTCATGGCCATGGTATGACGGCTTACATAGGAAGTTAGATTTATATCGCCAATGCCTAATTTTATAGCCATTTCGTCAAGGTCATTGTTTATTACCCTTAATCTATTGTGAATGTGCTTGTATAATGTCTCTCCTGTATATCCCTTACGTGATACAATTGGCAAAAGATAGTTTTCAATTGGAGCTTGAATGCTGCAAAGCTCTTTAATGATTGCCTGAAGTTCAACTGTGAGCTTTATACTTATGGACTTGGACTTTTTGCTGTATTGAGTCTTTTGTCGCTTATAAACGATATATTGACCGTTTTCAAGCCGTTTCATATTATCGGGAGTTAAGTGTGCTATATCTACAAAACTCATCCCGTAGCAATAATAGGAAAACAGAAACACTAAACGGGCAAACTGCAAGTTTTCTGCAAGCTCTGAAGCTGATTTGATTTTATTCAGATAGTCAGATGGCAAATATCGCTTTTCTGTTTCCTCTTCCAATTTGGCTACTTCAAAACCGCCTTTTCCGAATGGGTATGTAGAACGGCTTGCTTCCTTTGCTTCTATTGCTAAATTGAGAATTGACCGTAATTGTTTCATATACCCTTTACGGCTATTCCCACAACATCCCTTACGCTGAATTGTCCTTGTTGTTCCATTCGAGTATTTAAAAACTGACTCACGAGGGGTTTGTAGGAAAGCATCAAAATCCCGGACATACTTAATATCAATTTCAGAAAACATTCTTTTATCGAATTTTTTATCAAAGATTTCGAGGATTAACAACGCTCGTTCATAATTCTTTCCATTACCAATATGACCGGTATTTTTCAATACTTGTATGTGGTTTTCGAAAAAAGGCTTAACTTTGCCCTTCTTTGCCCGATGAAGGAAGGCTTCTTCAAACTGGTTAAGTGTCCAGTCGATTTTGTTGCGGTCGAATTCATCAATAACATCTTTGGCTTTTAAAAATTGGCCGCTGATAAATGCATTGTGTTTCTCGTAATCAGGGTTGATCCGTTTGTCTTTCTTGAATTGAGAAAACTCATCGTTCCACTGGTCGGGAGTAGCGGAGAGGTTTAAACTGATGAATTTTCGAACCCGGTCTTTTGTAATTCTTAAAACAATCGGGTGTTCACCACTCTTTAAAAGGGTGCTTTTGTAAAGGATAATTGAAATGTATTTCATACTTACGTTACACTTTACGTTACACAAACATTACACATTTGATAAAACTTAATGGAAAATTATCAAATACGAGTGCTTGTTAGGCGTTGATTAATAAGTACAAAGATACACAAATACAATGAATTACCAAATAATATTATGAAGGATATACACTTCTAAAGGGGAATTTAATTACTTAGTCTTCATATTTTAACTATATAATTATAAACAAACCTGATTCCCCTTTAGGGGTTAGGGGTAAATTTTAAATCATTATGGAAACAAAACAAATCGTACTGGAAACCATGAAAAAAGCA
>CAIUTB010000032.1 GCA_903901975.1 uncultured Bacteroidales bacterium
CTTGCTTTTAAAAATCAATTTCTTACCACTGAAAGTGGCGAATTAATTTTGGATATAAATAACAACATAATAGTAACTCTTTAATAATTAATATCATGGCTCACATAACGGATTATTTCGAAAACAGTTTGGAACAAACTAATCCCGGAAAAGGATTGGATGCCCGTATGGGAAAAGAAATCAAAAAACGACCTTCAATCGTCATTCCCCGACTTGAAGTTCAGGTTCGTAAAACTCCTACCAACGGGATTTCCAATACTGTCATTGTCAAAGTGTTTGCAGAACAAAACACTGAATTTATGAAACTCAATCCGGTAATCGTATTGATGCGGAAACACAATGCCAAAAAGAAAATGGATGGAAAGCAGGTACTGAAGCACGGGAAAAATAAATGGGTTGAACCCGGAGAACAATTTGATATAAATTCAGATAAGCCTTCACCATATTTATCATCACACCGTGATTTTAAATTTGGTATTCAAAGCTCCTCATGGTTTACGCCCAAACTAATTTCTGATGTATCAATTGCCATGAATGTTGATTATTTGATGGATTCATTTGTAAAGAATATTTCTAGTGATACAGCAAATTTTTTACTGATGACCAGTAATGGTTCTGTTAAGGTTACTAATGGTAAATGTGCAGTAAGTTTATTTGGTCTAGCTATCCGTATTGACAACCCAAAATTTGCAGGTGATATTGTAGCTTATCCCAAATGCACTATGTATCAGCGAGAACCCAAATACTTGTACGGAGAGATTACTAAAATACTATTTCGGCTAGCTGTGGATGAAGATTTGCCTTTAAAATCGTTGGCGGTTTTATAAAAAAAACGAACCACAACTGGGCTATATTTCAAGACTCCAAGCGTTTGTGGTTCATATAAAAGTGGTACCAATGTATGGTCTCACGACTAATCGAGCTGCAAGGTATATGATCCTACCGAAGCAGTCATAGGTGTGCAATTCGAATACACAAAAGTAAGTATAATTCTTTTCTAAACAATAATTTTTCAATCAAAATTTACAATGAATTTATTATTTATCCCCTCACTTCTTCAAGGCGATATGAAATCGTTCCTTTTGAAACTTTCAATGGTATTTCTAATGTGGTTAATTGTTTTTATTGCTTCGCTGGTGGACTTGAAAACCGGTATTGATGGCAGCAAACGCTTAGGCAGTTTCAAAACAACTTCACGCGGACTCAGGCAGACAATCAAAAAAGACTTGCAGTATTTTATGCTGTTAGTGGTTGGATTACTCTTCGACTTTGTCTTGAGCTATCTCACCACACTGAGTGATATTCTGCCAATCTTAGGCATTTTTAGAATTCCCATTTTTTCGCTTCTTGGCGTATTGGTAATTCTTATCATTGAAGGAATAAGCGTAAAAGAGAACCTGGAGAAAGGCAAAAACAAGGAAATCATTTCACCAGAACTCATTACTTCAGCACTTGACATTATCGGAGTTTTGGGAGATGACAAAATAAAAGCCATTGCAGAACTGCTTAAACCAAAGGAGGAAAAGAAATGAGAGAAATAAAATTTATCGTTGTTCATTGCTCTGCCACTCCTGAAGGTAAGAAGTTTGTAGAAAAAGACATTGAAGCCATGCACGCTTTGCGCTTCAAGGCTATTGGCGGAAAACACATTGGATATCATTTGTTGGTTTATCTGGACGGCACGATTGTTCAAACAAAGAGTTTTGAACTTATCGGCCAACATGTAGCCGGTTCAAATTCCAATTCCATTGGCATTTGCTACATTGGTGGGCTAGACAAGAATGGGAAAGGAAAAGACACACGAACACCGGAACAGAAAGAAAGTCTGCTAAAACAGTTGAAAAGTCTCAAAAAGACCTATCCAAATGCTACGATTCTAGGACACCGGGACTTTTCACCGGACAAAGATGGAGATGGTATTATTGAACCGTGGGAATTTATGAAAGAATGTCCCTGTTTTAATGCAAAAACTGAATACTCAAAACTATAAGTCATGAAAATTAATACTCGTTATAAACTCGAAATAATTTGCATATTGTTTGCTCTTTTTGCTTGCAATACCCTGAAACAAAAAGAAATCACCAAAACAGTGACGCTACAAAGCGATTCACTTGATTCAGTGAAGAAAGAGGTAATCAGTGAAATAAAAGGTCAGAAAACGGCTGTAAAAACCTTAGACGAGATTCAAAATGCAACGAATGATTGGCAAGCTAAACTGATCACTTATGATACGAAACAACCTATTGACAAAACAAGTGGCAAGCCACCTGTATTAAGTCAACTTGAAATCACAAACATTTCAAAATCTAATCAATCCGCCCATACGAGCGAATTGATTAAAGATGATTTTTCTTACCGGTATCAATCTGAAATTGATAGTTTACACAGAGAGAATAGCCAAATCAAAGAACAGTTTTCGCAAGCCGAAAAGCTTGCAAATAACTGGTGGAAGTGGCTATTGACAGGAATGATTATACCCGTTTTGATTTTTTTGATTTTTCGACTAATCCGGTTTTATCAAACACGTATTCAATAACTTTGTTATTCAAGTCGTCAATAGGCGAAAAATCCTTCTGAATATATCCTTCAGTAACTTTATGGGCAGAAGCATGATTCAAAGCAAATCCAACCATTTCAGTTGAAGCTCCACATTTATTTTGAGCAATTGTAGCCCAAGAGTGTCTGAAAGTATAAGTAGTTATATTTTCAGACACTTTTGCAAGCGTTGCAACTTCTTTCAAACCCATATCAATGGATTTCAGAAAATTCTTTTCTGAATTGATTTGGTCTGAAAAAGAAAAGAGCTTGTTTGCGCCTTTGTATTTCTCAAACAATGGAATTATACTTTTGGGAATAGTTATCTCCATAAGCGCATCGTCATTACGCTTAGATTTGGTTTTATGTCGATTATAGATTAGCTTATCACGAACCCTGCACGATTTTTCCATATAATACAAATCGGCAACATTGATTCCGGCCAAACAGAAAATTAATCTTGCAACATCTTTTGCCAAAGGTGTTTTTACATCCATTTGTGCTTTTGAAACATCAGCCAAAAAAAGTTTCAAAAGTATTTGTTTATCAATCGCTTTTTTCTTGGCTAATTCGTTTTTTGGAATTTTGACCCGCATAAAAGGTTGATTTTTTATGCGAATAATATCACGGTCGTAATCGTTGTATTCAAGAAGCCCGGCAGAAAATACCGTGCTAATGCAAATTGGATATAAGTTTTTTGCCCTGGCTGTGGCTTTCATACTTTCAATCCAACCATTGATAAGCTTTGAGGTAATATCCGAAAAATTAAATTTGTCAGTACCAGCATAGCTTTTCAAACTGTTTAATGCACTGGTATAATTCGAAGCCGGGTTAACCCGACCTTCACGTTTCATTTTATCAATGAATTTTTTGTAGAAATCATTAAACGAAACATCTTCACTATCTCTGTTTAAGAATTCAATTACTTCTTTGAGGCTCCATTCATCATGATTGACATTATTCAATTTGTCATAATATGACTTAATGATAGGAGCTACTTCCGCAATAATAGAATAATCTATTATTTTGTTTTTGCTAATTTGACTGCTGGTTACAGCATAAGAAGTGGTAATGTATTGCACTTCTTTAACCTTGATGGCACGAATATACACTTGAGCATACCCATTGCTTTTAAAATTTCTAATACAAGGTTCAAAATTGACCATGGTTCTTTTCATTTGTTCGCTGCTTTTGTAAACTATTTGTAAACTATGTGTAAACTAATAGGTTATTTTAGCATGCAAAACTGTGTTTTTCGTGTTTAATTAGCGTAAAAAAAGAGTGC
>CAIUTB010000033.1 GCA_903901975.1 uncultured Bacteroidales bacterium
TATGAAATTTGCAAAATCATCAACGGACCAGCCACTAAAATATCCATCGCCAGGTTCTCCTGGATCTTGCGCTTTCACTTCCACACCCACCGTCACTCCTATCTTACCATGCTGGAAGACAAAAGCAAAGTTAATGAAAAACAGCAATAAAATTATATATTTCTTCATGTTTTCTCTTTTTAGTTCTGTTTATTTTTTAATTAGTAAGGAAGTGTACACTTTATTGCCATAGGCAAGCCTTACGGTATAGCAACCCTGTGCTAGGTTTAGCTGAACCTGGTAACGGTGGTTGCCCGAGGCGAGTTTGCCTATTGGTTCTTCGTACACCTTTACGCCAGTAATGGTGCAGATACTCACGCTGCACGCTGCATCGCTATCGAGATTGAACGACAGGTTGAGTTGCGACACAAAGGGGTTAGGATATACCATCGGGTCGGTTATCAGTTCAGCAGCAGGTTCGGTAGGAGCAACAGCAGCAGCAACTTTTGACGGCTTGCCAGACTCAACCTTAGAACGTATGCTCAGGTACATGGGCTTGCCCGGTTCCTTGGTATCGGGTGAGTACAGTTGCAGATTGCCGGCAAGGTTGATGGTTTTACTTATTGCTAAAAGGAACTCCGCTTTCCATATTCTATTTCAATATGGAAAGCCGGAGCATTTTACTCAATAACCCAATTAAGTTTGGAAACTTCGTCGAACAACCATGCTAACAAGCCACGCCGAACAGAGATTGTCGATTTTCTTACTCGTTATATTCAGTTACTTTCTCATATACAACTTTAAAATAACCATTTGGCATTAATTGAAATTTATGGTCAATCATAAAATCGCCATCTGTAAAGACTTGAATCGTTTTGTCTGAATTAACTGTAGCTTTCATCAAAGAATGAGTTGAGGGAGTTGAATAGTTCTCTTTCTCATTACATGCTGCTAAAAAACAAGACAGCAATACACCATTGGCATTATAATTATAAAAGAAAATACTAATTTGATCAGCTGTTTCATAACGAATTGCTAGAGTAGTGTATCCCGATAAAATGCTTAATTTACCCAAAAGTGTTATCTTATTTAAATATGTAATTTTCTGAGATAATACACCACCTTCACTCGTAAATTGAATTTTTCCATTTCCATCAAGTATTTCTTCACCATTTATAATTTCCTGATCCTCACCTGTACCATAAAGCCCATCATAATACCTTTTAATATTATCAGTGTATCCAAAATAATAAACCACGTTACCAATATCTATTTGTTGATTATTGCCAGAATAATTTAGAAACAGGGTGTTTAATGTATTAGTATTTATTACAATTCCTGTATTATTGCTAACATTCATCACTCCAGATGGCAATTCACTTAATGAAGCGGTAAAACCCTGAAAGTTTGATTGAGATGTAGCCGTTCCGAAAAAACCTAACAGCAAAAATGTATTTAAAATAATTCGTTTCATAATTTTATTTTTTATAGTATAATTCATAATAGGCAAGTGGATATTTTTCTAAAACACTCCATGACCACAGATTTTGGTTGCCTTTTTGACCTCCATCAGATGTATTGGAAGATGTTTTGCTATTTTTGTCAGGACTTAAATATGTATCTGAACGAGTTGTTGCACGTTTCTCAAAGTCAACAAGTTTTCCATAAGGGTCATTAACAATAAGCCCATCCTCTGTTACTCCAACAATTCTAACAATATGAGCACCAAAGCTAGTAATTACTCCATAGCCTCTTTCAAGAAGCGGCAGTAATTTATTTTTATAACTATCTTTTGTAGGCTGTTTGAAAGCATGATGTTCCATTGTTGCACCTAATTTTTCCGCAATATATGCTCTTGCTTTAGGAGTTTGACGACTTGACTTCTGCTCTCGCTTGATATTTTCAAGATTATCCTCATATTGCCTTTGAGGATTAGGATTCACTATTCCAAGAGTAGATAAAGCTCCTGCTTCAGAAGTTAAGTTACACATCACATCAGCAGCTCTATGTCCTATAGGAATTACTGAGCCAGGTTCATCCTGTATACTGGTATTATCTCGCTGATTATAATAGGGCACTTTATACTGTAGTTGAACATAGTAGTTTCTCTGCTTATTGACATCCGAAATGTCATTAATTGCTTCACGACACGTTTTAATTTCGCTTATAGTCAAAACATTTTCTTTTAAAAGTGTATTCACAATTAATTCAGCCTGGCTTTCCGTTACTGTATTGCTTCCTGGCTCTGTTAACAGATAATTATAATAATCATCAATCATACCATCGGTAATTACTTCCGGGACACTCGTTCCATAATTTTCTTCCAACCAAGCAAGAAATTCATCAGTTTGAGTTATTGGTTCAGTACTACTGATGTTTTGATCAATATCGATGCCCGGTCAAAAATAATGAACTTTATCAAAAATTCCATCCCCGTCTTCATCGCGTAAAACAATTAAAACATTGGAGCCCATTGTAATATTTTGATCAGAAGCACTACCATCAGGTTGGTATCCAGAATAGCCGCCATCACCCGTTGCATACGAAGCTGGATCCAATGACACACCCAGCATTGTAAGTAATAATTCAGGATCTGTGCTATTTATAAAGTCATTAGCACTTGTCCACACATTCCCACCAATCCCCAATTCCTCAGCAGCTTCTGAA
>CAIUTB010000034.1 GCA_903901975.1 uncultured Bacteroidales bacterium
CCCGCTTCGTCATGCTAAAAGAAAAGCTCCTGCTTTTCATATTCTTTTTCAATATGCAAGGCAGAGCCTTGCCTTTAGCTTCGACATAGCGAAAGACGCTATGCCGAACATGAACCTTTTTACGCTACGCCGAACCGGGTCTTTAGAGTTATCTATATAAAGCGTTTGTATAATATTCATATTGTTTTTAACAGAAATTTATTTTCTTATTTTTCTGCGTTTTTAAAAAATCTATTCCAGCGGATTTTACTATCAAACCAACCTTTATCTTTATTCAACGATAGCCAAACTAATACAGGTCGACCAACAATATGATCTTCTGGTACAAAACCCCAATAACGGGAGTCGGCTGAGTTATGACGATTGTCTCCCATCATCCAGTAATAATTCATTTTAAACTGATATGTGGTCGCTGGTTTGTCATTAATGTAAAATACTCCGTTTCTCACTTCAAGTTTATTGTGTTCGTATACACGGATTATTCGTTCGTAAATCGGGAAGTTGTAGTGATTCAATGCTAAACGCATTCCTCGTTTAGGAATCCAGATAGAACCATAATTGTCGCGTGTCCAAGCTTTGTTACCGCCTAAGGGAAATACCTCGCTATTCGGACAAATTACAGACAATGTGAAACCATTTCTTTTGATAATTGACCGACTCTGATCTACAATTGCTTGACATGAAGTGTTTTCCGGTTCAATCTTCAGTTGTTTTACACCAGTGACGCTAAGCAATTTTTGATAACTATCCTGATTTAATGGAAAATGATAAACTGGTAATTCAAGACTGAGGTTTAATGACTTTAATTGTTCTGCACTTTGTGTATTATCTAATATCATTCTGTCTTCTTCGCTCACGCCAAGTTTATCCAATATTTCGTTATTCAGTAGAGTTCCATCTGTCTGGATATAATAGTTGAACTGTATTCCGGGAATTTTTTCCTGTTTCTGTCCGTTTACATAAACCTGATTATCTTTAATAGTCAGCCAGTCACCTGCAATAGCTACACAACGTTTTACATAGTTTTCTCGACGGTCAACAGGTCGATAAACAATATCTCCGTAGTCTCTTGTATTTGATTTTACAATCTCACGACCATATTGGTAACAAAGTTCAGCAGTAGGTTTTACTGTAGGTATCTGACTTTTCATAAAAGCAAATCCTTCTTCATAGCAACTTGTGTAATAATCAGGATTCTGACGATTCACAGCCACAGTATCTCCTGTCGGAAAGTTGAATACCACTATGTCATTGCGTTTTATTTCGTCGAAACCTTTCAGACGTATGTAATCCCATTGTGGATTTTCAATAAACGATTTGCAGTTGAGCATAGGGAAAGTGTGCTGAACCAGTGGAAACGATAATGGAGTGTTTGGTACACGAGGGCCATAACTGGCCTTACTCACAAACAAGAAATCGCCTACTAACAAAGTCTTTTCAAGTGAAGAACTTGGTATTTGGTAATTCTGAAACAGAAAGGTATTAATGAAATAGACTGCTACCAAAGCGAAAACAATTGCATCTACCCAACCCATAATAGTTAATATGTGCTTGTTCTTTGACGATTTCCACCAAGACCAAGGAATGTAATGAGTAATAAAAGCGTCAACCAGTAAAGGCAAGCCCAAAAGCCACCAATAATTACCAACCCACACAATAAATAAAATGTAAACAATAAAATAAAATACGGTCTTAACCCAATCAGATGTTTCTTTTATTAAAACACGATTAAAAAGCGAGGTCTTAAATTTCATATAAAGATAAATTAATGTTGTAGATAGTCATTAAATGAGGTTGAGAAATCTCAACCTCACTTTTTTTAATAGTTCATACCGCATTTATTATTAACGCAATAAGTACAGGGGTAGGATTTACAGTCAAGATTATTGACACATGGTTTTCCACAACCCTCTAATCCGGATCCAGCCATAATGTTTTTCATTTCAACTCTACTGAGTTTACCTTGAATACTTTCAAGGTTCATTTTTAATGTTTTCATTTGATAAAAAATTAGTTAGTTTATGGAATAATAGTTGCAAATTACTCCGATTATTTTATTTATTCAATAGCAACTATAAGCACCGTGCACTGAACTTATCATTGAATATTTGACCAAGGCATTTTTTTTAAGCCTACCTACTTTTAATACATTTAATATTTTAACACGAAGAATATAATTATTTCTTAAAAAAGTAACCTGTTCGTTTTCTTACATCAAAAATAACCTTTTCATATTGCAGAAAGAAGTCCATTCCCAAGAGTACACGAAAGTAATTTTCTTTATATAGATTAAAAATATCTGGCATTACACGAGATAAACTACAATTTGTATATAAAGAATTGATTGCTAGTTCAGGAATTTTAAAATGAATGGTAGGATGATTTACTCCATATTTTTCACTTGTCATTTTTTTATAATCTATCATTTTTTTAAGAATAGTTTCATTGTGAACTTGTAGAGTAATATAACCGACACTTCCCGTATCGAAGAAAAAGAGAGGATGTAATTTTACAGTATCCAATATAGTTAAGTCTCCTTTGATATAGGGATACATTGCCCCGACATTTTTTAAGCTATCTATCTGCCCATAATCCAAACGTAGTATTTTGGTTCTGAAAACTCCACTATATTTCAAATAATTGCGAGGCAATGAATACCAGAAATTTAAACGCTTATGCTTAAAATCGAACTCTACAATATATTTATAATTTATAAAATTAATACCTACAATACCATTAATATCCTCGTCCAACCCTAACGATTTAGTAGTCTTTTTCATATCTGTAAGTGTCCATGCATAATTAAACAGTGTGTCAATATAGAGAGATGAACCATTATCCGGCAATATTACGGTATAAGGTTCTCCACTTGATACAAAGTCTTTAATTTCTTTGTTTTGTTTATGTGGTAATATATCTAATCTATCAGCAACATTTACATCAAGCATATCACCCTCCCATCCTGTATCAAATAGAAGTTTTACATTTTCTCCCTTAATGCTATATTCCACAATAATTCTTTTATTTTTATCCAGATAAAAAGGAAGACTTATTGCTTGTGAATAAGCAAAATGAAAAGTGAACAATAAACAGTTCAAAATAAATAGCTTTTTTGAATTCATATATACTTTCAACAATTTGCTTATTCTGATTTCTAATTAATTTAAGGCTAGTGTTCAATGAAAACTATAAATATAAACTAGCAAATCAGAATAAGCATAAGGGTTAGCTAATTAATTGTATTTTCAAACAGAATATATGCCATTACTAAAGCCATTACTACAATTGACCGAGTATCCAAACGCAGTCCAAACACTTGCCCATGCACCACAAACCTCAGGGCTAGCTGTAATTGATTCACCTGGACGATAACAAGTAATTTCATTCCCAGCAGGTGCCTCATTTTGACCTGCAACAATGTTTTTCATTTCGACTCTACTGAGTTTTCCTTTGAGATTTTCTAAATTTAATTTTTTCATTTTAAATATGTTTTTTTGTGAAGTAATAGTTGCAAATTACTCCGATTATTTATTAACTCAATGGCAACAATAAGCACCGTGCACTGAACTTATCATTGAATTATTTTTTAATTCAAAAGAAAATATTCTAAATCATCTATATTATATGAGTCAGGTAACTGATAGCCATTTATAAAAATGGTAGGTGTGAATTTTATATCTTCACTATTGCACCACTTAAACATGGTTTCAATTTTGTCTTCTTGTCTTTCGATTTTTCCCTTCACAGGATGTTTAATACTAAACTGTTCATAATCTTTCTTTTCAGATAAGTACCAATCATCCAATGCATTTTTTACTTTTGGTTCATCGTTTGTTTCATTTGCGAGTGTCAACAAGTGCGCTACAGGTTTATAAGCTAAAAATGATGTATCATTAGGCGTTGTAAAAATAATTTTTACTTTTAAATCCGGTATTTCTTCCAATAGTTTTTCAATTTTAGGATGTGCTTTACTACATGGTTCACAATAAGGATTACAAACTTTCACCAATGTATTGGTGGCATTTGGATTTCCAAAATCAATTCCAATACCTTCAGTAGGGACAGTGATTTGTTTTTGTTTCTTTAGAAGGGTTTCGAAAATTTCCGAATTAAATTTGATACGCAAATATTCTCTTTTTGTATTTTTGGCTTCCTGAAGTTTTAGCAGATAGGGTTTTAAGACATACCAGAATAAAACAGGAGTGAGATAAAGCAATATACTTCTTAA
>CAIUTB010000035.1 GCA_903901975.1 uncultured Bacteroidales bacterium
CCCTTGCCTTAAGCTAATGGTTGGCAACTGATAGCCCCCATAACGGACTTGAACCGTCAAATATACTCGTCATGCTCGGCGCACAACTAAAAAGGGAAAAGTTATTAATAACTTTTCCCTTTTTATACTATTTCTGAATACTTAATTAGTATCTATTCTTCCTCAACAGATTCTAATTCAATCATCAAAGCATCCTTTGGGATTCGTGATCCTACTTCCACATTAATCGATTTAATTCGTGCTGTGAAAGGCATCTCAATCTTGTTTTGCATTTTCATAGCTTCGAGGATCAACAAGGGAGCGCCTTCCTTTACTATATCGCCTTCTTTTGCAAATACCGCAAGAATTGTTCCCGGAATAATGGATTGAATTTCAAAAGCACTCGGATTAACCCAGGGCTTTCTATTTTGATATTTTTTAGTAAGAAGTGTTTTATATTTCCGTGCAGTTACGGCAAAATCGACAAATTCCTGTTTTTCTGTTTCCATTATTATATTAGTTGACAGTTTATAGTTGACAGTTTATAGTTAATAAAAAAACCTTTTAAAAACTAAAAAACTCTTTTTCAACCTAAATTATTTAATGTGAATTATGAATTAAAACGGTGGTATTCCGTGTTTTTTTGCCGGACGATAATCGTCTTTATTTTTCGAAACTTCAAGTGCATGAAGAAGCATATCACGGGTTTCCATTGGTTCAATCACAGCATCAATATAACCTTTTGAAGCTGCAACGTATGGATTAGCAAATTTCTCAATATATTCCTGCACTTTTTGTTGACGCATGGCATCTTCATCTTCAGCTTCCATAATTTCCTTACGGAATATAATGTTGGCTGCTCCTTCTGGTCCCATAACCGCAATTTCGGCACTTGGCCAGGCCAACATAAAATCAGCTCCAAGATGGCGAGAATTCATAGCAATGTAACCACCACCATATGCTTTACGAAGTATAACTGTAATTTTTGGCACGGTAGCTTCGGAATAAGCATACAACATTTTTGCGCCATGACGAATAACTCCGGCATGTTCCTGATCTACTCCCGGCAAATAACCTGGCATATCTTCCAACGTTACGATTGGTATATTAAAGGCATCACAGTAACGGATAAAACGAGCTGCCTTGTCGGACGAATCGCAATCGAGAACGCCTGCCAGATACATAGGCTGATTGGCAACAAATCCGATTGTTTCGCCATTCAAACGTCCAAAACCAATTACGATATTAGCCGCCCACAGTTCATGTACTTCGAGGAATTTTGAATCATCGGTAAGCGCATGAATAATATCACGAACATCGTAGGGTTGTTTTGGATCTGAGGGTATTATATTTTCAATATTTTTCTTTGATTTGGGTTCTTTTGGTTCTATACGAGCGGCTTTTTGCTGATTGCTATGTGGAATAAGCGAAATTAACTCCTTAATTTGATCCAGACATTCCATTTCACTCAAAGCATAGAAGTGAGCATTTCCGGTAATTTCGGCATGAACACGTGCGCCACCGAGATCTTCCTGAGATATTTTTTCACCTAAAACGGTTTCAATCACATTCGGACCAGTGATAAACATTTTAGAAATATTTTCAACGACAAAAACAAAATCGGTTAAAGCCGGAGAATAAACGGCACCACCGGCACACGGTCCGAGGATGACAGAAATCTGAGGAATAACTCCTGAGGCCATGGTATTGCGGTAGAATATTTCACCATAGCCGGCTAATGCACCGATACCTTCTTGAATACGGGCACCACCTGAATCATTAATTCCGATACAAGGCACTTTCATTCGAAGTGCATGATCCATAATTTTGGTGATTTTTCGGGCATGTTTCAACCCTAATGAACCACCCATAACGGTAAAGTCCTGAGCATAGATACAAATTGGTGCACCGTTGATTGTTCCTGTTCCGGTAATTACACCATCACCTGCCAACACTTTGTCATCCATTCCAAAATTACGTTCTTCGTGTTCGACGAAAAGGTCATACTCATGAAATGAATTCGTATCAAGCAAAGCCAGGGTACGCTCACGGGCAGTCATTTTGCCCATTGCAACTTGCTTTTCGATAGCTTTGTCACCACCACCTTTTTCGACAATGGCCTTCTTCTGCCGTAAAGCAAGAATGTTTTTCTTTAAAGTCATAAACTCTTTGTTTTGATTAAACTTGAAAGGGATAGCAGTTTTTAATTGCTTTGAATATAAGGTGCAAAAATAGTAATTTTTTGAGGAATCAGGGTATTAATTGGAATAATTACAAATTGCTGATTTAAATATTTGCTTTTCAGCAAATTGATAATAATTAAAAGAAGAATAATCTATATATTTTTCAAATAAAACAGGCTTTTAACACTGTTTATAACTTAAAAAAATGAACAAAAAATACCACAATGTTAGAATAGCAGAAAACCAAAACTTTTTGTTGTTCAATTTCGAATGCATCCCAAGTGCAGATTGAAGAGATTATTTTTACTAAATTCAGTTCTTTGTATTAGTATAGCTGTTCAGCAATTTAATGATTTTTCTTCGGGTTGCATTATAGCCCGGAGTATAATCCGTTGGCGAAGTATTTTCCAGGTAAGCCATTAATTCCTGAGTAAAATCGGGTTGTTTCAAACAAATTTTATAGAGTAATTTCATCGATAAAACCTGAGCAGAAACATCAATTTTAGGAAGAGTCATCCAGTCAAACAACTTATTAATCAATTCAACGGGCACTTCAACAGGTAATCCTAAATTATTCAACAAACACAGATATCCCCTGCGAATTCCGTGATGATTTGTCAAAAGTAAAGCATCGGCTATTTTGTGAATATGATCAGTAGAGAAAAAATGTGGGTATTTTCGGCTAACTTTATCACAAACCCAACACGCTCGCCAGGCTATGTCGGTGTCTTCATCGAAAATCAGGGAAAAGAAATCCTCAAAATCATCCGGATTATTGATTAGCGATTGGACTATAGTTTCAATATATCCAAGGGAAGCCGGATTTTTAAGTTGTAAGCGGTAATTCATGAAAAGTTTATTGTTAACAATTATTCGGAGTACAAATTGGAGATACCAAGAAATCGGAGTAACAACTAAACCTCTAACTATATCAGTACAGAGTGACTGTGACTCACCCTGTGCTGATATTGTTTATTTTATTCTACAATTTTCTTCATGGCAGTCATGGCAGCACGCAGTTCAGCTCCACAAATTTCGATAGAGTGGTTGCGGATTTCAGCATTTACTTTTACCAGTTCGAAGTTGTCGACGTGTCCGTTTTTACCTGCATTGAAGTTTTTACCAATCACGTTGGTATCAATTTTCTTCATAAAGTCAGCCAACAATGGTTTGCAGGCATGATCGAATAAATAGCAGCCGTATTCAGCCGTATCGGAAATAACGCGGTTCATTTCGAACAGTTTTTTGCGGGCAATGGTATTGGCAATCAGCGGAGTTTCGTGTAACGATTCGTAGTAAGCCGATTCGTTTTTGATACCCGAGCAAGTCATAGTTTCGTAAGCCAACTCAACACCCGATTTCACGAAAGCAACCATCAATACTGCGTTATCGAAATATTCCTGTTCAGAGATTTCAACGTCACCTGCAGGAGTTTTCTCGAAAGCAGTTTCGCCGGTAGCAGCACGCCATGCCAACAGATTTTTGTCACCCGCAGCCCAGTCTTCCATCATGGTTTTTGAGAATTCAGCCGACAAAATATCATCCATGTGTTTGATAAACAACGGACGCATAATGTCTTTCAGTTCTGCTGACAAATTGAAAGCTTCAATTTTAGCGGGATTCGACAAACGATCCATCATGTTGGTGATACCACCAATTTTCAGGGCTTCGGTAATGGTTTCCCAACCGTACTGAACCAGTTTTGAAGCGTAACCTGCATCAATTCCTTTTTCAATCATTTTGTTGAACGAAAGAATAGAACCGGTCTGCAGCAATCCGCAAAGGATAGTTTGTTCGCCCATTAAATCCGATTTCACTTCGGCAACGAATGACGAAAGCAATACACCGGCTTTGTGACCACCTGTACCCACGCAATAAGCTTTGGCAATCTCCAGACCGTCGCCGTTAGGATCGTTATCAGCATGAACTGCAATCAGGGTAGGAACACCGAAACCGCGAAGGTATTCGGCACGAACTTCAGAAGCAGGCGATTTGGGCGCAATCATCACAACTGTAATGTCTTTACGAATCTGAGTGCCTTCTTCCACAATGTTGAAACCATGAGAATACGACAAACAAGCACCTTTTTTCATCAACGGCACCACAGCACTAACCACCGAAGTATGTTGTTTATCAGGAGCAAGGTTCGAAACTAAATCGGCTGTAGGAACCAATTCTTCGAAAGTACCCACTTTGAAACCGTTTTCGGTAGCATTTACATACGAAGCACGTTTGTTGTCGATAGCTTCCTGACGCAAAGCGTAAGACACGTCCAAACCACTGTCGCGCATGTTTTGACCCTGAGCCAAACCCTGAGCGCCACAACCGATGATGACGATTTTCTTACCAATAAGTTTTTTAACTCCATCAGCGAATTCGCTGCTCTGCATAAAATCACATTTTCCTAGTTCCTGAACTTTCAGGCGGTGAGGTAGTGAACTGAAATAATTTGCCATTTTACTAATAACCCCTAATCCGTCAGATAACGGAAAATTTCCGGGTAGTTTTTAATTGTTTATACTATTTAATTTTTTCTATTTTTATAACGAATATCTTGTTCATAATACTGTAAATCTATTCCTGTTATTCCCCTTTAGGGGTTAGGGGCCATTAGAATACAAGCCTTGCCCGGCAGGCAGTTTTATCATCTTTGCTTATTTCGAAACGGAAATCTCCGGGAGCAATTTCCTGACCGACTATTTCAACAAAATCATCGAAAAACATTTCGTTCATAAAATTGAATTCGTATCGTTTTACAGAATATTTTTTATAGCAATTCAACGAAAAACAATCGCTAATCCACTGAATATACCGCATACTGCTCACGTGCCCATTAATATCAATATCGCTGTATTTCACTTTGAAACCATCGTATTCTTCGCCTTCAACAGCATCCAATTTTATAGGTTTTTCTATCAAACCCGGTTCGTTCGATGCAAACTGCTGTATGCCTTCCAAAGTCAGTAAATCCTTTGCACGGCGCGTATTTAAATCGAGCATAACCCAATTAGAACAAGCATTTCCGATAATCTCATTTTTTGAATCACGGATGGTAAAATTACGCGTTGTACTGGCACGTCCCACTTCCTCAATCCAGGTTTCCACATTAATATCTTCATATTGTTGGGGAAACCGATTCATTTCAACAGCAAAGCGGATTAGCACCCATGTACATTCTTTTTCATTCAGAAACCGAATGCCAAAACCATTATCATCTGCATTGTAACCGGCTGTTGTCAACAAAATATTGGCCAAAGCCGACATGGTTACATTATATTGAAAATCTACATCCTGAGGCTGAACTCGAAAGGAATATGTTTTTCGGTGCGACATTTTGAAACTTTATTTTAAGGTTCAAAATTACTTATTTTTTTTCAAATTTTTGCTGTATGCTTTCCAACATATCGCTCAAGCGTTCCACTTTCGAGCGGGTTATAGCCACACGACCAGAACGAATAAACTGCAATACACCTATCGATTCGCTTAATTCTTCAAACATTTGTTGAGTTTCTTCGTAATGTCCGGCCTTCTGTAAAACGGCATAATCAGGAGTCATTTCAAGAATGCGGATATGGTACTTGCGAACCAGTTCTTCGATTGAGCCTAACCCCAGCAATTTTTCTGTCGACACCTTATACAAAGCAATTTCCTGAAAAACCAGATCTTCATCAGTGTTGTAATATGCTTTTAAAATATCGACCCGTTTGTCAATCTGCTTCACGACTTTCGACACAATGTCTTCGGTAGTAAGTACAGTAATGGTAAATTTATGAATGCCTTTCAGAGCTGATGGAGAAACAGAAAGTGTTTCAATATTGATGGCCCGACGAGTAAAAATAATGGTTATCTGACCCAGCAAACCTACTGAATTTTCAGAAAAAACGGTGATGGTATATAGTTTATTTTCCATAATAATCTTAATTTTCAATGATTCAATTTCCAATTATCAATTAAAGAACGTCTTCATTGGAAATTGAAAATTAAACAATTGGTAATTGAATTAGTCTCCTAAAAGTATATTAGTTACAGTTGCTCCGGCAGGCATCATTGGATAAACCATACCTTTTTTCTCAACATTTACAACCAACAAATATGGTTTGTCGTCTTTCAACATATCAGCAATAGCCGCATCCAGGTCTTCACGTACGTGAACTTCTGTTCCGTCAATGCGATAGGCTTTGGCAATGGCAATAAAATCCGGGTTTTGCATTTCGGTAAACGAATAACGCTCTTCGAAAAACATTTCCTGCCACTGACGCACCATACCCAGAAAGTGATTGTTCAGAATAATCATCTTCACGCCAATCTGTTCCTGCATTATAGTCCCCAATTCCTGAATAGTCATTTGAAAACCACCATCACCGGCAAACATACAAACGGTACGTTCGGGAGCACCCATTTTTGCGCCCATAGCAGCCGGAATACCGAATCCCATCGTTCCCAAACCGCCCGAAGTAACCATACTACGAGTTTTTGTGTAATTAAAATAACGGGCTGCCATCATTTGGTTCTGACCAACATCGGTTACCAAAATAGCTTCATTATTGGTTGCATGAGTGATTTTATGAATTACCTCACCCATAGTCAATTCACCCGATTCAGGATGAACTTCACGTTGAATAACTTTTTCAAACTCAAGTGTTTCATATTCCTTGAATGATTCAATCCACTCTGTGTGTTTTGCCGGATTTAATTTAGCCGTTATTGCTGGCAATGTTTCTTTCGTTGTACCCAAAACCGGTGCATCGGGCTTCACGTTTTTACCAATTTCAGCAGCATCAATATCTAAATGAATAATTTTTGCCTGTTTGGCATAAGTATTTAAATCGCCTGTAACACGGTCGTCGAAACGCATTCCGATGGCAATCAGTACATCACATTCGTTGGTTTTTTTATTTGGAGCAACGTTTCCGTGCATTCCTAAAAATCCTTTATTCAAAGGAAAGTCAGTTGGCATTGCCGACGATCCGAGCAAAGTCCAGGCAGCAGGAATATCGGCTTTTTCAAGAAACGCTAACAATTCTTTTTCGGCATTTCCCAAAATAACTCCCTGACCTACCAGTGCAAATGGCTTTTTAGCTCCATTTATCAATGCAGCAGCCGCTTCAATCTGCGAAGGTTGAACTTCAGGTATTGGCAAATAACTGCGAATAAAAGTACAGGGTTTATAATCGAATTCGACTTCCTGAATCTGTGCATTTTTGGCAAAATCCAGCACAACCGGTCCCGGACGACCGCTGCGTGCAATGTAAAATGCACGAGCCACTGCCCAGGCAATATCTTCGGGACGGCGAATCTGATACGCCCATTTGGTAATTGGTTGAGTAATTCCCACCACATCAATTTCCTGAAAAGCATCAGTTCCCAGCAAAGTAGCACCAACCTGACCGGTGATAACCACCATAGGGGTACTGTCGAGCATAGCATCCGCAATTCCGGTAACGGCATTGGTTGCAGCAGGTCCTGAAGTTACCAACGCAACTCCTACTTTTCCCGAAACACGTGCATAACCCTGTGCAGCATGTGTTGCACCTTGTTCGTGACGGGTAAGAATATGATTGATATGTTTGTCATAATCGTAAAGTGCATCGAATACGGGCATAATAGCCCCGCCCGGATACCCGAAAATCGTATCAACACCTTCTTCTATAAGCGCCTGCATAAAAGCATGAGCGCCGGTTATTTTATTTCCCATAATTTTAAACGACCCCTAAATCCCCTAAAGGGACTTTGAGAGTGAAATTAATATGTTATTCTCTAATCATAAAATTCTCAAATACAAACCGACCCAATAGCCCCCTTAAGGGGGTTGGGGGTCAGTCAATCATTCTCACCGCACCTTTATCGGCAGAACTTACCATACTTGCATAAGCTCTCAGGGCTTTTGAGACAATTCTATTTCTATCTTTCGGTTTAAATGCATCCTTGCCACGTGCCAATTCAGCTTCGCGACGTATTTGCAATTCTGCCTCACTAACTTTTACATTCATACTGCGGTTTGGTATATCAATTTCAATCATATCACCATCCACAATTAATCCGATATTGCCACCTGAAGCAGCTTCGGGAGAAACATGTCCGATAGATAATCCGGAAGTTCCACCGGAGAAACGACCATCAGTAATCAACGCACATGCGGCACCAAGATGTTTCGATTTGATATACGAAGTTGGATAAAGCATTTCCTGCATACCGGGGCCACCTTTAGGTCCTTCGTGAGTAATCACTACCACATCACCTGCAACAACTTTTCCACTCAGAATTCCGGTACAGGCACTATCCTGCGACGTAAATACTTTGGCTGGTCCGCTGAACTTCCAGATACTTTCGTCAACACCGGCAGTCTTTATAACGCATCCATCCTGTGCAATGTTCCCTTTCAGAATGCCTAATCCACCATCTTTGGTGTAAGCATGTTCAACGCTGCGGATACAACCACCAACCCGGTCACCATCCAACTCGGGATATTGTACGCTTTGCGAACCCATAACCAGATTAAAACGGTGTGCCGGAGCACTTTTATATATTTCAATAGCTTTGACAATAACTGTCGGAGCCGTAATATCATAGTATTCAATAGCTTGTCCCAAAGTCAGTCCGTCAACACGTAAAACCGACTTATTGACCAAATCCCCTTTACTTAGTTCAGCCAGAATACCCAAAATTCCACCGGCACGATTTACATCCTGAATATGATATTTCTGCGAATTCGGTGCAACTTTACATAAACAAGGAGTAACACGAGAAAGTTTATCCATATCGTCCATTGTCAGTTCTACTTCAGCTTCGTGCGCAATGGCAAGAATATGCAAAACGGTATTGGTTGAACCACCCATGGCAATGTCCAGCGTCATGGCATTCAGGAATGCTTCACGGGTGGCTATTGAACGTGGTAAAACAGAATTATCCCCTTCAAAGTAATATTTATTGGCATTGTCAACAATCAACTTAGCTGCATCAACAAAAAGTTGTGTACGGTTTGAGTGTGTAGCCACAATTGTTCCGTTACCGGGCAAAGCTAAGCCAATTGCTTCGTTCAGACAGTTCATAGAATTAGCTGTAAACATTCCAGAGCAAGACCCGCAAGTTGGACATGCAGCATTTTCAATTTTCTTTACCTGTTCATCCGATACACTTTCATCAGCCGACTGCACCATAGCATCCACCAAATCAAGATGTTTTCCATCCAATTCGCCGGCTTCCATTGGTCCACCCGAAACAAAAACACAGGGAATATTCAATCGCATGGCTGCCATCAGCATTCCCGGTGTAATTTTATCGCAGTTACTGATACACACCATGGCATCAGCTTTGTGAGCATTGACCATATATTCAACACTATCAGCAATCAAATCCCGCGATGGTAAAGAATAAAGCATACCATCATGACCCATGGCTATTCCATCGTCGATGGCAATGGTATTAAATTCGGCTGCAAAACAGCCTAGTTTTTCTATTTCATCTTTGACTTTCTGACCAATTTCGTGCAAATGTACATGACCCGGAACAAATTGAGTAAATGAATTTACAATGGCAATAATGGGTTTCCCCATTTGTTTATCTGTCATTCCATTTGCCTTCCAAAGTGAGCGTGCTCCAGCCATTCTACGGCCACCGGTGCTGGTTGCACTACGAAGAAGTTGCCCCCCAGCCCCGTGAAGGGAGAGTTTTGTTGTAAAATCTTTCTTAATATTTATCATAATATTATTTTTTTTGCTACTAAAACTATATGTATTTCATCCCCAATATTCACCCTTTAGGGGGTTAGGGGGCAATTTAATAAAAAAACCTTTCTCCGTTATGGTGAGAAAGGTTTTTGATATTTACATTCATTTATATAGCAACCATCTCACTTTTGATTTATGACCAAAAGAAACACGACGAGAACAGTATAAATGCATTGAAAATTCATTATCTTTATATAATTTGCTGCAAAGTTACACGAAGTTTTCGAAATTTCAAAATAGTTTAATAGAAATAATTGTTATTTTTAGTCAAATTGATAGATTATGGGCTCATATTCTTTGAATAAATTATTATTCAACACAAAATAGGCATTTTTGCTGCAAATGCGTTATATAAAAAACATAGTCTGAAAAATATAAAACAGCGAAAAAGAATAATGACGACAAATTTATATTATTTTTGCATGCAATTTTTAATTTACCATGAACGAAAAAGACTTTCATTATATCAATCATATTAACTCCCCCATTGATTTAAAAGCAGTCAAACGCAATGAACTTACATTGGTATGTGACGAGCTAAGACAATTTATCATTGACGAAGTTTCAAAAAACCCGGGTCATTTGGGTTCAAGTTTGGGCGTAGTTGAGCTTTCAGTGGCACTTCATTATGTTTTTAACACACCTTACGATCGCATCGTGTGGGATGTGGGTCATCAGGCTTATGGGCATAAGATTCTGACTGGTCGTCGAGATCAGTTTCACACCAACAGACAGTTTAAAGGACTTTGCGGTTTTCCAACACCTAAGGAAAGTGAGTATGATGCTTTTGGGGTAGGTCATTCTTCCACTTCCATTTCCGCAGGATTAGGGATGTCAGTGGCATCCTTACTAAAAGCAGAGCCCAAACGTCAGGTTGTAGCTGTAATTGGTGATGGTGCTATGACCGGCGGATTGGCTTTTGAGGGACTTAATAATGCTTCGATGAGCCAAAATAATATGTTGATTATTCTGAACGATAATCAAATGGCCATAGATCCGATTCAGGGTGGCTTTACACAATACCTGGTAGATATAACCACTTCCAGGGCTTATAATAAAATCCGCTATAAGACCTACAATTTAATGAAAAAAATTGGGTTGATAAACGAAAGAGGAAGAGACCGGATTATTAGTTTCAACAATACTGTAAAAGCAGCCCTATCAAAACAACATAATATTTTTGAAGGATTGAATATTCGCTATTTTGGACCGGTTGACGGACACGATGTGGATGAACTTGTTCGCATTATGTCAGAAATCAAAAAATTTAACGGACCAAAAGTTCTTCATATCATTACTAAAAAAGGAAAAGGCTATGAACCGGCTGAAAATTCAGCTACCGAATGGCATGCTCCCGGATTATTTAATGTAGAAACAGGTGAACGCAAGAATTGTACAACAACCGACCCAACCCCACCACTTTTTCAGGATGTATTTGGAAAAACATTGCTAAAACTGGCATTGAAAAACGATAAGATTGTAGCCATAACACCTGCCATGCCAAGCGGTTGCTCCATGACGATCATGCAAAAAGAATTACCTCAGCGTGTTTTCGACGTAGGAATTGCCGAAGCTCATGCCGTAACATTCTCAGCCGGAATGGCCAAAGAAGGCATGATTCCATTTTGTAACATCTATTCATCGTTTATGCAACGGGCTTACGACAATGTGATTCACGATGTGGCCTTACAAAATTTGAGTGTGATATTTTGTCTCGACCGGGCAGGATTAGTTGGTTCTGATGGCGCCACTCACCACGGACAATTTGACTTGGCCTATATGCGTTGTATTCCGAACCTAATCATTTCAGCGCCACGAAATGAAATTGAGCTCCGCAATTTAATGTACACTGCCCAGCTTAAAGAAAGAGGTCCTTTTGTGATTCGCTACCCCCGTGGAAAAGGTTCGATAGTAGACTGGCGCAAACCTTTCGAGCAAGTGGAAATTGGCAAAGGAGAATGCCTTAAAAGCGGAAAGGATCTGGCTGTCCTGACACTTGGAACGATGGCAATTCCTTCAGCCAAAGCCATTGAGATAATTGAAAAGGAACAACATGTTTCAATTGCACATTACGATTTGCGCTTTTTGAAACCACTTGATGAAAGCATGCTTCACGAAGTAGCCATGAACTTTAAAAAGATAATTACGATTGAAGATGGTGTGATTAATGGCGGATTTGGCAGTGCAGTGCTCGAATTTATGGCAGACAATAACTATACTCCTCAGCTGAAACGACTTGGAATACCCGACAGCTTTATTGAACACGGTACTCCCGAAGAATTATATCATATGCTTGGACTCGATGTTGAAGGGATCGCAGCCCGTATTTCGGAACAAATTAAAGCGACTAAGCCAGCAAAAGTGTGATTGAAAAATAAACAATAATAATCCTTAAACAAACAAATGCCACAAATCAACTGTGGCATTTGTTTATTTAATCTGCATCACTCAAAAATGGCAACTAACTCATATCAGTCTATTTCCAGTTGCAAGCCGCTTTTCAGGATATCTAATGCCGGATTTTGCTGAGCCAGAATTTTGTAGCGATCTTCCGGCGAATTAGCCCGTTGCATTTCAGTTTCTTCGGCAATGTGTATCTTGATTTTTACTTTGGTATTTTGCAAATGAGTGCGAACAAATGAAAGTAAATCGGGTTCAAGTTTTTTCAATTCCTTTTCCTGCAATGTATTACTTACCGTTACCTGAAATTCTGATTCTGAGATTAAATGTGGTTTGGTAGTCAGAATAAAACTCTTCATGCGCCCCTGATCGGAAATGGTTTCAGAAAACTGCAACCAGGCAACCTCCAATTCTTCGGCTGTAAAAGACTTATCCTCCACCATTATTTCTTCCTCCATTTTTGATTCATAAACGGGGGTTGGCGACGAAGCGATTATAGGTGCAGATATGGAAATACTGTTCGGTTTCTGAAAGCTTGGTTTCGTTTCTGAAGCTACTACTTTCGATTTTTCAATTGGTTGAACTGCTTGATGAACAGTCGGTTTCCGTGGTTCAGTAATTTTTATTTCAGAAGCTGTAACGCTTTCGGGAATCAGCTTTTGAATCGCTGCAGGCTTCTCATCAGTTAGCGTAAACTTTTTTTTTTCATCCGTCAATTGACACTGACGAATTAAAGCAAGTTCAACCAGCAGTCGTTTATTTTTACTTTGTCGGAAATCAATATCACAGTCGTTACTGATTTTCAGCGCCTGAAATAGAAATTCGGAGGAACAATTTTGAGCCTGTATTTTGTAGCGTTCGCCAATATCGGCACCCACTTCAAGCAGTTGAATGGTTTGCGGATCTTTGCTTACGAGCACATCACGCAAATGTGAGCTAAGTCCGGTAATAAAATGATGAGCATCAAAACCCTTATTCAATACTTCGTTAAAAATCAACAGCGATTTTGACACTTCATTTTTCAGGAATGCATCTATTAATCGGAAATAATACTCGTAATCAAGTACATTCAGATTCTCAATAACGCCTTGATAGGTGATATTATTACCGCAAAAGCTGACCAATTGATCAAAAATGGACAAAGCATCGCGCATGCCACCATCACTTTTTTGAGCCACCACATTCAGTCCGTTTAAATCAACACTTACTCCTTCTTTTTCGGCTACCATTTGAAGGTGTTTCACGGTATCAGTAACCGTGATACGATTAAAATCGTAGATCTGACAGCGTGAAAGAATAGTTGGGATAATTTTATGTTTTTCGGTCGTAGCCAGAATGAAGATTGCGTGTGCAGGAGGTTCTTCAAGAGTTTTCAGGAAAGCATTAAAAGCACCCTGTGAAAGCATATGAACCTCGTCGATAATATAAACGCTGTATTTAGCAATTTGTGGTGGAATGCGAACCTGATCGGTCAGCGAACGAATATCATCTACCCCGTTGTTGGAAGCCGCATCCAGTTCGTGGATATTATACGACCGTTGCTCATTAAACGAAACGCAGGATTCACATTCGTTACAAGCTTCAAAATCGGCAGTCAGGTTTTCGCAATTGATGGTTTTCGCAAAAATGCGGGCGCAGGTCGTTTTTCCAACACCACGCGGACCACAAAACAAGTAAGCATGAGCCAAATGATTACTTTTAATGGCATTTTTTAGCGTGGTAGTCAAAGAGGTCTGACCAACAACCGAATTGAAGGTGGATGGGCGATATTTGCGTGCCGAGACAATGAAATTTTCCATAGTTTGAAATCCTTCTGCTTTAGTGTGCAAATATAATCAAATTTGAGAGTTCCTTTTCATCTAAAAAAAAAAATCTAAAAAAAAAGGAGGTTGATGAAAATTGTTTACCTTTGTCTATCGAAAACAGTTGATTGACAGTTGACAGTTGACAGTTGCTAAATTGGAAATTTGTGATTATGAATGATTCAGGAAAAACAGGCAGTTTACTTAAAAAGATATTTTTTAATAAGTATCTGATTGTTTTCGTATTATTTGCTGTCTTTGTTACTTTCTTCGATAATCACAGCCTTATTCACCGCTGGGGAACCCATCAGAAAATTGTGGAGATGGAAAAGGAACTCAAATTTTATCAGGACGATATTAAGGCAAGCAAACAAAAGAAAAACGAGCTTCAATCGAGTAGAGAGAACCTCGAAAAATTTGCCCGTGAACATTATTTTATGAAAAAGGAATCCGAAGATATTTATATAATCAAAGAATGAACGAAAAAAAAATCTATCAAATTCTGTTTATTACTGCCGGAACGCTAACCATACTTGGTTCCATTGCCCAACTTTTCAAGACCTTTTATGCACCCTACCTTTTCACGGTGGGTGTTGTTTTGCTCATTTTTCTCCACGGGGTCGAAGTTTTTGACAAAAGCAAAACAGATAAACGACAACAGCGCCTGGCACGCATTGGATTGCTGACCAGTTTAATGCTTGGAATCGGTGCTTATTTTATGTTTATCGGTTCAAATTCGTGGGTAGTTATGCTGCTGATTTATGCCCTTTCAAGCTTCTTTCAATCATTCAGAGGAAATACGAAATATTGAATTGACCGTAATTCAATCAAAAAAAAATGCGATGACCTAAATCATCGCATTTTTTATGTTGAAATGTTGGAAGAAATTATTTCCTGGCAGCAAAACGCTCATTCAATAGTTTGGTTACTTCAGCTGTAATATCATATTGTTTATCAGCATATAAGATATTATCGTTCGAGGTATTACTGAAGATAATGGCATATTTTCCATCCCGGTTATACTCTTTCAGAAACTTATTTATGGTGTCACGCAATTGCTCACTCATTTTTTGTTGAACCTGTACTAACTGTTTACTCAGGTTTCCATCCATTTCCTGCAAATCCTGCTGTTTTTTCTGTAATCGGGTTTGTTCCTGTTGGGCTCTATCGCGACTTAAGAATGCGTTATTTTCAAGTTTCCGTTGAAAATCAGCCATTTCTCCCTGCAATTGACGAGCCATGCTGTTGATTTTTAGTCGTGAATCTTCCTGCTTACGGATAAGCGACTCATTAGCTTCTTTTGCAAACTGGTAGTGAATCAGTAAAGAGTCAACATTTATATAAGCCACAGGTAACCTGCCCGAATTGACCATATTTTTGGTATTTAAAATGGCTTTCGTGTCGACAGCAGGTTGCTTATTACAAGCTGTGAATACGGTAATTGCCAATAACAAACTGAATATGAGTGAAATATTTTTCATGCGCCCGGAATAAGTAGTAATAATAAGAATTTTAGCTGTTTCGATTTTCTATAAAAATGAGACTGCAAAGATAATTTTTTTGAAACAGTTCAACTCATTGCAAGTTCAATTTTTAGGAAAATGAATGTTTGATTATTTATATTAACGATTTGATAGTCGCCAATTAGCATTTATCATTAATCATTAATCAATTCTAAACATCGAATTCACTGAAAGGAGAATTGTTGCTGATAAACTCAGGAATCATTTGTTTCATCATTTTTATTGTATTTTTGATGTCAACACTTTTAGAATAAGCTATAATAGTCTGAATATCAGCCAACACCTTATCAAATTCATATTGCCGAACAGACGCAACTGTTATTTTATCATGATGAGTAGGAATAGTCGTTTCCGCATCATTCAGTAATTCTTCATACAGCTTTTCGCCTGGGCGCAGACCAATAAATTGAATATCAATATCTTTATATGGAATATATCCGGCCAGTTTAATCATTCGGATTGCCAGATCTACGATTTTAACCGGTTTACCCATATCAAAAACATAAATTTCTCCCGAATTTCCAAAAGAAGAGGCCTCCAACACTAGGCGACAGGCTTCGGGGATGGTCATAAAGTAACGAACTATTTCGGGATCAGTAACCGTAATAGGGCCACCTTTTTCAATTTGTTCTTTAAAATAAGGAATAACCGAACCATTCGATCCAAGTACATTTCCAAAGCGTGTTGTTACAAAAATCATATTATTAGCACTCTTCTTACATTCTTTTGCCAATGATTGCACATAGATTTCAGCAATTCTCTTTGAAGCACCCATTACATTTGTTGGATTAACTGCCTTATCCGTCGAAATCATAACAAAACTTTCAACCTTATTTAATAAAGCGATATTACTCAGGTTCATTGTTCCAAGCACATTCACCAGAATAGCTTCACAGGGATTTTGTTCCATAAGTGGTACATGTTTATAAGCAGCTGCATGATAAATTATTTCAGGATGGTAGGTCCTAAAAACAAAATGCAATCTATCTTCACTACGCACATCACCTATTATAGGTATAAATTTCAATGTTGGAAAATCCTTTTCAATTTCCAACTGTAAATTATGAAGAGCTGTTTCTGCATTATCAAATAATAAAAGCAATTTTGGTTTAAACCGGGCTATTTGGCGTACAAGTTCGCTACCTATAGATCCTGCTGCACCGGTTATTAAGATCGTTTTATTGTCGGTGAGTTTAGTAATAGCCTCTAAATCAATTTGTATCTCTTCCCGGCCAAGTAAATCTTCAAATTGAATAGCTTTCATCTGAAACCGAACTTTTTTACTATCGTCTAAATTTTCGAAAGGAGGAGTAACCAAAATTGAAATTCCCATATCAATGCACATAGAAATAAAGTTCTGTTCATCTCTGACACTAGCATAATCGGGGAATATAACCGTATTTACTTCGTTTTTTCGCAAGAACCAATCTATATTTTCACCATTTAGATGATGAATGGGCAATCCATGTATTCGGGTATTATGGGCATCTTTGTTTCTGCTAATAAATCCCTGTACCTGATGCTGAAGTGATGAACTGGTATTCAACCATTGCGCAATTGCAATACTATGAGTATCAATTCCGTAGATTAAAGACTTGTTTCGGACTGAAATTGTATAGTTAATTGTATGATTATAAATAAGCACAACGAAGAATCGCATAAAAAGCAAAGCAAAAACACTTATCAGAAATACCCGTTCAACAAAAAGGAATATAAATTTCAGTTCGCTATTAAATAGTAAACCAACTGTAAAAAGAATAACACAGGAGAAGAATATGGAAACTATGGGACGCCACATCTCAATCAGGTTGGAATGTCTGATAAGACCACGGTAAGATTTAAAAACTACAAACCACGACAGGTTACATAAAATGAAAATTACTCCAAATAAGGGGTAATTCGTGATTTCATTATGTCCATTTAAGTCGGTGATTAATACAGCAGTCGCAAATCCAAGCAAACAAAAAAGCACATCAAGAATAAAGACAATCCATCTGTTTATCAGGGAGATGCTCATTAGTATTTTAAAAATATAGCGGAGATATTTTTGAATTTTATTCATAAAAAAGTGGGATTTTAATCAAAAAAAAGGTCGTTAAGCTTAATTTGAATCAGACAAGGATAGGCTTTAAAATCTGCAAATGTCTTTATTTTAGGAGAGTTTTGGTGTGCAAATATAAGGTGTTTCTAATAACAAAAAAATAAAGAATCAATTTTTAATCAATATTAAGTGTTTATACTTGCATTAATAACGAAATAAATCGCCCGTTTTTCGGATAGAGAATAGGCAACCTACTGAATTTCCAACTAATTTTCCTTCATCAACTGCTATTGAAACGGCACATTGAATATTCATTAGTTTGGGAAAATGCTTTTTCACTTCCAGCATCATGGAAGTTGTGGGTACCATTTCTGGATACGGACTGCCATAGGTGCCATAATTTTTACTGAATGAAGTCAAATAGCGGTATTCATAGCCAGCTACATTTCCTTCAATTCCGAAATGATGTACCTGTACACGGTTATTATAGGTATAATGCGAACCATCTTTATTATACAGAGGCGATAAAATAAAAGGCGTTCCTATTGTACGCGAATAATAGCTCCAACCGGTCGGGTATTCACCATTAAAATAACTATCTCCTCCACCGAATATAATTCCATCTTTATCATGATAGGGTCCCGATTGGTCGGTGGTATTCAAAAACTCATATAAAATTCCATTCACAAAAGGAATTTTTGAATTTCGAATGGATATTCCCCAAAGTCCATCCGACACATTCATAGTGTTCCAGATCACTCTGACCGGTCCATCTTCCGACAGATTTTGCCAATACCCACTTATTTTATAATTCGAAATATCCACATCCAATTTCATACTTTGAGAAATAATATGATTTCCCAGTGCATTTATCTGATCCGAAATATTGGCATTGGCCCCACCCGACTTACCTAAGAAAATTTTCAGATAATCGGAAATTCCGGTTGGTTGAACTCCCGAACCGGGTATATTACCGCCCCATTGTGCTACATGATCCAATCCATACTGAATGTGAACCGGTAATTTACCGCCTAATTTCAAATAGGCATATTTATGATGAAGTAAAATATTATAGCCATAATCATTTAACCAACCATGCGAAATTGCTCCTTTAATGGCCAAAAAACCCTGCGTAAACGGAACGTCAGTAAAATGTTCAATTCCAAGGGTTATCTTCGGTATGGGGCGTGCATTTTTCGAAAAAAGAATACCTCCACTCGAAAGCGTTGAATCCTGATTTCCATACTGATCTTCGCGTGTACCAACAATGAAATCAAAAACCAGAAAACGCACTTTGGCATAGATTTCATGAAAATAAATATTCGTTTTAGTATCAAAAGTCTGTAACAAGCCATTTGCTTTAAATCCATAATCAAATAATCGGGTCATTTTTCCAAAATCCTTCGTAATGCCAATTTGTACATCTGCACTGGTCGGAGAAGATGCAACTTGGCCGTAGTGATTACTTTGAATCCAGCATGGAGAATATGCTCCCGTTGAAGCCACACCCAAAACCCCCAGCTCGTACTTGATTGTATCGTTTTGAGCATAAGCCACAAAAGGGAGAAATATAAGAAATAAGAAATAATATTGTATTTTATGCATGCGCTTTTTTCAAAAAAACTATGAACTATAAACTCTTATGAAACAAACCGCCCCAAGCCCCTAAAGGGGATGTGTAGTAACTTTCGTCTCTTAATATTATTGATAACATAAATTGTAAAATCACTTTGTAAACCACTCTTAACATCCTCTTTCGGGGCTTGGGGCGGTATAATTTTGGGGTCATTTAATTTTGATTGGTATTTACAGTCGTAATGCTATTGCTATTGACTATTGACTATTGACTATTGACTATTGACTATTGACTATTGACTATTGACTATTTGCGAATCAGGGTTCAAAACTATAGAAATCATTCAAAATCTCGCTATCATTTTCACCAAAACCAATATATCCTTTTCCATTCAGGCTGAAAGCAATCGCATTTTCACGACCACTTACCGGAATAGATCCCCTTTCGTACCATACATCACGGATAATATCGTATTCCAGCATATCCGACTTCACACCACCTCCGGTCAGGTTTCCGCCAAAATGACGCCCGGAAGAAACAAAAACCCGATTATTGATACTGAGCGATACTGCATTTTCCCGGCCGTTATCCGGCATCGATTTACGTTGTTTCCAGGAGTCGGTAAGCGGAAAGTATTCCCACCAATCATTTACATTGTAGGTTCTGTATCCTGTTCCGAAATAACAATGTTCGTTGGTGGCACAGGCAATTCCCGCAGCACGGATTAACCCTCCAAAGGGATTCAGTTTCACCCAGCTACCGGGCTGACCAGTTAACGGAATATACTTCCAGGTATCAGCTCCAAATCCAGCTCCATCCATGCCTGAAGTAACGAAAATAGTATTATCGGCCACAAAACAGCCACACCCATCGGTACTATTAATTGGAAAATCAGCCTTACGTTCCCAGCTATCTGTAACTGGATCGTACATCCAAAAATCCTTCAGACAAGCATCAGAATTGTAGACACCCACTTCAATATTAAATCCTAAACCAACATATGCTTTGCCATCTACTACGGCTGCCGAAGCTTTTACCCTTGCTACCCCGGGGAAAGAAGCTTTCTGTGTCCAGCTATCCAACAGCGGGTCGTATTGCCAACAATCATTTAATTGACCACTCCGCACAGCTGTTCTGCCTAAAGCCACATAGGCTTTATTGTTTAGCACAAAAGCAACTGCAGATGCTCTTCCGCTTCCCGGCATCGATGTTTTTTTTACAAATGAAACGGCTGAATAAGGCGAAATAGCCGGATCGTTACAGCCCCAAAACAGGAATATAAGGAAGAAATATAGGATTAGTTTAGGTATTTTCATGTATAAATAATTATTCTTTTAAAGTCGTATGGTATTATCTCACTTTGTTCACTGACCGTTGGTTCCGATACATCGGAACATTCCGAGAATCGGAACTGTTCACTATTCACTATTAACTATTAACTATTAACTATAAACTATTAACTATTAACTATTAACTATAAACTATAAACTTCTTAAAACCCCTCTCACCCCTATCCAATACCGATACGGATAATAAAACAGCACAAGCCCGGGGCGTTTAATTTGAGATGCTTCCATTATAATTTCAAAATTAGAGTTGGCTTATCAAATAATTTGCATCGATGTTAAGTCTTGAAAATGCAAACCATTTTTTACCTAAATCTTTCAATGATGCTCCAACGTGATACACTGTGTGTTGATCGATAATTATAAAACGGTCGTGAGATTTTGAAAAAATTTTTATTTCAATAGGTGGGTACTGTGCATTATGTTTCTCAAAATCGAGTTGTAGCTGTTTTGAAATTTTATGAGTATATATAATTACTTTTACCTTTTCATTCCGTTTCGTTAGCAATGTCAATACACTTTCGTCCACATAATTATCAATAACAATAATTTCAGTTAGGGCGGATTTTATAATATCTGAAACGAATTGCCATGCATCATAAATTTGTCCATCGTAAAACACTCCTTCCTTTGGTGGAAGTGCCTGCATTAGCAATGACTCAATTTGCCTATCATGATCGATAACTTTTCGTTCAAGATTTTCTATTCTATGATTAAATGCATGACCATTTAGTAAATAGTCTTTTAATACTTGAGTTGCCCAAATCCGAAACTGAATTCCTTGTTTCGATTTTACCCGATAACCGACAGAAATAATTACATCAAGGTTGTAATGTTCTATTAAACGTTCAACCTGCCGATTCCCTTCCGTTTGAACTATCGCAAAATTTGCGACAGTTGAAAACTCTTTTAATTCCTCAATAATTGCATTATTGATATGTTTACCAATTGTTTTCACATCTCTTCCAAATAGCTGAGCCATTTGCTGTCGATTCAACCAGACCATATCACTCTCAAGACGGACTTCTATAATTTGACCCAAGTCATCTGTCTGATATTTTATAGTATTCGATTTTTTCAATAACATCTTAAATAATCAGTTAGATTTAAGGGCACGATTCCATTACAAAAGACCGACTTTAAACAAAAACTACACATTAACAACTCTTTTCTCAAAACTCAGAACTATAAAATATTAATGGAGTATTTCGATGGAGCTTGCGACATTCCGATCTATCGGAACATTCCGAGTATCGGAACATTAACTTCGTTGATTTTCAATTCCGATCTATCGGAACATTCTTGGCAAGCCAATCGAAGATGCCGTGAAACGGTAGCGGCAACCAACGGTCAGCGACCAACGGGAGATAAAGCCGAGCGAACTTCGTTGATTTTCAATTCCGATCTATCGGAACATCCCGCCCACGATAGCTATCCCCGACATGTTCCCGATAAATCGGGACAGACAGGGACAAGCTGGGATATCGGAATCGTTAATCACTAACTATTTACGACCAACTATTAATAGTTATAATTTATCAATCACATACTTTTGAAACCAACCAGGAACATAATCAGAATTTATTAATGAAATCTCATCATGTTGAGAAGTTGCAAAAAGTTTTGGATGTGTAGAACTATTATCAAACAGATAAGCCTTATCCACCAACTTAATTGCATCTAATAAAAAATTCATTGTTCGTTCGTATCTGTCTACAATTTTATCTGTAGGAACATCATGTCCACCTTGTCTAACTCGCGCTTCAACCCGTGCAATATTCATTATAGGGTCTTCCAACGAAACAAAATATAAATAAATACGATAATCTAAGTTTTTTGCCAAACGAATAAAGTCCAGCTTTGAAGAATGCGACATAACGGTTTCAATTGTAAACTTATCGCAGGTAGTAAGCAATAGTGACCGAATATAATCTGCCAGAAACGAGGGGAGTTTATTATCTTTTATAACCGAGCTATCTATATGCAAACAATTATTCATCACACTGAAACATGCTGACAATTTTTCACTTTCAGTTGAAATATAAAACGATGATTGTTGTAATGACCTTTTTAAATGGTGAATTTCCAAAGAGACTGAGTAATTATTAAAATCAAGAAAATGCAGGTTATCAAGGTCAACTTTTATCTCATCTGCATTGACATAAACTCCCAAATGAACATGAAGTTCATTTACCAATTTTATCAACGTAGACTTTCCTGAACCATTTGGACCTGCAAATATCCTCAATCTCTTTACAGAAGTCATTTCAATTTGAATGTCTTATGCGAAACCTTAGTGGTCGTTTTTTCCATCCTTGCAACAACTGAAACATCACCATTGGGTTCAATTCTACATATATTCTTTCCCTTTAATACTGTTGCAGGAATTCCATTTGCCAAAGTGGCATTATAAGCACTACGACCATATTTACGTAATCCCTCAATAATAATATCTTGTTCCACCCTGTGACCTGTTTTTATTTTTGCCTTCATACAATTATTCTTTTATTGTAATACAAATATACTACTACTTTGTTCTTATTATTTCATTTTATTTATAAAACTTATATCTACCATTATATCATCCCACAGAATTTTTTATATGTTATCATTTACATTTTACAACTAATCACTAACCGTTAATCACTAATCGTTAACTACCAACTGTAAATGGATCTTGCGATGGAGCTTGCAATGGAGTATTTCGATGGAGCTTGCGATGGAGTATTTCGACATTCCGAGAATCGGAACATTCCGATCTATCGGAACATTCCGAGAATCGGAACATTAACTTCGTTGATTTTCAATTCTTGCTAAACCAATCGAAGATGCCGTGAAACGGTAGCGGCAACCAACGGTCAGCGACCAACGGGAGATAAAGCCGAGCGACTATCATTGCAAATTCTTGGCAAGCCAAACATTTAACTAAGAAAACTATTTTTCCGATAGGAGAAAAAAATCAATTTCAGCTACAAATGCTTTCATTTCTTCAAACATTTCTTCAATAATTTCCTTATCGAAAATAATAAATGACTCATAATCACCTTTAGTGCGTCTATTCGAAGCCTTGTTTATATATTGTCCAAATCGAGTATCAATTAACCCTTTGTAAACAAAATTTTTATTAAACCATCCTATTAATTGTTGATGTTTAGATGTTTCAAACCCATAAGCAATTCCCAATGCAAGCAACGAATAAAACATGCCATAATAAATCCTATTAACAGATGCTCTTAACCTGTTATTTTCGAGTAATATCTGAACATCCAAAATTGTTTCTTTTGCTTCCGACAATCGATATTGAATTAAATCATTGCGTTCTTGTTCAGTAATACCGTTTGCACAAACAATATAGTCCAATTTCGACTGCGTTCAATTGATACTATTTGTTTGAATCAACGGCATTAACAACAGTAGTCATAAAAATGACTTTGGGTCATTTTGTATGTACAGTTGGTATAAGTATCATGCGAAAATACCCGTATTAAGTGCTGTATAAAACATAGTTTGTTTTGCTCTCAAGGTCGTAAGTTCAAGTTGTGATATAATATGAGCATCAATTACTATATTGTATTTTAAATCAATATCATAACACAAATCATATATTTTATTTTCATCACGAGCGTTATAATTCTCTTTTAGAACAATCAATATATCATAATCTGAATTTTTTTTTGACTTACCGGTTGCTTGTGAACCAAAAAGTATAATATCCTTTAAGGCACCTTTATATTCAGCTTGAAGATGCAGCTTTAAGTCATTTAATATAACCAGTTGATTTTTCATTTTTTATTTTGTTTATTCAATAGCAAAGATATGAATTATCTGGCGAAAATTGAAATTATTGACAATAAAGCATAGTATTCAAGTTGAGAGCCTATGGAGCTTGCTATGCTCCATTAACTTCGTTGATTTTCAATTCTTGCTAAACCAATCGAAGATGCCGTGAAACGGTAGCGGCAACCAACGGTCAGCGACCAACCGGAGATAATTCTATATGACAACTACCTAAAGAATAAGAAACTGTTTAAAAATAAATCTTAAATTGTTTTTCAATTATTTTTTAGGATAGTTGTGGCTTTGTTTATCGAAAAATAGCGGGCTATTTGAGAGAAATAAAGGCGCAAATAGACAAAAAAGAATGGAAAACAAGAAGATAGTTTTAATTTCTAAAAATTGAAAATTCTATATATGACTGAAAACCAGTCGAAATGCTTAATTAACGTTTATTTTTAAACAGTTACTAAATATGAACGCATAAAATATCAGAATAGTGACTTACTTGCGCCACCCTGAGAGAGAATTTATTCCCACCTTATAAAGTATGAGGATCTAACACAGTTAACCCATTGATATGCTTGAAATCATTGGTGTTTCTGGTTATAAGAACAGCATTAGCTGCCAAAGCTGTAGCTGCAATAATAGCGTCAGGGAGTTTTGTTTTGTGTTTTTTACGCAAAAGAATACAAATGTCTGCTACTTCTTTCGTCAATTCCATTACATTTGCATCATCCATAAAATCGGCAAGGATTTTAAATTGGTGGTCTGTGGAATTAAACCCCAATACTTCTATTTTAGTAATTACCGATACATTTGGAACCGCATCTACAACGGTATTCATAAATTGCATTCCATTAACCGGAATCTTTTTGCCGGGATAATCAATAACGGCATTGGTATCAATTAAATAGTTTTGTGATTCCATTCTTCCCGGCTCTGTTTCACATAGTCTTGCAGAGCATCAGATGTTTTTGAGGTCAATTTGCCTGCATACTTTTCTGAAAGACTGATGGTTTGTTTTTTACTTTTCTTTATAACTCTAAGAATTTGTAAATCTTCCAAATCGGCTAATATCTTGTATGCCTTACTATTATTTATTTGTATAACTACAGTTTCCATTTCTGCTTGTTTTAGTTTTACTTTAATGTATTGCAAATATACTACATTTTTTTGTCTTTGATTAAAATGAATTATTATCTCATTTTGTTGAAACCTGACTCCGCTCTATTGTACTTCAGCCAACCGTTTTGAAATAGGCTTGTTGAAATTTACTGCTTATGGAGCTTGCGATGGAGTTTTTCGATGGAGCTTGCGATGGAGTATTTCGACATTCCGAGAATCGGAACATCCCGAGAATCGGGACTGCTTATGGAGCTTGCGATGGTACATTCCGATCTATCGGAACATCCCGAGAATCGGGACTGTTTACTTGACCTTCCCTGATAATGACCTCCCATTCTCAAATACACAAATTAACCAATTAACCCATTCTCAAATTAACCCATTCTGTTTATCCTTTTCTGTAAGCAACACGCTGTATTTCTAAATAATATCCGCTGGTACAGCCGCATTCAAATAGATATTCACTATAACAATACATTTAGCTACTCAGTGTCATTATGTTTTGTTATTTTCCAATATCCACCCTTATCAGGTCCAATGCGTTGAATCTGATTTAGCTTTTTGAGTTTTCTTATATCTCTTTTAATGGTTTCGACACTTATTTTCAACGTATCTGCTATTAATTCTTTGGTTATCTGTTTATCATTATAAATTAACCGAAGAATTGCTATTTGTCGGTCATTTAGAGGGTCATTTAGAGGGTCAATTACAGGGTCAATTACAGGGTCATTTAAGTGAATCTTATTTTTTTCAGTTTTGGCAAAAACAGTAACTGCAAAACCACCAGGAATTGTTTCAAACTTAGGTTCAGGTAGACCATAATCAATAAACATGCGTCGAACACGTTTAATACCAGTACCATACCGTTCAATCAGTCCCATTTCCTTAACTGTTTTTGCTATTTGACGGTTACGAGGTGTAGAGATATAATTATTCGTCAGCAATTGCTCAATTGTAATAGAATCGGGCAAGGTACCAGGATTAAAAAGTAAAATATGATCCGCGAAAACTTTAATAATTGAATTAGCCGAAGCTGTATAATCTCTGTGAATAATCATATTCAATACCAATTCTCTAATGGCATCTAAGGGATATTGCCAACGCTCAATATTCTCAATTTGAGTAGAAGTAATAATTATTTCTTTGTTAATATGTTTTCTGATAAATGACATAATATCTTCAATCTGATTGAGTAAATCAGTCGAGTTTGTAACATCATCTTTAATCACTATTTCTGATGCAAAATGTCCTAATTGTATTGTTGTATATAAATTATCATCGTACGAAAACATCAAAAAACAACCATTTGTAATTTTATTATCTTCGAGTAGCATTTCATTTTTTGTAAGAAATTCAATTGCTGATTCAAAAACGAAATTATCATTGCGTTTCACGATAATATTCATGACCTTTTGTACTTTATCCAACGATATGTCATTTATCGTTTTCCCCGGTCGAGGATAATAATCCCAACTTGTATTCACAGTTTGCAAATGCATATTCGACACTTCCGAAACCGATAACAAGTGGTTCGAATTCCCAATTCGTTTATAAAATCTGCCTCTGCTAGAAACCGGTTTTATCGGATATTCCTGTACAATCATTGCAACAACTGTTTTGGTATTAATCTCAATTATCTCAAAATCTGGTATTATCTGTGGAGCGGTTTTGTTTTTAACTTCATTAATCCAGTTCTGAACCGTTTCAGGGCCTAATTGTATACCCTTTACAACGATTTTATCAGTCACACCTACATATACAGTACCACCCTTTGCATTAGAAAAGGCTACAAGCGTTTCGATAACATCCTCGTTGAAAGATGTTTTAAACTCTGTGTGTAGGCCTTCGCTTGGGGGTAATAGGGCTGGATTTTGATTCATTTTTTTTGATACAAATGACATTAAAACATGAATTATGTTATATACCGAACTATCGGAACTGATTAATGTCGTCTCTTAACTATTTCTCCTTACTCAAAACTCCTAACTGATGACTGCTTATGGAGCTTGCGATGGTACATTAACTTCGTTGATTTTCAATTCTTGGCAAGCCAATCGAAGATGCCGTGAAACGGTAGCGGCAACCAACGGTCAGCGACCAACGGGAGATAAAGCCGAGCGAACTTCGTTGATTTTCAATTCCGAGAATCGGAACAGTTTACCGTTTACTGCTTACTGTTCACTATTAACTATCAACTATAAACTATAAACTTCTTAAAACCCCTCTCACCCCTATCCAATACCGATACGGATAATAAAACAGCACAAGCCCCGGGCGTTTGATTTGATAGATTAGAATCATATAAGCTTTAGGAGGAAAAAGTACACCCAAAATATATCTAACTTTACCAGAAAATGACTCAACATTCTTCAAATAACCATAATGACCTGATAAAGTCTTTACTGAATCAACCCCATCACAATATTTAAGATATTTAACAAACAACTGCTCATCTTGTTTACTAAGCAATATGCTGTATTTTTGAATAATATCAATAGGAACAGCTGCATTCATATATTTATTTACCATGACCAGGTATTTAAATACGATTTCCTCGCAGGAGTATAGCCTGCAATTATCTGTAAATTCGTTCCAATTCAGTGTATCCCCATATTTTTCCAGCAAATTAGTTATATCATTAAAACAGGTAAATTGCACATGACCAGTCCTAAAGTGTTTATCCAAATGCAGACAAAGATGAATCAACAAATCAGACGTATTCAATGCCTGAACATTTACTCCATGAATAGTAGCCGGAATTGCATTTTTCCACAATGCTGGAACCGATACCTGATATTTCTGATTTTTAGAATGCAGTTTTATATGCAGTTCAATTGATACTCCATTTAGGAACATTGGAGGATAATGAATCATATCAAATTGGGCTTCAACAAATTTAGATAATTTAACTGATGATGTAAAAGGATTGTAACCTATGCCTTCAAGAATAGCCAGACATTTCTCTCCATCTTCCTCTTTCACCAACAAATCAATATCACTGAATTGCCGCAACCCTATATCCTGATACAGCCATTCTGATAAATAAATACCTTTCAATCCTATTAGCGGGATATTCTGTGCAACGAAAGCTTCGGCTATTTTCCGAAAATGCTCGTACAATAAGGCACTTCGGCTAACCGTTTTGTAATAAGCTTGTTGAAGGTTGATTTTGACAGCTTCAGGAATCAGTGAACTGTTTGGCAGGAGGGAAAGTTTAGTATACAACAAGGGTCCTATCCCCCTGTCGATAATGGTATTTATCAGATAATCCCAATCCTGAACTAATGGAATCAACTCATTCAGCTGCTCTAACTCTTCGGGAGTGGGTTTTATCTTTATGCACGATAAAATAAGTGTATCTTCAACTTGTAACTGCATTTTTCTATATTTTGAGTAAATCCAAATCCTAAGTCTTTACGACTTCTTCTTTTTAAAGTGACACAATATCTAACCCATAAATACTATGCTGAGCCCTTAGTTCAGCCATTTAATTACTCCCTACGAAACCGTGTATGTAAGTGATAAGTATGTTCATGTAATTTCATTTATTGATTTGAGAAACAGCGTACCTTTCACTGTAAGTTTGAATTTCTGTGAAGGATGATTCGGGTTATTTTTAATTGTATGTTCTATTAACTCATCGGCAAGCAGTTTGGAGATAGTGCGATTAAAATATCCCGACGCCTTGGCTTGACCAAACATGGAAGCTATTTCCTTACGTGACAATGGTTGCAACTGTAAGCATTTCACAATATTATTATAAAATAAATTTTGGGTTGACTCTTGCTCTAAACTCTGCCCTAAACTCTGCCCTAAGCTCTGCCCTAAACTCTGCCCTAACTCTTGTTTATCTTTATCTTCATATTGAATTATTATTTTAAAAATATCACCTTCTTCAATCAATGGCAATGCTCCTTTCACATATATAGGACAATACTTAAACATTTTCCGTACACCTGAACCTAACTCTTCTACCCAACCCAATTGCTTAAAAAAATTAGCAATAGTTGGATTCTTTGGATGTGGCCTAAGGTTTTCAGGAAGTATACGACCTACCATATAAGGTTTGTTCCAGTTTTCAGTTACAACTTCGTCTTTGAGTATTGTAAGTGTAGCCGGATAAGAATTTGAAAATTCACGGTGAACCAATAAGTTGGCAACCACCTCCCGAAAAATAGTTTCCCGAATACTTATTCGTTGGTTACCCTCTAAATAAAACCGATCAGGAAGATGTTTACGAACAAAGGCTAATAGGCGGGAATAGGCTTCCAATAAATTACATCGAATATCTTCTCGGTCATCATATCTTTCAACATCAACTTTTCTACATAATGCATCCGTTTTGTAATGAGGTAATACAGCAGCCAGGGTATTTTCTTTCCCAAACAACAACGCAGCTGCCAGAGTATATCCTTCTTTCCCTGTGTGAAAATCTTTTAAGTGTAACCTTGCGGAATATAAGATTTCTTCATTGGTCATATTCACCCAAGGATGATCCGACCGGGTTAAACGAACTAATTTGCGTACCATATCAAATTTTTCTGTTTCAAAATCTGATAAAACAAGGTAAGGAAAAACTTTATTTTCAGTGTAACCATCTTGTTTTCGCAAATATAAATTAGTTATCAATTGCTGATTTTCTAATCTAAAATCACCCTCTTGATTCCTATCATAAATAACTCCTTTATACGAATGAGGTTGAGAACTTTCAGGAACATATAGGTAGATAATTGTCTTACCTTCAAGTTCAACAAGCTCTGTGGAAAGGTAAAAGGTAGGTGAAATAATTTGTGGATTATTCATATCCCTGACTAAAATATCAAGTTGTGATAGTATAGTCTCTTCTTTTATACCCTTTATTTCACCGTTGTTAGCCACTCCAAGAAGAATATGACCACCATTACGGTTCAGAAATGCACAAATAGTTTCAAACACACTGCGCGACAAGTCAGCATAAGATTCTTTGAATTCAATTTCCAGCCCCTCGCCTTTGGCAATAATTGATTTGACATTTTTTTCAGTTATTGACGACATAATCTAATCGTAAAATTAATATTACAAAACGCTTTAAAGATAGATTACTTTTAAGGCAATTACCGAAATACCTTGTAAAGCGAATGCTGTGGCTACTCCCCTAAAATGCTCGTACAATAAGGTACTTCAGCCAACCGTTTTGAAATAGGCTTGTTGAAATTTATCGCTTATGGAGCTTGCGACATTAACTTCACTGATTTTCAATTCCGATCTATCGGAACTGCTTATGGAGCTTGCGATGGTACATTCCGATCTATCGGAACTGTTCACTATTAACTATTAACTATTAACTATCAACTATCAACTATCAACTATTAACTATAAACTTCTTAAAACCCCTCTCACCCCTATCCAATACCGATACGGATAATAAAACAGCACAAGCCCCGGGCGTTTGATTTTATATGCCTGAATCATAAAGTCTTTGGACGGAAATAAAACCCCCCAAACATACCTGACCTTAGCATATAATGATCCTACGTTCTTCAAATACACAAAATGACCTGATAATGTCATTGCAGAAGCGACCCCTTCAAATCCTCTAAGATATTTAACAAACAATTGCTCATCTTGTTTACTAAGCAATACGCTGTGCTTTTGAATAATATCTGCAGGAACAGCTGCATTCATAAATTTATGTACCATGATCAGGTATTTAAATACGATTTCCTCGCAGGAGTATAGCCTACAACTTTCTGAAAATTCGTTCCAATTCAGTGTATCCCCATATTTTTCCAATAAATTAGTTATATCATTAAAACAGGTAAATTGCACATGACCAGTCCTAAAGTGTTTATCCAAATGCAGACAAAGATGAATCAGAAGATCCGTGTTATTTAATGCAGAAACGGTAATTCCATTGATGGTAGCCGGAATAGCATTTTTCCACAATATTGGAACCGATACCTGATATTTAGGATTTTTTGGATGAATTTTTATATGTATCTCCACCGATACTCCATTACTTATCATAGGAGGATAATGAACCATTTCTTTTTGCAATTCAGCATAGACAATTTCAGCTAATTTAGCAGAAGTACTTGGTTTGTATCCCAACCCTTCAAGAATAGACAAACAACTTTCAGCATCTTCCTTTTTCACCAACAGATCAATATCACTGAATTGCCTCAACCCGATATCCTGATACAGCCATTCTGATAAATAAATACCTTTCAATCCTATTAGCGGGATATTCTGAGCAACAAAGGCTTCGGCTATTTTCCGAAAATGCTCGTACAATAAGACACTTCGTCTAACCGTTTTGTAATAGGCTTGTTGAAGGTTGGTTTTTACAGTTTCAGGAATCAGTGAACTGTTTGGCAGGAGGGAAAGTTTAGTATAGAATAGTGGAGCTATTCCTCTATCAATAATGGTATGAATCAGATAATCCCAATCCTGAACCAATGGAATCAACTCATTCAACTGTTCCAATTCTGAAGAATTAGGATGTAGCTTTATACTGGACAGAATTATTAAATCTTCAGGCGTAAATAACATTTAGGCAAGATTAATCGGGCGATTGGTTCATTGGTTCATTCGTAGATGCCGTGAAGGGCTAGCAACAACTATCGGTCAGCGACCATCTGGAGATAAAGCAAAGGGTGCATATTGGTCCATCCCTCATCAACACATCTTCACATTATCTATAATTAGTTCTTCACTTTATTATAACTTCACATAAACTTATTATGATAATTCAACTCAATATTATTGTGGATTTTACAGCTATCAATCCTTTTTATTCCAATCTATTTTTAAAACTTTCAATTGTTTTTATAAAACCTTCTTCAGCACTAAGAGGCAATTTCTGTATCTTCAAAGCATTTTTTAATTTTTCATTGGACACAATATAATTTTCAGTCAGTTTTTGCAAACGGTCAGTATTTAGGGGTAAATTCAAAACAGTACCAATCCTGGCACATAGTTGAATAAATGATTTATTCAATTTCCATGTTCTGTTTGGGTGTTTCAATATTCGAGACATAATAGCTATTAATTCATTCGTGGATAAGGTTTCATCATCACCAACATTGTAAATACCTGAAGCTATATCTTTTTCAATTAGCTTTTCTATGACAAAGCATAAATTATCAACCGAAGTAAACGAACGCTTGTTTTCAAAAGCTCCCAACGGATAAGGGATACCTTTTTTCACAAACTTATAAAGTAAATTTAGATTTCCTTTATTACCAGGACCATGAATCATACAGGGACGAAGAATGCAGGTAGTTTTATCTGTTGAAGCTTGAAAGTTGATAGTTGATAGTGTATTATTCCCTGATAACTGATGACTACTTTCTGCTGACTGCTCACTGTAAACTACCGTCTGCCGACTAAGAATATAGTTCTCAGCAGCAATTTTGCTCTCCCCATACGGCCCCACCGGGTGTGGAGCTACTTCTTCAGTTAATATCTCACCTTCTACTCTATCTGCTGCAGATTTCACCGAACTAAAAAATATAAATTTCTTGGCATCCGAAGCCAAAAATCTGTCATATATTGTTTTTGTTAACCCGGTATTTATATCAAAATATTTCTGTGCATTGGTTTGATTCTTTGTATCATGGGCTATTCCGGCTAAGTGAATAATTATATCCACTGCTGGAATATCAGTCAGTTCATCCCATGCAAACGTTTTAAGAACACCTTCGGTTAAGGGAGATATAATGTCTAAACCGTAAATTGTATGGGTTTTTTTGAGAGCATTCACCAAATTAGACCCCACAAAACCATGAATACCTGTAATTAAAATTTTCATATATTTTATTATTTTCGAAATAAATTAAATACTACTATTCAATCAATATATCACAATTTGAAAAGTAAATGATATTTGTTTGAATTTATTGAATTTTAAAATTTCTTAAAACATTCAATGGTTCCCACCCTAATACCCTTCTTGCTTTTTCATTCGAGAAAGTCAATGAATGTGAAATCTTATCCAGTTTACTCGAGTTTATTGGAGATTTATCGCCTATTAAATCTCCTACTTTAGCAAGCAGTTGAGTTATCCAATATGGTATCGAGATAGGAAGAGACTTACCCAACTGAATAGAAATTAATTTTTCTAAATCTCTAAAAGTTGGTTGTTCTGAATCGCAGACATTATAAATACCCCCCTTTTCTGCAAGAAGAGGAACAAGTATTGCAATGTCATGAACCATCAACACACTTTTGCGAACTTTTCCTCCTCGGATAGAAAAATATTTTCTTGATTTTATTCCTTGAATCATTGCACCTAAGTTTCCAGGAGGATTTGGACCTGCAATCAACGAGGGGCGGATAATACTCAATTTAACATTATGTGTATTGCACCAATCAATTAGAAAATGTTCAGTCTGAATCTTACTTAATGCATAAGGAGTTGTTCCATTCAATGGATGATTTTCAGTAATATCTTCACCATAATCTAGACCATAAACAGCAACAGTACTTATAAAAATAAATGCTTTAGGAATTTCAGATTTCTCTAGTGCAGCACATAAGTTTTTTGTACCTTGCAGATTCACATCATAAAAAATCTGACTTTCAGCATCTGTTTTAGGCACTGAATGTGCCTTGCCAGCCGCATGAAGTACTATATCAAACTGCTCAGTTAAATGAGGTATTTCAACTGCTAAATTTATATTAAAATTATCCTTCGAGGTTAAGCCAATAGTCTTAATATCATATTTTTCTTGAAGAATGAGTAAAGTATTATTACCAAGAAAGCCAGAAGCACCTGTAAATAGTAGTTTCATAATATCTTAATGTATTTATCTAGGATTTTTTTTTCACTATAAATATTTTCAGCAATTCTTCTTGCTTTTTCTCCCATTATTTTAAAATCTTGAATTTTTGATAATGAAATTTCATTTAGAAACCTATTTATAGCGATTGAATCAGTTGGGTCAAAACAAAAACCAATTTCTTCTTCTTGAATCATTAATGCGATTTCGCTATTTAATTTTCCAATAAACAAAATAGGTTTACCTGATGCGATTATATTGTACGCTTTTGAAGGAACTCCTAAACCATACATACCATCAGCTAAAGTTATAAGAGAAATGTCTGTAGAATTAAGAATATCGTTTTGTTCAGTTCTTGAATAATAACCATAAAATGAAATTTTATTTTTCAGGTTATTATTATTGACAAAGTTAACTATTTCATCTTTCATTGCTCCATCTCCCCACATATCAAGATGAATATTAGAAGTAGATTTAGTGAATATTTCTATGAATTCTTTTAATCCTTGCGTTCGTCCAATATTTCCTGCGTATTGAATTGTTACTATATTATTATCATGCCTTAACGAAATCTTTGAAGTTTCATTTTTGTATGGTTTAATATTAATTGTATCACCCCAATTCTCAATAATTTCAATCTTGGGAATTTTCTTATATTTGCTTAATTTATCAATAAATACATCCTTCATATCTCTTCCCAAAACGATCAAACAATCAGCAGATGAATAAGCCAAATTAAAAATAGGCTTAACAATTCTATAAATTATTGATGAATTCTTTTTTATTATGCGAGCAGGAATAGTATTTTCTGGAAACACATCGTGAACTAAAATACATAGTTCAAACTTCTTGAATCTCTTTAAAATTGAGATAACAATTAATAAAGGAGCTGGATTCGTTACTATAAAAACCTTATCATCTTTATTGACTTTTTTAAATAGGGTATTTGATAAATTTATTGTTAATGATATGATTTTTAGTGTCCTTTGTAATAAATTATTTTTGTCTAATTCTTTATTTGATACTTTGAATACATTAATTTTATCATCCAATATAAAACTGTCATTTTTTATTATCTTATTCTTTTGATATAAAGCCGAGCCAGAAATAACATTTATTTCATATTTTTCAACAAGTTTATTCGCAATATTTGATAAGATGTATGATGTTGATGTCTCATCTGGATAAAATAATTCTGTAACAATCCAGAGTTTTCTCATTTTAAATATAGGGATAAATAATTATTCTTAGTTTTATTATTCACTCCAAACTACCCGTTTAATATAATCAGTATAAGATAAAATAATACGCACCACCTTATCACTTACATTCGGCATACTGTAATCAGCTACAGGTCGGAAATTACGATCAGCACCTAATTGTTGGGCGTCTAATTGCAGCAACCCCTGCATGACCCGTTCGGGATTTAATCCCACCATCATCACCGAAGCTTCTTCCATGGCTTCCGGGCGTTCATGTGCTTCACGGATATTCAATGCCCTGAAATTCAGGATAGAAGATTCCTCACTAATCGTTCCGCTATCAGACAATACAGCTTTTGCATTCATTTGCAAAGCAATATAATCGCTCAATCCCATGGGTTTCATCAATTTCACATTCGTATGAAACTGAATATTGTGTTTTTCAGTCATTTTTCGGGTACGTGGGTGTGTGGAAACAATAACCGGTAAATTATATGTTGAGGCTACCATATTTAAAATTTCAACCAAATGGAAGAAATTCTTCTCTGATGCAATATTCTCTTCACGGTGTGCCGAAACAACAAAATAGTTCTCAGCCTTCAACTCTAAGCTTTCAAGAATCTTCGATGCTTTTACTTTTGGCAAGTAAGTAGTAAGCACTTCGTACATTGGACTTCCGGTTTTGATAATCCGATCCGGCCGTAAGCCTTCAGCTAATAAATATTCCCGTGCAATATCACTATAGGTCATATTAATATCTGCCGTATGATCCACAATTTTACGGTTACTTTCTTCCGGTACCCGTTGGTCGAAACAGCGATTACCGGCTTCCATGTGAAAAATAGGAATATGCCGTTTCTTGGCAGCTATAGCGCACAGGCATGAATTTGTATCCCCTAGTACCAGAAATGCATCAGGTTGAACCTCCTCCAGCACCGGGTCGATATTTATCAGAATCAATCCTGCTGTTTCCGTAGCGTTCTTTCCGGCAGCATTTAAGAAATAATCTGGTTTCCGCAATCCTAAATCTTCAAAAAACACTTCATTCAATTCATAGTCATAATTCTGACCCGTATGAACCAGAATATGTTCAATGGCTTCCGAAGCATCCAGTTTTTGTAGAACACACGAAAGACGAATAATCTCTGGGCGAGTGCCCACTACGGTAAGGACCTTTAAACGTTTCATTGTTTATATGTTGAGTTGTTTGATCAGATGTTTTTAAACCTTATTTTATTTTTAAAACCTTAGTACAAAAAAATCTAAACATATTTTCTGACCTTATTACCTTATTTTCCATGTATAATTGTTTGCTGATAGAATCTCAAAAATGAAACATTTCAATAAGGTAATAAGGTTTTATTTAATATGAGGTACTTCTTGTTCTACTAAGGTTAAAATGAAAGATACAAATATCGTGTACGAATTTTGGAGGAAGGTTTTATATGAATAATTGCATTATTAACTTTTTCATTATGCATTATAATTCATCATTCTTTTAAAACCTTATCTTTTATTTAACCTTAGTACAAAAATAATTCGTTCCCAACCAAACCTTATTACTTCATTGTTATAAAAATAAGGTTGAATATCGGGGTATGCTTGAATTCTACTAAGGTTTATATGGAAAATAAGGTTTTTATTTATATTTAAAAAGACTTTCTCTTTCGAAAAATACTTGTCTATTAATTTGCTTAAAAAATACTTTTACTTTTTTAACCTTATTACAAAGGAATCTAAACATATTTTCTGACCTTATTACCTTATTTTAAAGGGTTTATTGTTTGCTGATAAAATTTCATAAAGCTATCATACTCCTCCTGAAATGTCTGTTTTTTATGATGCTCCTTTTGCCCTAATATATATTTACAAACTTTATCAACTTCACCTTTGGAAACAGAAAATGCAGAACATGTCAATTGCCAATCAAATCTTCCAACACATAGTTTATTATCATTTATAAATTTACTGGAAGAATCCGCTACTATACTTGCAATTTTTTCCTCACCCAACGAAGGAGATCGAGAAATAAGAAAATGAACGTGTTCAGGATTAGCGTAAATGGCATACAATTGACAATCATTATTATTTACGATACCGGTTATATATTTTTCTATACGCGATCTGTTTTCCTCTGAAATCAATGGAAGACGATGTAGTGTCGTAAAAACAAAATGGGTATAAAGATTATTATATTCTATTTTCATGAAAATATGGGAATAACCTGAGTTCGGGATAAAAAGCTGTAACTATACCGGGTTTATGAATCTTGTTGTTAATAATTTAAATAAGGTAATAAGGTTGGGATTCCTTTTTTATTCAATGCTACTAAGGTTGAAAGATAAAAATATGGTACATTCCGAATTATCGGAAAGGTTCTTCCATTACTAAAACTTTATCTTTTTTTCTTACCTTAGTGCAAAATCTTAATCCACACAAACTCCTACCTTATTACCTTATTTTTATGATATAAATTTTATTGTCAGAAATAAGGTTTAATATACGGGGTAACCCGTTTTCTACTAAGGTTGCAAATAGAATATGGTATTAATACATTGTCATTAATAACTTGTAATTAATTTGAAAGATCAAAACATATCTTTTCTCTTATAAAAACCTTATCATTTTTTCTAACCTTAGTGCAAAATTATAACCCATACAAATTCTTACATTATTACCTTATTTTTATGATATAAATTTTATTGTCAGTAATAAGGTTTAATATACGGGGTAACCCGTTTTCTACTAAGGTTGCAAATAGAATATGGTTTTAATACTAATCATCCCTCAACATCTCAACATTCCTCACACCTCCAGAAAGAAAGTATCCGCCCTATCTTTATCAAACACCTCATTCACCCACATAACGGTAACCAGTTCCGTTTCTCCAATATTTTCAATATTATGCGTATAGCCCACCGGAATATCCACTACTTCCAGCTTTTCACCCGATACAAAATATTCAATAATTTCCCGGGAATCTATTTTTCGAAACCGAATAACTCCTTTCCCACTGACCACCAAAAACTTTTCATTTTTAGTATGATGCCAATGATTTCCCTTGGTGATACGGGGTTTGGAGATATTAACTGAAACCTGACCTCTGTCATTCGTTTTTAAAAACTCCGTAAATGAACCCCGATGATCGATATTCATTGTTAAGGGATAACTAAATTTGTCAGTTGGCAAATAGCTTAAATACGTTGAATATAACTTTTTGGCAAACGAATCAGCAAAATTGGGCAGTGACAAATTATCTCTGCTATCTTTAAACGAATTAAGCAGGTTCACAATTTCTCCCAGCTTCATCTCATGTACCGGACTAACTTGTTCAAATGCTTGCTTATGCGTTGAACTGTTTTTTAATTTATCAATAAATGAAGCCACCACATCGTCTATATACACTAAACTCATGGTCACATTCGGGTCATTCACCAGTATGGGAATATCATTGGCTATATTATGGCAAAAAGTTGCCACAGCACTGTTGTAATTGGGTCGGCACCATTTCCCGAACACATTGGGTAAGCGATAGACAAATACAGGCGAAGCTGTTTCAAGGCTATAATCAAAAAGTAAATCTTCCCCTGCTTTTTTACTTTGCCCATACGGATTATCCTGAACTGCCTGAATGGATGAAGTAATCAGTATCGGAGCTTTATTATGGTGCTTTGTAAGTGCATCCAATAGCACAGAAGTAAATCCAAAATTACCCGTCATAAATTCAGCCGGATCTTCCGGACGATTCACACCTGCCAAATGAAATACAAAATCACACTCTCGGGCATACTCATCTAACAATTCTGGAATTGAATCCACATCATATTCCAACAAATCGGCAAAACCCTGATTGTGTAATTCAGCAATCAGGTTTTTTCCAACAAAACCCTTTGCACCGGTAATTAGTAGTTTCATTTTTTATAATTTTTCGTGCCTCTTTCCTTTTTTATCAGTAACTCTTGCAAATTAACTCCTTTTTGTGTCAAACGATAGGCTTGTTCGGGATGTCGCGGCGTATCAGGATATATCATTTCTACATACCCTTTTTCAATAGCCGGATTAAGATAGTTTCTCAAAAAATTGTCCCGTCCTCTTAAATCCAGTGCTGTTTGTATTTCTTCTCGTTTTGCACTTTTATTAATTACCTGAACCACTTTTTGAATTTCCCGGATAAAATCATCTGTAATAATAAGCCCGGCAGCTTGTCCTGTAACTTGTCCTGTAACTTGTCCTGTAACTTGTCCTATAACTTGCCCTGTAACTTGTCCTGTAACTTGTCCTGTAAGTGTGTTGTTATTATTTTTTCGCCAAATAACAACCTTAAAGAATTCCTCTTGCACAAATTCAGGTTCACGCGGCAGACCTGCTTCCTTACACCACCTCACAATATCGCCTGTACCTGTCCCAATACGTTCAATGTAGCCAGACAAGTACATAGACTCTGCCAGTAATAAATTAGCAGGAATAGAGCTGTGAGGTTTTTTTAATTTCTCTGTAGTTAAACCGTACGGTAATTGTCCGGGATTCCATATTTCTAAACGGTCTTGAAACAACATGACCTGTACACTTGCATTACTTGTATAATCACGGTGTACCACAGCATTTACCACAGCCTCTGCTACTGCAGCTTGCGGAATTTCGTAGCGAGTAGCAATTGCAGTCGTTTGACTGCGATCACCTACCTCCAGGTCTATTTTAGAAAGAATAAAATCGACCGCCTGATCTACTAATTGAAACACATCCCCTTTATAAGTTTGGTAGGAGGGGATAGGCTTAGTAATCTCTGTTCCGTGAAAATGCGCGCATTTTACATGAGAAGACAAAAAGAAATCCTGCGGATTGTCCCCAAAAAGAAGGATAGCAGCATTGCTAAACTTTTTGTCCTGTGTTAAGTTCAAATGAGTTAATATCGTTTCTGCGGGTGCATCTTCTGAAAATGGGAAGTTTCTTTTTGCCCGTGCATGGGCAACAAAGTTTCTTATTTTCTGAACATCAATAGCATCAGCAATCGCCTCTTTGTTCAGGGTGGCATCAAAAGGCGATGTTCTGATATATTCCTTCTCTTCAAGATAACGCACCAGTGAGGTATAAACAGAAGCTTTCAATTCTGACAATGATGAAAATGATTTTCTAACCACTGAACTTTCAGCTTTCCTAATCAGAGCTGCTTCTTTCTTCTCTCTCCCTGCATCATTATAGTTGCTAATAAAGATAAGCCTGGTTTTATACAATTGGCTTGCATAATCAAATTCACGCTCTGTAGGCGACACTCCCTCCACATCCTCATAACCATAAGTACATCCAAATAATCCGATATAAATACTACAGCGCTCCACTTCTTCCAGATACACTTTCGACACGGAATGTTCAACAGCAGGAATTTTTTCAAAAATAAATGGTTCGAAAAACAGACCTAACAAAGAATCGCTTATCAAATAATCGAAAAGCATCTGACGTTCTTCTGAGAACTCACTTTGAACACTACTGATAAATACCCGTATCTTTTTCATGCAAAACTTCTTGGCTTTGTATCGTCTTTTTTATCTTACACTCTCTCGCACCTCCTGAATCTTCATCAACAACTCTTTCATTCCTTCCACATCCAACCGGGTTGTATTATGCGAGTGATAATCTTCAATCACCGATACTTCTTCCTGCCCTTCCACAAAATATTTATCATAATTCAAATCGCGGTTATCAGCCGGTATACGGAAATAATTTCCCATATCCTCTGCCTTTGCCATTTCTTCCCGGGTTACCAAGGTTTCATACAATTTTTCACCATGGCGGGTTCCAATTACCCGTACCTGACTTTTCGATTTATACAGTTCAATTACAGCCTTTGCCAACACCTCTAAGGTAGCAGCAGGTGCTTTTTGTACAAATAAATCCCCATTTTCCCCATGTTGAAAAGCATAGACTACCAGATCGACTGCATCATCCAGGGTCATCATAAAACGAGTCATATTCGGGTCGGTCACCGTAATATCCTTGCCTGCATTCATTTGATCAACAAAAAGAGGAATAACCGAACCTCGGCTTGCCATAACATTGCCATACCGGGTTAAGCATACAGTGGTAATGGCATCTTCTCCCAACGAGCGTGCTTTAGCTATGGCTACTTTTTCCATCATAGCCTTACTGATTCCCATGGCATTGATAGGGTATGCTGCTTTATCCGTACTAAGTACAATCATTCTTTTTACACCATGTTCCACCGCCGAATCCAGCACATTTTGTGTACCCAATATATTTGTATTCACAGCTTCTATGGGGAAAAACTCACAGGAAGGGACTTGCTTTAGTGCTGCCGCGTGAAAGATAAAATCAACTCCATGCATAGCATTATCCACACTTCGTTTATTTCGTACATCCCCAATATAAAACTTCACTTTTGAGTTTTGAAGTGCGTGACGCATATCGTCTTGCTTCTTTTCATCCCGGCTGAATATTCGAATTTCTTTGATGTCGGTATCTAAAAATCGTTTTAGTACAGCATTACCGAATGAACCAGTACCACCGGTAATAAGTAAAACTTTATTTTTAAACATAATTATTTGTATTTATTGTTTGTAATTTACTACGATATTCTGTCTTCTATTTTCGAATAATATTCTCAATGGTTCGATTGTAATTTTTGTAATGAAATGTTTTTAAAAACCTTTGCCTGCAATTATTACTATAATTTGAAAAATCTAATAATATTGCTTCTACTGCCTCTTTAATCTGTTCAAATGATGTATTATCTTTAATATATATCACCTCGCATCTATTTGCAGCAAACTCTGAAATGTTCTTTTCCAGAACTATTGCAGGTGTACCAAATATAAAAGACTTTACTAAAACACCGCTTTGTGTTGTGCGGATATAAGCATTCCAGACTACATGAGATGATCTGTAACAATCATTAATTTGTAAATTGGTTAATGGACTTCCTTCTAACAAACATAACCGTCCTGAATTTAGCAGTTTTTCCAAGCGTTGGTTTTGTTCTAAAGAGCTTTTTGTAGCAATCAAAAAATTCAATGACATTAATTCTGAATTGAGAATTGCCCATTCAATGAAATTGAAATACTCATTAAATGAATGATCCGATGCAATTGTACCTATATATGAAAAATACTTCCTTTTACATTGCTGTGTGTTCTCCTTAGTTTCATCGTCGAACATTAATGGAACATAATATCTGTTCTTGTTAAGATAATATTTTTTTTTGTCATATAACCTGACTGCTTTTTCAGAAGGCAATAAAATAACATTTGAAATCCAAACTACACAAGTATTTATCAAATTCGTTACTGCAGCTTTAACAAGCATTTTGGACGTAAATCCCGATTTCCTGTAAATCCTCAGGGATTCCATCGGTTCATGAAAAATATAAACAACTTTCAGATCACGGAATTTAATTTTTAATTTTATAATTTCAGTCAGATTATATTGACTTGGAAATAAGAACACAGCTACTTTTACATCACTAAGCTCTATTTGCTCTTTACTGTGAATATATACCTTAGAATTTTCAGGCAATACAGATGCAAACTTCTGGTTTACATAATATACTGAATTATACCCAAGCTCCTCAAATTGCTTATAACAGGCTACCAAATGTGAAACATGGCCCGGATTAAAATTTAATGAAACTATTAATGCTTGTTCCATTTGTATGTATCATTATGAATTTCTTCATATAAATTTAAATACTCACTGAATTTGGCGTCTTTATTAAACATACTTTTTACTCTATTCATGCAGGCGTCATTATAGAATGATTTTCCTTTAGCTTTTACTTCTTTAATTATTGTAAGGATCTCTTTGATATCCGATATTAAAAATCCAGTGTCCTTTGAAATTATTTCTTCACCAGCTGAATCCCTTAATACTGCAACAGGAGTTCCACATGCCATCGATTCAATATTAACTAATCCAAAAGAATGTGTTTTACATATATTGATATATAAATCTGCAAGAGCATAATAAGATGATAATTCTGTTACATCTTTTATATGTCGAATACCTATAATATTTTTTGGAAGAATTTTAATTTGTTCTTCAGTAACACCAACTAATATTATGATAGCATCATCCGGCAACAATAAACTTAAATCAAGAATTTTATTGAATCCGTTTGTTTCGTTCCAACCGGAAGCTACACCCAGGATTCTAAATTTGTTGTATAAATTATACTTTTCAATTATTTTTTTATTAGGTAAATTTGAAAATTTATCTATTTCAATACCATTGTGAATAACATTTATAGGGTAGATCGACATATAGGATTTTGAAATATAATTTCCTAACCAATTTGAGACCGGAACTAATATCATTTTTTCAGGTAAAGTGAATATTGTTCTTTTCTTAATCCAGTTCTTTTTTGAATTATCTGTAATTGATTTAGGATATTCATTTTTACAAGGACAATTATTGCAAGTTGTTTGCCATTTATCACAATCAAATAATACAGGAGCAGTACAATGCCCTGTTATTGACCAAAAATCATGTAGAGTCCAAATAATGGGAATATTTGCTTCGGCAAGATATTCAAACAATAATTTAACATTAAGATAATAGCCATGGATATTATGCAGATGCACTACATCTGGTTTTATTTCTTTTATTTTTCGTATTAAGGTTTTTGTTGCAAAATAAGAGCCAAATCCGTGTTGATCGAATGCCCTTGATAAAAGGAAATGAAACCCAATTGATATTTTATTCCCTATTTTTATAAGTTGCGATTTACTTTCTCCAACATTCCGTCCATATGCAATATAACTTACCCAACCGTTTTCAATTGCTAGGTTACCTAACTGATCGACAATTCGACCAGTGGACCCTATAACTGCATTCGAATTTATCTGTAATAATTTGGGCATAACTAACTTAAACAATAAATTTAAATCCGATTTTTATTCCAGGTAACATTCTCCTTAAGTATTTTTGCTGGATTACCCCCTATCAATACATTATTCGGAAAACCACTGGTAACTATTGCACCGGTAGCAACAATAACATTTTCATCAAGTATCACTCCTTTCAGGATTTTTGCTCCTTCTCCAATCCAACAATGATTGCCTATTGATATGTTCTGTGCATAATTAATCCTTGATTTTTTTTCAATATCTATAATTGAATGAGAATCACCCGTTCTTATATTAATATTAGATGATAGCATACAATCATCACCAATAATTATTGAACTATTATTTTCTGTTACAGCTATATGAGATTGTCCTATGAATGTGTTTTCTCCTATAATAATTGAACAATTATTATCTTCAATGAAAAATGTTCCTCCTTCAAGATAACTCTTTTTTTTCAAATGAATTACATTATTATTTCCATTCACTTTTATAAGACAATTTATAAGCAGAACATTTTCATCAATTAGAATTGAATTATAATTTCCTTTAATGCAAAAACAAGATGCAATCTTTATACCATGATTACATATTGCATTTTTTTTTCCAATGATGTATCCTTTTTTTTCAAAGAAATACCGAAATTTATAAACTAAAAATCTAATAAAACGATATTCTTTAAATTTAAGTTTCAAATTCATTTAATCTAAATTTTAGATAAAAACAGTACTATTTATATACTCATATATCTTAGCACTTTGTATATCCCATGTACGATTTTCAATCATATATTTTCGTGCTTTTTCACCTTTAGCATTTAGCTCTAGTTTAGACATTTTTGAAATTTCTTCCATTTCGTTCGATAAAGTTTCAGGAGAATTATTTGACAAAACAGAACAAACATGTCCATAATCTCTTTCTAAATGTGCCACTTGTGTAGTTATGACGTATTTTCCAGTTACAAGATATTCAAAAAACTTAGAAGGAAAAAGGTACCGGCATTCATCATCCTCAGTTACCCGGACATTCATTAATACATCTACTTTTTGATAATAGGAAAATAATTGATCCAAATCAAGCATCCCTAAATATTTTATCCTACTATCGTTTTCTTCTGCTTGTCTAATGATTGGAAGATCTATTCCTTTTCCGGCAAACCATATTTTAATATTCTGATTTTTATTAATCTTCATGGCATCTATAACAACTTGTGTTCCATTGATGGGCCACAATGCTCCAGCACAAAGAAATATAGTATCAGAACTGTTAGTTGTATTCACTTTTAAATCAAATAATCTTGATTTAACATTGTTGTTTATACCACCATCAATTAATAGACAATGTTTTTGTTGTGCATAATCTAAACTTACATTTTCATTAATGACGATCCTCCCATCCAATCGAGGTATTAGTATTTTAGCAAATAATTCAACAAAATAGTAAATAATTGTACGTATTCTTCCAATATTTATCTTTTTTGGCGGCATTCCTAAATCATATAATAGGGATACGAATTTTGAATTGGTTATTTTACAAGCAAAAAAAATTATTGGTAAAGGCGGTGAATAGACACCATATTGTAAAATGCATCTTTTTTTATTGAGGTTTTTAAGTGACCATAAAATAATGGTAAAAAAAGCATAAGTTCCTTTCATAATTTCTCTAATAACAATAATATTTATTGCTGGTAAAGTCGTAATAAAGGCTCTATCTTTATATGAAATTTTTATTCTTTTACAAAAGAATGTTTTGTAATTCGGGAAGGAAGGAATTGGTTGTGATGAAAGTATATCTACCTGTAAATTCTGATTAAGTAACCCATCTACTATACCTTCTTGCACCAACAAGCCCGATAGTGAAACTCCCGGGTTTTGAAATTCCGGTGTATAAGGAACTAACGATCCCAGAAATAATATAGCAAGATTTTTCTTTTTAATATTGTCCATAAATATAACTATATCGTTGTAAAATAACCATTACTTTTAACCTATTTAATCTATACATTCCTTCAAAACATTTGAATATATTTCATATGAGTAGTTTTCGTTTGCTGTTTTAATGGCTCTTTGCCCGATATTATAAATTGATTCTGTTTTTAAATTTTCAATAATTGTCACGAGTTCTTTCGGTTCAGATGCGGAATAAATATATCCATTTTCACCGCTTTTAATTATTGATGTTGTTGATTGAACTCCATCAGAAACTATCAGTAATTTTCCCCTTGCCATTGCATCGATAGGAGGAATACCAAAGGGTTCAAATAGTGATGCATGAATAAAAATGTCAGTATTATTCATTTGATCAATATAGTCTTCATAATCCAACCAACCTGTAAATTTAATTTTCGAAGAAAGAGATTTAAATTTAAATTCATATTCTTCATATTCTTCCCCTAAACCGGCAATAGTAATATCATATTTATATAATAAATCTTTTTTTTGGATTTCAATAAGCATTTCATAAAGAATATTGTATCCTTTCCGCTTATAAAAACTGTTGGAAATAAATATTCGTGGCATGTTACCATTCAATAATTCATTAACCCTCGATTTATTGATTGCTTCAATATGATTGATTTCGGGAAAATGAATTGCATAAGGAAATAGTTTTAATTTACTTTTTTCTAAATTGTAAAACTTTGAATATATTTCCTGAGTACTTGAAGTTGCACAAAAAATGTAATCAAATTGTTTGAATAAAAATAATTTCTTGAACCAAAATTGTGGGGACCGTTTATTGACATGAATAGGACAATCAGAAAAAACAGCAACTTTTTTAAATAAAATATTTGATAATAATATAAGTTTTATACAATCCCAACTACCCCAACCACCTACGATAACAAGGTCTGCATTTCTGATTAATCCAATTGTTTTTTTAAACGAAATATCTTTAAAAACAAAACCATGAACCCAAGAGTAATTATTCCATTGTTTGTATTTATCTGAAAGGCAATTATATATTACAGTTATTTCATATTCTGATTTTATATACTCAAGCATCCTATCCATATAAGGAGCTGGATGAACTGTTGAAAAAAGTATTTGTTGGTTTTTCATAAATATATGAAAGTTATTTTCTACATATTGTCATCATTGAAAGAATATTTTTATATAGAATAATCAATGTAAAACATCTAACTATATCAATATTATATCATAATAAATAATTATTTTAATCTATCAACTAATCTTTGAGAAAATATTGTTAAATGTGCGTGTAAAACTATAATCTGGATTAATCATAAATATTTTTTTTATAAAGCTTGCACATTCAATCAATATCCTTTTAGAGAAAGGATATAAAATGATTTTCCCTGTTCTTAATTCAAAATCCGGATCACATAACATTACTTTCGGATGTATCAATGGGAACTGCATTTGTTTTGTTTCAAGCTCACAGAATCTTTTTGTCATTGCATGTGACATTGAGTTTCCACCATGAATGGAGAACAAATCTACACCTATATTTCTAATTTGGTTGAATTTTGGAACTATTCCATACATTCCGTGGACTCTTATAGTAAAACTCATCTGAATATCCCATGAAATGGGAGCAATTGATTTAGAAATTCTTCTTAATTCCATATCCCATGAATACATATCTTGTTTTAAAAGTTTTTTATCTTTATATGTACTTTTGATTTTCCTTTTGATATCTTTATCTCCCCATAGAGTTAGTTCCCCATCATAGAATTTAGTAAATTTTTGACTCCAAGAGGCCCAACCACATGGTAACATGTGTTGTGTAAAAACATAACTACTTCCATCAGTAGGTTCAAATTCTTTCAAATAATTTGTACCACAGATCCATAAAACTCTCGAATCTTCTTTATATAAAGAAAGCATGTCCCGACAGAATTGAAAGAAACTTAGTTCAGGTAAATTATCATCTTCAAGAAATATAGCTGATGCCTCAAAGCTAAACACCCATTTTGCACCTTTTGCGATTCTATCATATACCCCCTTGTTTATTTCTGCATAATTTTTTATGATCTCACATGGCCATGTTATAAGTGATTCAACTCTATACCTACATTCTGAAACCAATTTAGCCTCTTCTTCATTTCTGGGGCCATCACTAATCAAATATATTTTCAAAGGCTTAACTTTAGCAATTCTTTCAATTATTTGAATTGTTTTATCGACTCTTTTAAAAAAGAAAAGGACTATTGGCACATCAAAGTTTTCTATCATAATATGCTAAAATTAAATTTTATTTAAAATTAATGACAATTTAAACATAGGTTTGATTTTAAATAACAGTTTATTATTTACAACTATTAGTTAAACAATATTTTACATTATATTTTTATGTGTAATTTTATATGTAATAAAATATGAATAAATAAACATAAATATATATGTTATTAGAAGTGATATTATTACTGTTTTTAGAGAGTCACCAATTATTTTCCCAATGATGTACAATGTAGTAAATTGTAAAATAAAATAAATTATTATGTACGACGATAGCCATTTCCATTCTTTAAAAACAACACACAAGACATTACCCAATTTGTAACCAACAAAAAGAATGGGCAAACAGGCTAATTTTATATATGGTAATGCCTCAATATATTTAGGGAATAGCAGGATGATATAGTCAATTAAAAAGTATAAAAATAAACTTCCAATTATTGCAATCACAAAAGATAATATGTATATAAGTCGCATCTGTTTCCAGAAAACGCTTCTATCAGAATTTGCACCAAATGACTTTGAGAATTTAGGATACAAATAATTAGTCAATGTATTAGGAATAAGAGTTATAATTCCAAATAGCATAATAATAGGTGAAAATAGCCCTAAATTTTTTGCAGTACCATAATTTATTATATATAAACGAGGTAGCGTCTCAATAAATGAAAATGCATAACTAACCAAAAAAATAATTGATCCAACAAAGAAAAGATTTTTGAAAATTGAAAAACTAAATTTAGGCTTTATAAATGATAAAGGCCTCCAAACATGTAAAAGCAATAAGTTTGTAGAACTTATAATTAAAGCTCTTAAAATATATCCTTGAAATCCCCATAGTATAACAAAAGCCATCGAAGAAAGCTGAATTAATGACATTATCATTTGAATGTCACTTAATTTCTTAAAATTATCACTTGTACTGAAAGTCCCTGATAAATAAGTAGAATATGGCTCAAAAACAACAGTGAGCGCAATCACAAACATTGCCTGTTTGTAATCGGTGGCATATAATCCATATTTGTTAAAATTGAAATAGACAAAACATCCTATGATAAGTATTGAAAGTAGTCCTGTAATAAATAATGAATATGCCAAAGTGGTTTCAGCGAATTTATAGGCTTTAACTGTTTCATTTTTACCTAAATAATAAGGTAGCTCTCTATTCATCCCATTAGGGATACCTAAACGAAAGAAAGTTGCATAAACAGTAAATGTAGTTAAAGTCACCCAAATTCCCATGTAATCTGGTGTTACATAACGATATGTTACAAATCCTGTTAATATTCCTACAACAGATGAAATAAGAGTAGAATTCAGAAAATAAATAGGTGTTTTATGTTTTTTAAATTTTTCTATAAGTTTTATTTTCATATTTTTTATTTAAAGCAACATAAAATATTGGAGCCGAAATACATAAAGGCTCTATCGTATATGTCCAGGAACCTTCAAAGAACAAAGAAATAAGAGCAGATAAAGCAACTCCCAAACAGACTAATTCGTATTTTTCTAAGGAATGAAATTTGAAAAGTTTGTGGAATATTCTCTTATATAAAAAAATGTAAAACAATGCATATAAAATTCCACCTTTAAAAATAATATTGTAAATACCAATATGCAAAGCATTAATAATATGCCACTCAAATACTTTAACAAAGGGATAATGACCGATTCCATTACCAAAAATCAATTGAAAGAATGATGCTTCTGCAAAATACTCTTTCCATTCTTCAACTCTGTCTATTCCCGATAAATCATCAATTGTATTAAAGCGATCATATAGTAAATTAAAAATGGCATCGATTGTTTGGAGATGAAGAATATTGTTAACGATAAAAGTTATAAATAATATTATTGCCATTATTATTATTATTCTTCCCAAAAATTTAAAAGAATTTTTGTTTGAAAAAAAAATTGCAATTAATAATAATACAATCATATTTATTAAAACGGATCTTTTTAAAAAAAGAACACCGAGTATGAAATAGCTCAAGAGTACGCTATATCCTAATATTTTTTCTTTTTTCATTATTATGGCATAGTATCCCCAATAAGAAAAGCAAGCAGAGCTAAACCACCAACAATAATAACTAAAATTCCAAGTTCCAGTGCGGTCATTTATATTTTGAATGTCAAAATTAAAGAAAAACAGCCCAAAAAAGGTTGCAATTATTGAGCTGAAGCCTATATATCGCATAAACTCGTGAAAAACAGGCATATATCTTTTATTAGCAAAAACACTACCGATTATAAAATACATTACGTATCTTATGTCTTGCGTAAATATCCAACCAAAATCACCACCTCTAAAACTTAAATTAATATTACCATACGAAATACCAACTACAACAAAATAAAACAATAAAAATAGCAAGTATCTTGTATATAAATTACATGTATACTTATTAATGTAAATAAAGATTCCATAGAATCCGGTTAATATAGATGCTAATACAGTAAATACAGAAAAAGGTCCATTTAATGTTCCTAAGAATAGAATGACTAATCCAAGGATTGTCGAAGTAAAGAAAAGTTTTATTGATAGTTTTTCATTGGGGCGAAAAACTTGTAAATTTAAAAGCCCTCTCATTTTTTTTGTATTGCTTTTTCTATGGCTATTGTATAATCCATAACGTTTTGTTTAAAGCTTTCTTTTGCATAAGGGGTTGCACAGCCCTTATTAAAGATAGAAATCATCGCTGCAATAAAATTTAATACATCTTCTTTTTGGGGATAAAGGTATTCGTCTTTTCGTATTTCCTCTTTTAAATGTTTTATACTTTCTATCTTAGTTACACCTGGACATTGATCATAAAATATCTTACCTAAAACAAATACAGGTTTACCAAATAGAACTCCTTCCCAGGCTGCTGTGCTTGTCAAAGTGACTATTGCTTCTGATTTTATTATAATATCTTGACAATTCAATTCAGCAGGAAGATAAATGAGATTCAATAATTTTTTTTTTAAGTCTCTGTATCTTCTATCTAATAATGCTCCTTTTTGTTGGGGGTGTTCTTTTATAACTAGATATTGATTTGGTTTTAAAGTTTTAGCAATATTTTCAATTGTTGATACCTGATTTTGATACTCTTCAGCAAAATAATTCAGAATAGCTTCAGGTTCAATATGTAAGGGGAAAAATATAATCTGTTTATTCTTTAAATCTTTAATATTGTCATATGAATAAATAATCCTATTAAATAATCTTCTTGACATTTGATAAGAAAAAAATGAATAATCATCTTCATACCTGAAAGTCGTAATTCTTTGTAATTTCTTCTTTTTTATATATAATATCGTATCTCTATATAAAGAAGCTATAATGTTTTTTAAAGAATAGCCATATGGTTTTAACGAATCAATAATGTAAAATGGTTTGTAGCCTTTTTCTACAACATCATTGTAATAACCTTTCGCCTTTAAAAGATTTGCATCATTTGGTTTTATAGTGCTCAAATCATTCAATCGACCATCAAATGGACTGGGTTTCCAGTAAAAAGTATATGGAAAAAAACCTTGTAAATCACTTAAAAATGGAATTCCATATCGTTCTGCTTCTATTGCCATAACTTCAGAAATCTCGATAGAAATACTTTCATTTACTAAATAATTTGGTTTTGTTTTTTCAATTATTGATCTCCAAAAGGTTATTTCTTTTCCGAGTATTTCAAGTCGTTTTTTCAAATCAAATCTACATAGAAACCTGTCTGACGAAAATGAAGTCTTTAAATAATCTCCGTTAATTTTTGACTCTTTAATGTTAGAAAATTCTTCTTCAAAACAACCATAAACCTTTTTTCCCTTTGCCTCAATTAGTTCTTTTTCTTTCTTTGTTAATACTACAAATATTGTATCAAAAATATCTGAATCGATTTCAGAAGCGTAATTTGCCAAAAAAGATCTTGCAAATATTAAAACTTTTATTTTCATTTTATGCATTATTGTGTGACAATTTATTGTTCTAATTAGTATTAATAATATAGTGTCGAATTTATTGCTCACATCATAGAGGACAGACGACAAGCTGTCTTTGAGATTTTGAAAACTGAGGAAAGAGGAAAGCATCAAAAGGTATCCACTAATACTTGATTATTCTTCATAAAGTTTCAATCAAGTTCAATTCTGGAGAGTATGGAGAAATGTAGAAAATGAGCAAATCTTGTTCCTTCCATTCTTATATTTTGTCCATAAACTATTCTCCAGTTATAGTCTAGTAATTTTTAAAAAATTTCTGCAAAGTCTTTTTGCATATTCTAATATCGTGTTTCTCCTTAAAGTAATTCAATACAATTTTAAGGTTTATCCTATGAATATAAACATTTTAAGCATATTTATCCAGATAGTCTTTAAGGCGGGGTTTAACACTTCGTACAAGTATCATTTGAAGAGAATCGACACCATTAAATGCCCATCTATCGAGCAAAGGTTGAATCGTTCCACAACTAACATCAAAAATCTTTGATAAATTAGTGATCTTCCGTTTTTGAAAGGACGAAAGAAGGCAATGTATGCGTTTCTTTACCAAATTGTTTGTAATATTCTTAAAAATAAGTTTCAGGCTTTAAACTGCCCAGTAGTCAATGTTATATCTCTCTTAGTGATAGACACAATTTAAAATAACTATAAAAAAACAAAATAATATGATATTGTACTATTCTAATTACTTAACTGATGACTTGATTTGCAACTTTCCGTTTTGTATTATACGAAAAGTCTTTTATTATTAGAATTAACGTACTAGTTTATTTATCAACTAATTATATGTAATGGAACTTCTGAATATTGTAAAGTATCGTTTAAAAATGAACATTATCAAAAATAGATGTTGGATTGCGATAACGTTCAAAAGTCTTTTAGCAATACATATAAAAATAGTTATCCTTTTTCTTTAAATGTGTTATATTAATAAGAAGTATATTACAAACACAATTCTTTTTATACGATATTTATTGAACTGATATTATATTATTAATCATTAATCCCACCTCTCCACACATTGTGCCTTAATTGCCATTCATGTTTAGAATTTTTACCCCATAAATGTGGTGAACGGAATTTATCAGTCAATTCATTACGAAAATAATCAGGGTCAATTTCCAGATAATCCATCACTTCGTCAAAGTATCTATCCGGAAACTCTCCATCAAATTTCTTTACCAATGCAATACCATCTTCACGTGTTAAATGTTTGTTACGAATTTCTTGAGAAGCATCATAAGTAGCACGTCCAATACCAAATTTTATGAAAGTTGTGTAATAATGCAAATCATCAATTTTGTCATCAATACTATTGTATTTACTGTATGTTCCCTGGGTTCTGAAAGGACGGGCATGAAAACCTGTATTTTCAACCGCATAATAATATACTTCCTGAGGTGTCCATCTAAGATAATAACCTAAATAGTGTACCTGAATATCTGATTTTTCCAATTCTTTTGCATCTGCAGGTAAAAAAGAAAGCAAATCATTGATTGAAACATTGTATTTTTCTTTCAACTCACGAATTGATACTCCACCCAAAAATATTTCATCTAAATTTTTATAACTATAATAAGATTTATCACGCAACGAAGTTGCATTATCTGCAATTGGATTACCATATTCTGCTTCATTTTCTCCATAAAATATTAAAGAAATACCATATTTACTTGCAATCTTTGGAGCAAGGTTTTTTTGGCCTAAAATAAAAGTTTGAAAAGGGTGAAACAAGTTTTCAATAGATAATTTTGTAAACAATTTCATGGTCTTACCATTTCTGTAAAACGAAATATTATCAAAACCACTATCTAACCAATTTTTGAAGTTTTTGTAACCATAATCGGTATATAAAATAGGAGGCCAGGTACATGTCAATGGGTGCATACCATATTTATATTTCAATACATGAGCTTGAAATGCACTGTCTTTTCCACCACTACCAGGCACTAAACAATCATAACTTCCATCTTTACTTCTATGTTTATCTAACAATTTTAGAAGTTCTTCTTCTCTTTTATCCCAATCAATTGCTTCTTTTGTATCAGCATTACGGCAAGCATCACAAACACCATTTTCATCAAGATGCATTGTATTTTTCTTACTATCTCTTGTATGCTTGAACTCTACAGCAGAAGTTGGTCTCTGATTACTTGTTACACATCTTTTACAAAATTTAACTTCTTGAGGAAGACCATAATATGCTTCCAAATTTTCTTGTTTCATTTCTATATTATATTAGATTGTTAATGCTAGCCCATGTTTTGTAAATCTGAAGCCCTTCTTGAGCACTTTTTTCAGGATGAAACTGACAAGCAAAGATATTTTTTTTTTGGATACTTGAAACATAAGTTTGTCCATCGTAGTTCGTTTCTGATAAAGCAACCGGTTCTTCAGGTTCTACATAAAAGGAATGAACAAAATACATAAATTCTCCATCCTTTATACCTTGTAAAGGTGTATTATCCCAGGTATTATCGTTTATTCTGTTTATTTTATTCCAGGCAATTTGAGGAATTTTCCGATTCTCTCCAGCATTATTGTTCATATTGAACCTTTTCACCTTGCCTTTTACTAAATTTAATCCTTTTGTATATCCAAATTCTTCACTTTCTGTAAACAATAATTGAAGTCCAAGACAAATACCAAGAAATGGTTTACCTGATTCTACAAACTGTTTAATGGGCTGAACAAGATTAAAATTATGGAGATTGTTCATTGCATCACCAAATGCACCAACACCTGGTAAAACAATTGCATCAGCTGATGCAATATCATCAGCATTTGAGCTAATAAGAACATTCAGACCTATATTTGTCAATGCCTGATTTACACTAAAAAGATTACCGGATTTATAATCGATAATTAGTATTTTTTTATGAGAAATTATCATATTATATTCTTGTTGGAATTTCTGCATGAATAAGAGCTTCTCTAATTTCTTTCAAAGAACTTGGAGTAATTTTTTTTGGTATTTTACCACTATTTAAAAAAGAAATATTTCCTTCTTCTTTATAATCGGAAGAAATACTACCAAATGATTGCATAACCGAATAATGTAATATAGAAGCAATTGCCACTGCATCAGCTTTTCCAAATTGAATTGCGCGAACAACATCTACCGGTGTGCTTGCACCTCCGTGAGCAATAACAGGAATTGAAACTGCTTCACTAATAGATCTTATAAGTTCCAGATCATAACCTTCCCCGGTACCTTCTTTATCTACTGAAGTAATTACAATCTCGCCTGCTCCCAATTCTTCTGCTTTTCGAGCCCATGATACCACTTCCAGGCCGGAATATTCCCTACCATTATCCGTAAATGCAAGATATCTCCCATCTGATCCTCTAATTGCTTCAATTGCAATCACTATGGTAGAAGAACCAAATTTCAAAGAAGCTTCACGAATAAATTGAGGGTTTTTTATTGCTGCTGTATTAATAGCCACTTTATCTGCTCCTGCCCTCAGTACATTTTTAATATCATCAATCGTACGTAGTCCGCCTCCAACAGTTAATGGTATAAATATCTCTTTTGCTGTTTTCGTAATAATTTCATGTAAACTATTTCTATCATATAAACTAGCGACAGTATCCTGAAAAAATAATTCATCAGCACCATTTTCATAATAATAACGTGCAAAGTCTTCCGGTTTTCCTAAAACTCTAAGACCTTCAAGATGAATTCCTTTTACTAAATTTGGACCTTTTATATCAAGTCTTGGTATAATTCGTATTGTTTTCATTTTTTATTTTGTTCTAAAAGAAGAAATTCTGCATGTAGCCAATCAAATTCATTATCGATATCAATAGAACTAGCTTCATCCATTACATATTTTTTCTTTCGAATTAATCCACTTAGAGAAAATTCTTTTAGTCTATCGACATTAATAATATAAATAGCTCCATTATATTCGTAATACTTTGCAATATTCTGACGACGATCTCCACTTTTATTAAATAACATTTCTAAGTATCCATCGTTATTTTCATCACACAAAACAATTGCAGCATGTGATTCTTTGACAGATACAACCATATCAATTTCATTACAATATAAAGTTAAAGCTTCTTGAACTTGTTGAATCTTACGTAATGGAGAAGTCGGCTGTAATAAAACAATAACATCGTATTGTTTACCAGTAGCTTCATAAAATTCTATTGCATGTATCAAAACATCATTTGTAGTTGCACTATCTGTAGCATACTGTTCTGGTCTGACAAACGGAACTTTTAAGCCATAGTCCTCAACCAATTTAATTATTTCATTATCATCTGTTGAGAGACAAATATTTTCATCTGAAGTTAATCCTCTTGCAATATCAATAGAATAACAAATTAAAGGTTTACCTGCTAATAACTTAATGTTCTTATGTGGAATACCCTTACTTCCGCCACGTGCGGGAATGACATACAGAATTTCCATCTCGGTTATAAATGTTTTACTAATTCCTGAGCTTTTTTATAATCTTCGTGTTTACCAATATCAATCCAATAACCTGTTAATGGAAATCGTATGACTTTATGACCTTTGGATATAAGTGTTTCCATAAAATCGGTAGCATTATAAAAAGTATCTTCGGGAATCAAATCCAAAAGTTTCCTTTTTATCAGATAGATACCGGCATTTGCATAATAATTATAAGTAGGTTTTTCTTTTACTCCCTTTATCTCTCTTCCATCTAAATCAAAAATTCCATAAGGGACATTTACCGAATATGGAACAGCACCTACAGACATATCCGCATCATTTTCTAAAAAATGGAGGTAAAAGTCTTCGAAATTGATATTCGTAAATAAATCGGAATTCATTACCAAGATCACATCATTTTTAAATGAATCAACATACTTTATGGATCCAATAGTACCTAAAAAGTTAGGTTCACTTACACATCTAACTTTTATTCCCTCACGTTCCTCTTTAAAATGATCCTCTATTTGTTCTTTAAGATAATTAACGGTAACTGAAATATTTTCAATACCATAGGAAATTAATCTTTCAATATTATAGTCTATTATTGACTTGCTACCTACTTTAAGTAATGGCTTTGGCACTTTTTCAGTAAGTGGGCGTAAGCGTTCTCCTTTACCTCCAGCCATAAGAACTGCATCTATGGGTAAAATTGAAAATTGTTTTTTTAAATTATAAACATGTACAATATGTCTCTCACTGTCTAAACAAGGAAGTAAGGTGATATTTTCATCTTTAAATTTTTTAATCTCCACAACGTTTACTTTACAATCACTAACAAAATGAAATTCTGTATACATAGCAACTGTAATATTATCATCTAAAGTATAACCTTCAATCAATTTTCTCCGAATATCACCATCAGTTAAAGTTCCAAGCATATGGTCATTTCTATCAATAACAAAAAGAGTCAATACATCATTAGAGAGATTATTGATTGCAATTAATGCATCCTTTATGGAAGCAGTATCTAAAATTATGTATTTTTGATAATCAATCATGCTTCAATATTGTAAAATGATTTTTGAATAAGATTATCCAATGAAAAATCCTTTAATACGTTGAGTATATTAGCAGTTGTATTCTCCTTTTGATACGTATTGACAGTTTTTTTTGCTTCTTGTTGCGATTTTTCAGAAAGGACCAATTCTACTCCACTTTTAATTTCATTTATTGAAGATCCACAGTGATTCACACTAGTTGCAGCAATTCTTCCTTTTTGTCTGTCTCCAATATTCAATGTAGGTATTCCAAATGAAGGAACTTCAATAATTCCACTAGAAGAATTACCTATAACAGCAGTTACATATTTCAGAGCAGATAGATAGCGAACTTTTCCCATGGAGGCAAAAGCAACAGATCTTTCTTTATGTATAGAAACAAAATCCTTAATTAGCTGCATGATTACACTTCCATCAGTATCAGAATTTGGAAGAGTAAAGATAATATTATAATCAGTAAGTTCAGCCAACACAGTCAATAGATTTTCACATTGTTGTTTTGCTGTTTCTTTTTCAAGCGTTACCGGATGATACGTAACTAATAATGATTTATCTCCTAAAGTAAACCCTAAACTTTCTTCTAAATCAGCTTTGCTTAAGAGTTTTGTATTTTTAATATTTTCTATTCCTAATGCTCCAACATAAAATACGCGTTCCGGATTTTCTCCCAATTGAATTACCCTTTGACGATAGGCTGCAGTAGAAGTAAAGTGCAAATGGCTCAACTTAGTGATAGCGTGGCGAATAGAATCATCGTAAGCTCCCTCAGTAATTTCGCCACCATGTAAATGTGCAACCGGTATTTTATAAAATAAAGCGGCGGTAACAGCCGCCAGTATTTCGTATCTATCCCCCAACACAACAATTAAATCAGGTTTTAAGTCTTCATAAGCATCGGCAAAACCAATGGTAGCCAATCCCACCGATTTGGTTGTTCCATTGGATGTATCGGATGATAACAGCATCTCTACTTTTTTGTCAATGACAAATCCATCTTGTTCAATTTCTTTATACGTTAAACCAAATTCGGGAGATAAATGCATATTGGTAGCAATAATCTGCAAATGCAATTCATAATCACTTTTTATTGCAGCCATCAAACCACTTAAAAGTCCGTATTCAGCCCTGCTTCCGGTTATAACACAAATTTTTCTCATAACTCAATCAAATCATCCGGTTTATATGATTTCTTAGCTGTGTTTCCTACTACACTTTCCCATAACATTGGCGAAATTCCCGTTCCGGGTCGCTTGACAGTCAAATTATTTTCAGTAAGTAATTCACCTTCATTTATTTCAGTAGCTGCAACTATGCTTTTTCTGACTACGGATCTATTTTTTTGTTCGGAAATTGAAACTTTCTTTTCTTCTGAACCAATTGCTTTTTCTATATTTCGGATAGCTTTTACCATGGCACTCAATTCATCGGGTTCCAAAGATGCTTTATGATCAGGACCATCCATATTCCTATCAAGCGTAAAATGTTTTTCAATAATACATGCGCCTAAAGCAACAGCTGCTATAGGCACTTCTATACCTTGAGTATGATCAGAATAACCAACTTTTACTCCAAATTTATCTGCAATTGTTTTCATGGCATTTAAATTCACATCCTCCATTGGAGTAGGATATTCTGTATTACAATGTAATAATGTAATTTGTTCTTTGCAAATGCTAAATTTCAAGAGTACTGAAAGTGCATTTTCTATATCTACCATTTCACACATACCGGTAGAGAGTATAATAGGATCATGCTTTAAAGCAATGCGTTTCAAATAAGGATAATTAGTTATTTCTCCAGAAGGGATTTTCCAAAGACCTAATTTCAAGGTAGAAAGGAAATCAACACTATCCAGATCAAAGGCTGTAGAAAAGAACTTAACTCCCTTTTCAGAGCAATAGTCTATAAGTTCAATATGTTGAGTCGGTGACAACTCCAGTTTTTTAAGCATTGCATATTGCGAGTCATCAGCATCAGCCGTGTTTTTTTGTTGGTAGACAGCTTTTTGGGCATTCTTTGATACCAATTTATCAGCATTGAATGTTTGAAACTTTACATAATCCACCCCGGCATTTGCAGCAGCATCAATCAGGTTTTTGGCTGTTTCCATTGAACCGTTATGATTTACTCCTGCCTCGGCAATAATTAAGACTCTGTTCATACTAAATTAACCTGTAGTGAATTAATTGATATTTTCAATAAAAAGATAAAAGATATTCCATTGCACAAAGTTTGCCAACGAATGACCTCGTCCGGTGAACCGAAAAACAAGTGAAGTTGGCGTTTGAAACTGTCCTGTTTGAGCGACGAAGGAGCGAGTTTGGACGGTTTCAGCCAACTGAGCGTAAGTTTTTCGAGTGAAGCGGGCGCAGTCTTGACTTTTTTGCTTACTTTTTGTGTCAAGACAAAAAGTAAGTCAGGGTTTGGGGCGGAAGCCCCGACAAAACAAAATAACTTTTTTAAGTGCGTTACGGGTTAAATTAGTAATTACTTTATTTTCAATGTTGCAGGATTACCCGAATATACACCTTTTATCACTATATCTTTTCTTACCACAGCACCTGCTGCAATTACACAGCCTTCGGTTATATTCACACCATTCACCATGACAGACTGACTTCCTAAAAATGTTCCTTTGCCGATAGTACAATTTCCATTAACCATTGCACCGGTTGATATATGACAAAAATCTCCAACTACTGCATCATGTTCAATATTAGCAAAAGTATTGATTATACATCCAACTCCGATTTTTGCATCTGCATTTACTACCGCTTGATGCATAATAACTGTTCCTTCTCCAAGAATACTATGTTTGGAAACATAAGCAGTACTCGCTATTATAGTGGCAAACTGTCCGCCACAATTTATTACTTTTTGCTGTAATTTTATACGTAATGCCGGATCTTTTATTTGACCTACTGTTATTACAAAAAGAGCTTTATCCACATAGTTTATCATTTCATCATCTGTACCAATAATAGTATGATGGAGAACTTTGTGTCCTACATTTTCTGCTGTATCCAAAATCCCCAAAATGCTAAACCCTGCACTTTCTGCTACTTCAATAACAGACTTGCAATGTCCTCCACCCCCAATCAATATCAGATTCTTCGTATCCATTAGATCCTTACACTACTTGGAATATTAACCACTCTTTCTTCAAACCAACTGGTATTCTTTAAATCGTCTGTTTGGCAATCTTTAAACATATCTAATTTATTCATTAAACACCAAACCGGACGAGTCATTACGCCATGTTCATTTGTATATTCAATAAATTCTTGTTGAGCATTCTTGTCTTTTAAAAGAATTACATTTAACCAATAATTTGACTTACATTCTTTCGGCTCTTCGAAAAATTCTATATCAGCTTGTTCTTCAAAAAATTTCTTATATTGGTCTGCAGTTTCACGTTTATTAGCCAGAATCACATCCAATTTCTCCATTTGCGCAAAACCCAATGCTGCATTTACATTTGGCATACGGTAGTTATAACCTATCTGGTCGTGTATAAATTCCCACTTATGATTTACTTTCGCCTGTGTGGTTAAATGTTTGGCTTGCTTTGCCAGCTTTTCGTCATGAAAGAGTAATGCACCACCACCTCCGGTAGTAATGGTTTTATTACCATTAAAACTAATTGCGCCTACTTTTCCAAAAGTTCCGGTATGTTTTCCTTTATAGAAACTTCCCAAGCTTTCAGCAGCATCTTCAACTAATTCAATATAATACTTCTCACAAACTGAAACTAATTCATCTAAATGAACCGGATGTCCGAAAGTATGCATAGGTACACAGGCTTTTATTCGTCTCCCGGTAGTTTTGTTGTAACAAACTCCATTTTTTATCTCTGCATTTGCCAATAACCATTTTTCAACAGCAACCGGAGATAAACCCATAGTATCTCTGTCTACATCAATAAAAACCGGATGAGCTCCAATATAACGAATGGCGTTACAGGTGGCAATAAATGTAAGGGCTTGTGTGATAACTTCATCTTCACGCTCTACTCCAACCAGTATCAGGGCTATATGCAATGCACTTGTTCCGTTTACACATACTACCGTTTTTTTAGCACCTGTATATTCGGCAATCATTTCTTCAAAACGATCCACAAACTTACCCACGCTCGAAACAAATGTAGTATCAATACATTCATTCAGATATTTCTTTTCATTTCCTAAAAAAACAGGAACATGAAGTGGTACTAGTTCATCAGTTCCGTAAAGAGTATGTATAAACTTTGTAATATCGTTATACATTATAAATATCAGCTTTGTATTTATTCAAATTATCTTTATCCATAAACCACGCTACCGTTTCCTGTAAACCTTTTTCGATATCGTAAGAAGGCGTAAAACCTGTCAATGACTTAATCTTGCTATTATCTCCCCACAACCGAAATACTTCCGAGTTTTTAGGACGAAGACGTTGTTCATCTTCCATAAACTTTACATCCGATTTCATGATATTGGCTATTAATTCAAGCGTATCACGCATAGAAATCTCAAAATTACTGCAAATATTGACTTCTTGCCCAATAGCTTCATCGCACTTGGATAACTCAATAAAGCCTTTGCAAGTATCTTTTACATAATTAAAGTCACGTGTAGGGGTTAAATCACCTAACATAATTTCTTTCTTTCCATTAGCAATTTGAGCTATAATGGTTGGAATAATGGCCCTGGCTGATTGCCGGGGACCATACGTATTGAATGGACGGACAATCACAACCGGAAGTTCAAAGGCATTATAAAAACTCATAGCCATGGCATCAGCACCAATTTTAGTAGCAGAATAAGGTGATTGAGCCTGTTTTGGATGTTTCTCATCAATCGGTACATATTGAGCGGTACCATATACTTCAGACGTAGAAGTAACCAAAACTCGTTGAACTCCATTTTCCTTTGCAGCCTGGCATATATTCAGCGTTCCTTTTATATTCGTATCCACATAACTGTCTGGAGCAACGTATGAATAAGGTATAGCAATTAGAGCCGCTAAATGAAATACAATTTCAATATCCTTGGTTATGTGTTTACAAAAATGAGGATCACGTACATCACCCGTCACAACCTCCAGATTTGGATGAGAAATCCCATCAAGCCAACCCCAATAATTGAACGAGTTATAATAAGATAAAGCCCTTACCTGATACCCCTGCTCTAATAGCATTTCGGTTAAATGTGAACCTATAAACCCGTCTGCTCCAGTTACTAATACTTTCATGTATAAAATATTTTTTTATAGTTTATTTTTTGTCCGTTAACTGTCTATTTTGTTGTAAATTATACCCTTATTCAGATAATCGTCCTGCTTCGTTGGAGCTAAAACCTATCCCCAAACTGATATATATATTTCACACTCACAAAACAAATGGTTTTGAGACGCTGAGAGCTAACCTAATTTATCGGAAAGTGAGCGTGGCAATAGTTCCTAAAGTAACATTCACAGGTTTTGATGCCTAAACTTCAATCCTTCCATTGTCTATCCCACCTGCGAGCAATCGTAACCTCCGTTACTGTAAGCTGTAAATAAAATTGTAATTGCCAGAAATACAAATGATCAGGTATACAAAGTATTTCCAAATGTCCAACTTCCGAGCGATTTTGAAAAAAACCAAGGTAATAATAGCTCCTAAAATACCAGTTAACCATACCCATTTTCGGAATATAATTATTGCTTTACTCGATAGAATTTTATCTTCAGTAGCGTTTGCGGTAGCTATGTCCTTAACAGCACTGAATGAATTACCCAAACCCGTAATTGCTGTTAAAATTGATAGTGTTGAATTAAAAAGTGATGAAATACCTAATCCACTTGGCCCAAGGTATAAGGCGACAAATTTAGATTTTACTAATAATATCAGTATAGTTACAACCTGTACTCCACCAAAAATACTAAATGCTTTACTTATATTAAGATATGAAGTATTATCAAAACTCATTAAATATATTTATAATAATATTGTAACAAAAATTATTCTTAATACCGAATGATATAATATTAAACATAAAAACAATCTCCAAAATAGTCACGGAATTATGCACGCAATTATACTATCTCAGTTTTCAAGCTTATAAAGATTTGTAAAATTAAAAATAACTTTTCATGTATTTTCTTCCTATAATCCAAGGTAAATAATTATTAATCAAGACAATTAATCCGAAAAGAATAATCCACATAATTAAATATCTTAATCCACTTTTTAAAAAATAATTTAAACAAGTTTTATCTAAAATCATTTTTAAATTTAGACTTACAACTTGATGAAAAGCAAGAATTACATATGAATTTTTGCCTAAAAATGAAATCAAATTTCTAAATTTAATCATCACATTTCCATTTACAATAGAAAGTATAAAAGAAAATAACAGTAAAAAAAATATCCCTAAAAAGGCTACAGTATAGGATGGACAATAATCCCCAATCAAATTAAAAGCCAAATCTAATTTACCAATAATATTTATTGATAAATAAAAACCAAGAATAAAAAAAACAAATAAACCTGACAATAAATAAATAAACTTTGTACGATCAAAAAAACGTATAATATATGCACCTGATATATTGCCAATTCCATAGTAAAAAACAGATGTAAATACTACTTCTAACTTGAATGGTAGATGAAAATTATTTAAATAACAAATGTACCCAAGCACAGATATAGTTATTAGAGCTAATATTTTGTATGCTCTAAATTTAAAATATTTATTTATTTTATAAAAAAATATCTCAGTAACGAAAAGTACCGGGATGAACCATAAAGCAATACCCTGCCATCCAAAGTATAATTCATTTACATGTACTTTTACTAAATCATTATTCAAAAATTTAAGCCAAACAAATATAATAATTGAAAAAACGATATAGGGAATAACTAAAGTACTAATTCTTTTAATAAAAAATGAATTAAGTGTCGGATATTTTGAAGATTTGAATAAGATCCCTGAAACAAAAAAGAAAAGTGGCAATCTGAATGAACTTAACCAATGAGCAAAATTTCCCGTTAACCCTGTATGACCAAAAACAACAAGAAAAATACAAATCCCTTTTGCAATATCAATCCATTCAATTCTTTTAGTGTTCTCTTTTTTAGCAATATTCATTTTCATTTCGATAATAATTTTGTCTTTTAATTAGAAATACAATATAAGCCTTACAAAGACTTATATATTTAGCAATTTAAAACCAATTCCTTAACTCTAAAAAAAATGTTATTAGGAAATTGATTCATATTTATATTTGATATTTTTTTTATTTGCTATTCATCTTGTTAAGTAATTTAAAGGATATAATGATACAAGTTGAGAATTAATTCCCTAACCCACAAAGCGTACATTTAGACACAGGATTTGAATAATTGATTTTACTAAATCTCTTCTAAAAAATGCACTCATACACCCCATTAGGGGGTTGGGGGGTTGGGGGACAGGAAAAAAATAGTTGCAAAAATAGTAAGATTAAAGATTTAATAAACATATCAATATTAATTACTGATTACTTATTATATTTTACATTTTATTAGTCCTTCAAAGTATTTAAGTAGTGTCTAAAATATAATGTCGTATTTTCCTCCAAAATTGGACAACACATACGACAAGCGTTCTTTGAGATTCTGAAAACAGATATAAGCATCAAAAGGTATCCATTGATACTTGATTCTACGCCAAAGAATTTCAATTAAGTTCAGTTCGGGTGAGTATGGAGGTAAAAAGAAAATCAATACATCTTTTTCTTTCCATTCTTCTATTTTAGCCATGAACTTTTTTGACTTATGGATTGGAGAATTATCAAGTATTACCACTGTCTTTTTTACCGTTTGTGCTACAAAACGATCCATATAACTGATAACTTTATCAGTGTTATAGGTGGTTTCAAGAACTTCAAAGAAAAGTTTATTTTTGCGGGTCATTAACCCTATAACATTTAGAAACTTTCCTTTTGCAGCAGGTAATAATATCGGATTTTCTTTTGTTTGCCAGGCGTAAGGCACATTGGGTGTAAGTCCAAAATGACTTTCGTCTCCAAAATAAAGATCAAGATAACCGCTATCTTCCAATCTCTTAAGGCTTTCTATTTGTTCTTGTTTAAGTTCAAATTCAACCTTATTACGTTTGCGTTTTAAAGATAGTCGAGCTCTTTTCCAACTATAACTGAGTATCTTTTAAAAAATTCTGCAAAGTCTTTTTGCAGATCGTTATATTATGTTGCTCTTTGAAGTAAGAAATCACATTCTTTAGATTTCGGCTGTGAAGCTCAACTTGCTCGGAAACATCTTTCTCATAACCTTTTAGACGAGTTTTTACTCCTCTGCCAGACTCGATAGAAAGTGATTCGACACCTTTTAAAACCCAACTATCAAACCACCGTTCGATAGTTCTACGACTTACACCAAAAACCGACGAGAGGTCTATTATCGTTCGTTTTTGCTGTGATAAAAGAAGGCATTGACTACGTTTTCGTATAGTATTATTACTACTCGTTTTTAGTAGCAATTCCAATGCTTCTATTTCTTCTGTTTTCAGTATTATATATCTCATTATGAGACAAATATACTACATTTTTGTGATATTACCAAATAAATACGACATTATATTATTCTTATTACTTA
>CAIUTB010000036.1 GCA_903901975.1 uncultured Bacteroidales bacterium
ACGTGATATACAGATTTTGCGGTCTTCAAGTGGCTGACGCATAACTTCAAGCACGGTTCTTTTAAATTCCGGAAGTTCATCCAGAAAAAGAACACCGTTGTGTGCCAGTGATATTTCGCCGGGTTGGGGGAATGTTCCTCCCCCAACGAGGGCCACATCGCTGATGGTGTGATGTGGACTACGAAATGGTCTTTGTGAAATAAGTGAAGTATTGGTATCGATATTGCCGGCAACAGAATGTATTTTAGTGGTTTCCAATGCTTCCTGCAAAGTCAATGGGGGCAGAATAGTTGGAATTCGTTTGGCCAACATTGACTTACCAGCGCCAGGGGGGCCTACCATGATTATATTATGACCACCTGCAGCAGCAACTTCCAACGCACGTTTAACGGATTCTTGTCCTTTCACATCAGCAAAATCTATTTCAATATGATTTAAATTACTGAAAAACTCTTCACGTGTATTCACGATAGTTGGTTCAATAGTAGATTTCCCTGTGAAGAAATCAATTACTTCGGTAATACTTTCAACCCCGTAAACTTCCAGATTATTTACGACGGCAGCTTCACGAGCATTTTGTTTTGGAAGAATAAATCCTTTAAAACCTTCTTCACGGGCTTTGATAGCAATAGGCAAAACTCCTTTAATTGGTTGTAAGCCACCATCGAGTGAAAGTTCGCCCATAATCACAAATTTTTCTAATTCCTCTGAATTAATCTTTTCATCGGCTGCCATAATACCAATTGCTAAAGACAAATCGTATGCTGAACCTTCTTTACGAATATCAGCAGGAGCCATATTGATTACAATTTGTTTTCGTGGAAATTTATTTCCGGTATAATCCAATGCAGAAGCAATCCGTTCGTGACTTTCTTTTACCGCATTATCCGGCAAACCCACGTGGAGGAAACGAATTCCCTGACTCACATTAACTTCTATCGTTACAATAGTGGCCAAAATTCCCTGCACTGCAGCTCCAAAAGTCTTAACTAACATCTATGTAGTATTTAACGTTTAGTGATAAGTGATTAATTTAAAGTTAGATAGTAAGAATTAATTCTTTGGAAATTATTTAAACCAGTTGGTCATAAACGTTGGTTTTGACTTAAAATTAGGTTTTGTCGAACTATTCAAAATCGCTTTTAGTGTAAGAACCTGTTCAAACATCATTTTTCCTTCTGAAAAATGCAGATTCATACAGAGTTTTCCTAATACCGTCTGGCTACGAATCACATCTAAATACCATTTACTTTGTAAATAAAATCCTGATTGGAGAAATGGATTGTTCCAGTATAGCTCATTGTTGTATTTAGTATAATATACATCCCTGGCATTTCCAAAGTACAGCATATTCTGAGTACCAAAACCTTTGTATTCAGCATTTAAACGAATAACAGCACCAATAGGAAAATAACTGCCATTTAAGAGTGAGCGGTCACGTTCACCACCGGCTAATACTCCGGCAGCAAAAAGCAAGGTATCCATGCCAACCTGATTTGAATAATCTATCCCAACAGATAAATGAGCCAACAGATTATCACACACACTGTAAGTTGGATTCATAGGGCGAGTATCTGCGAAATGGAACAAATACGACTGAAAATCAAGGAAAAACATTCCCACTTTTTGGTGTGCAGAAGCTCCCACGAAGAATGTCTCCCTGACAGCTGACGTTTGATGTGCTGTCCAATCGAGCCATAGATTAAAAAATGAATTATTACGGCCAACCTGCCAGAAAATACCGGTTAAGGTTGGTCTGTAATAATTCACCGAATCTTGAAAGAATAAATCGGAATAATTGGAAAGTAGCTCCGAGCGGGGAAAAGCTCCAGCATAAAATGAAACTGAAGGAGTTTGGTACTTATAATATGCTATAGGCTGGATAATGTCAATTACGTTCTGCGAACCGGCTGTTTTAAGCAAATCGGCACCTGCAAAAAATGAATGAACCGAATCGAATGCCAATCCAAGTTCAGGAGTAAAATGTACACCGGTCATGGTTTGATCTTTAGCAATGCTAGATTTGGCATATTCTGTATTATCAAAGAAATAGTTCAAACCAGCATTCCATTGAAATGATTGTGCGGATATGGAAAAGTGAAAATTGATGAATATTAAAATAAAAAAAAACTGTTTTTTCATAGCAAGTCTGTCTGATTTTAAACTTAACATGACAAAAATACAAATTTAATGATTTGAAACATCAATTTTACATGAATATTTTTAAGGAATATAAAAAAAAACGCCGTAACAGATCTTGTTACGGCGATTTTAAAATAAAGTTATACCTTAAAAAAACTTACATTCTTATTTTTCTGACAAATAACTTGCAATACCTTCTTGAGTGGCTTTCAAGGCTTTGTCTCCTTTTTTCCAGTTAGCAGGACAAACATCACCAAATTCTTCCGTAAATTGAAGCGCATCAACCAAACGAAGTACTTCGTCCACGTTGCGTCCAAGTGGCAAATCATTCACCAACTGATGACGAACGACACCTTGTTTATCAATAAGGAATAAACCACGATATGCTTTTGGTTCGCCTACTAATACAACGTTTCCTTCTTCGTCATATTCATCAGCTCCAATGAGCACATCGTAAGATTTTGAGATATTTAATGATTGATCAACTACCAACGGATATTTTACACCTTCAATACCACCTTGTTTCTGTGGAGTTTGAAGCCATTTCCAGTGTGAAAATTCTGAATCTGTTGAAGCACCGATAACTACTGTGTTGCGTGAAGCAAATTCTGCTGCTTTTTCTTCGAATGCAATTAATTCTGTTGGACAAACAAAAGTAAAGTCGGCTGGATAAAAGAAGAATACAACGTATTTTTTACCTACAAACTGTTCCAATGAAAAGTTTTCTACAATTTCTCCACCGTTTACTACTGCTTTTGCATTAAATACCGGTGCTTTTTTTCCTACTAATACTGACATAATCTTATATTTTTAAATTGGTTGTTGTTTTAATGCTGCAAAATTAATCATAAGTTGAAACAATACATCATAAAAATCGATAGAGTTTTTGTATATCACAATAGGAAAAATTAATTTACAAATAAAAGTTCTTAAGTCTTGTAAATTAATACGGTAGCATAAGCTGCCATACCTTCTTCACGACCTACAAAGCCTAGTTTCTCAGTCGTGCTGGCTTTAATCGAAATTAAGTCGGCATCAACACCTAAAACTTCAGCCAAACAACTTTGCATGGCCTGAATATGTGGATTAAGCTTGGGCTGCTCGGCAGCAACTGTGCAGTCAGCATTTCCAAATTCATAGCCTTTTGAGCGGAGTAGCAGCATGGTTTCTAACAATAATATCTTACTATCTATATTTTTATACTCACCAGCTGTATCAGGAAAATGGAAGCCAATATCACGGAGATTAGCAGCACCAAGTAAGGCATCACATAGCGCATGAATTAGTACATCGGCATCCGAATGACCTAACAATCCTACACTGTGATCAATTTTTATTCCACCCAACCACAACTCACGGTCAGAGGCAAATGCATGAACATCATAACCAAAACCAACACGAATAGAATTCATAATTCAAATTTTATAATTTATAATAAAAAAACGGTTGAATTCAACCCATAGGAAGATTTCAACCGTTTCATTTTTTTTTAAAGTCCGAATACTTTTTGCTCCCTCCCCTCAAGGAGAGGGTTGGGGTGAGGTGACTATTTTACCAAATTTTTCAACCCAAATAAGTCAAACGAAAGTGAGAAACGAAGTGTTTGGTCTAATGGATTCGTTTGCGATGTTGAAATCACATACGAAGCATCCAACTGGAAAACATTCAGTTTAAAACCTGCACCAGCAGTAAAATATTGACGGTTTCCTTTATATGCATTCTCATTGAAATAACCACCACGTACAAAAAATTGATTATTGTAGGAATATTCAGCACCCACCGACCACATAATTTCCTGCATTTTCTCTGCAAAACCACCCGGAGCATAAGAAAACGAATTAAATATACCGCTCAATGGTGACATATCGTTGTATGCCTGAATATCCTGAGCAGTTGGATTTAGTTTTGGGGTTGGAACTAATAATTTGTTCAAATCAGCACTTAAAGAAATTTTATTATAATTATCAATTGGGTAATCGAATGATCCACCCAGTCTCATATTTGTAGGGATAAAGTTTGAAGTTGAATTACCATCATACGATATCTTAGAACCAATATTGGAAATATTTAACCCAATCCCCAATGTTCCATCAACACCCTGAATTGGAATTGTAGTACGATAATAACTCGCAATATCAGCTGCAACAGCCATACCCGGATACATCTCTGTTCCTCCTGAAAGATTTATTCCGTTGTTCAAATCAGAATAAATAAAACGTAAAGCAACCGAAGCTGAAAGTTTATCTGATAATTTTCTGGAATAAGCAGCATCTATAGCCAGTTCATTGGGGTGCGCTGAACCCGCTGGAACTCCAAGTTGATCCATCAATTCAATATCTCCTAATGAGAAGTAACGCAATGACATACTCACTGCCTGACGCTGATCAAATTTATAATAACCTGATAAATAAGCTAAATCAATGTCAGTAACCAACTTTCTTAACCACGGGGTATAAGATAATGAAACACCGGTTTCACTTTCCATAAATACATATTTGGCGGGGTTCCAATACTGGGAATTCACATCGGATGTTGTTGCAGCCCCTACATCCCCCATACCACCACCACGTGCATCGGGAGCAATTGAAAGTGATGGCACTGCTGTTACAATAGGATTATTTGTTGTTTGAGCAAAAGTGCAAATAGATAATGAGATTAAAATACACAGTGTCAATAAGTTATTTTTCATTCGTAAAATATATTTTTAGGGTGCAATATTAGTAAAATAAATTAAGATTTCGTACAATAAAACGTAGAATTTTGAAATTATTGTTCAATAACCAACATTTTATTGGTTTTTGAAGTAACATCGCTGTCAGATGTTTTTATACTTACGCGATATAAATAAATACCGGTCTTTACTTTCTGACCATCGTTTGACATCAGATTCCATGAGATATTATCTGCATTTGCCTGACTAAATGACCATATTTTACGGCCAGATAAATCAAAAATTTCAACTGTTGTATTTAAAATGGTTTCAGGTCGGTCATGTTTAACAATTATACTCGTTTTAGTTTTTACCGGATTTGGATAATTATAAATAGAGAAAATCTGAGGTGAGAGTCCTGTTACAACTTCAAAATCGACGGTGCTTGTAGTTGAATTATTTAGCAAGTCACATACTTTAAAACTTAGTGTGTGTTTGCCATCGAGCATAGCCGGAAGTTTATAATTGACTGTTCCATCACTGTAGCTGTTAGCTGTTGCCTGAAAATAATCATTCAATACATAAGATTGGGTAGGATCCTGATCGACAGTCAACCGGATATCATGACCAATTCCACTACCAACTGTATTAATCCCATCAATATCACTCACTTTAGCAATAAAAAATGGCGTTTCGTTAACCTTATCACCCGACACAAAACCCTCTGAGTTCAAAAACATCTTAACAATTGGTCCATCTGTTTCTTCATTCGAATTTATATTTGTACCACCAATAGTAAAATTCTCAAAACATCCCTGAGCTTCAACATTATTAGTTTCGTCAGCAGCATAATAATTGATTCTCCCTCCTCCATAATTATATTTAATATCCTTTGGCAACATAAACGAAAAGCTAAAAATACCATTCTTTACATCTGCATTACCTGAAAACAGAGTATTTGGTCTGTCAGAATAAGTCATTGAGCCATCACCGTCATTATTTAAAGTTGTAATTCTCTGAACTTTATCGTAAACTACCGCATGAATAGATCCATTAAAATTAGTAATCGTATTACCATTATCATCTGCAATAAAACCCTGAATTGTGTCAACCGATAATGCTCTTAAAGTGTCATTACCAAAAATTGTACTTTCGTTCACTTTGCGGGTAATTACCTTATAATTTGTAGGAAAATTCAACTTAACAGCGGGATCACCCATAAAGATATAGGAAAGTTTATTAATTTCCGTTCCGACATTGTTTTTTGCATAAGAAATAACATCTCCAAGTCTAAGGGGTTTGCCGTTTTGTTTTTTGAAAAGATTATCGTTTAACAATTTATTTAGAGTAAAATTTTGAGAAGCATAAACTGGTCGTGCCGCTGAAAAAATGCCTATTCCTCCTCCATTAGGATTTAACAAAAACTGTTCTCCACCTGAAACAACCTGAACATCAAACTGAAGAAAATCACAGGTTGCACCAATCATTAATGGTAAATGTGTGTTAGTTAGTTTTTTTACGTCCGCTAATGAAAGTACAGATTCATTGGTCAAACCAGTTGCACCTGCATGGCCTGTAAAATCAAGTAAAAATGTTCCGGTTTGAATTAAATTCAACAAATGAGTTTTTGCCACAGGATAAGATTGCCCACTTGCGCTTACCTCTTGGGTATAAGCATCTAAATAAATTTTATCTTGTTGAAATGAAGGAAAATTCCTTGCAACCGAGACAGCAATACTGTCAGCTTGTTTCGCATGAAGCGAGGCATCACCATCGTCAGCCAGATAACATAATTGGTTCTTCCAGTATCCTTTATCTTTATTATTTATATATCCAATGGTTTTATTCACGATATCAGTAGCTTGCTGAGTTGTAGTAACAGGAAATCGGCCAACACCAATATCCATTAAATTAGCATCAACACGAGTTCCTTCGTTATCATCAAGCAATGTAAAATAATCATCTGTTACATATGACAAGGTAGTAACCAATGAATTTTCAGCCTGATATGTTATAATAAAATTATCTCCTGAATTTGGAATAATTTTTCGGTTATCGAATGAACCCCTTCCAAAAAGCAATAAGTATTTTGGCAAATTCAACGAACCACTCGAATTCAAGGCTCTGTCGTACAGCATTTTCATAACCCAACGATAGGCAGTAGCGTCAGGTGTTCCGGATGAAAATTCGTTGTAAACCTGATCCGTAGTCACAACTGCAACAGTCATATTATCTTTATCACGATGTGCCTGAGCAAGTGTTTGCGCTTGAGCCAGAAAATTGGGATGAGTTAATATAACTAAATCAGCCTGAGTTATGCCATGTAGATTTTGATTTGCTACAGTTCCAACAATTTCGGGTTTGGGAAAATCTCCGCCAGCAGTAGGATCAATGGCAATATAGCTCTTCAGATCGTTTCCTGAATCAATAAACGACATTTTAGCATTTACAGTCTGAGTGGAAATTAATCCGATATTCTGAGGATCAGTAATATCCCATATCTGAACATTTGAATTGGCATTACTCAACAAATACTGATTATATGCAGCAAGACCCAAATTATCAACATTCTGAAATTGCATGGATGAACCGCTCATAGTAAGCTGACGTCGAACATTTACTTCCAAATAATTGAGGTAGCCTACGGATGAAGCATCTGTTTTTGTATAAGAGATATTAAAATTAAAAGCATCACCTTGAGGCGTATAATTAAAGATACCATAAGCTCCTCTTGCCTGCTCGTAATTATCGCCCTGAGTTCTGGCTGAAACTGCAAGGGGTTTATACTGGGTCCCATTTAACATGAGTGAGAAACTTGTTGCTGAATTTGAAGAAGCTGCAACATCCAAACGAACAACTGTTGAATTTGTTAAAACCGGATTTGGAAAACTAAAAGCTAAAGTATAGGATGTAATATCGTTGAATGGTTCTCCGTAAAATTCTTTACCTGAACTGGTTAAGTTTTGAAAATCTTTTTCGTAAACTTGATAATCAAGAAATTCATTAACCGGATTAATGATTGGAGAATCGGGTATTGAAATGGTTTCAGCTGAAATTTTTCTACCTGTACCTGCATCGGAAGTAATAAAATAATATCCATATTTCGAATATGAATTAATGGTGTGAGTGAACATCGATTTAGTTCTATCGTATGCCCACTTTTGAATGCCCTGAGCATAAAACAACACATAATCTCCAGCATTAAAAACCCCGTCACCCCCCTTATTCATGTAGATAGCCAGTTCCGGCAAATCATCAATTTTGGCAGAAGTAAAACTCTGATCCAACACATTTCCACCATAGCCAAAAACTCTTACGTTGGCTGGGTCTACCCCCATTGAAACTAAATCTTCGTAGGTCAGTTTATATACTCCAGTATTTACTATTCTGACTTTTACAAACTTTCCCTGTGCCAAAACAGAGTTTGCAACATAAGAATGGAATGAAGTTGCTTTTGATTTTTGAGGATTTAATTGTTTATCAATCTGCAAATCAAATGATTTAAGTTTAAATATCTTTCCGTCACGACTTACGAAAGGTAAAACAGTAATATCCAGATAATTAATTCCACGACTTTGTAAAATCATAGTTTTAACTTCAGGTACCGAAGTTTGATTTTGAATCCCATCTAAAACAAGATTTTCTTCATTTGTAACAGGAATGAAAATAACATTTTTCAAGACTGCATTGTAAGTAAAAGCAGGATCGGCAACCAATCTTTTATTAAAATAGGGTAATCGGTTTTCGGAAGGATATTGAGCACCATCAAATGAAATAAATTTCACAAAAGAAGAATTAAGATACGACTTCTCAACTCCTTTCCAATTTAAAATGGAAGAGATAACCTGCTGATTTTCAGAATGTAAATATAGCCCAAAATTGACTAATACCAAAAAGATTATTATTCTTACTTTCATTAAAATTTAGTATTCATTTTTTATTGAAACGGACTACAAAAGTAACGTATTTAAAACAGCTTTATTATCAACGTGCTTTAATAAAAGTATTACTTAACATAAAAATCAAACATTTTGATATCAAATATATAGCCTTCCAAATGATCGCCAATTGAAACACTTCCAACGCCAACCGGAGTCCCTGTGAAAAGGATATCTCCAATTTTGATGGTAAAAAAACGACTTACATACGAAACAAGTTCATGAATTGGGAAAATCATATCGGATGAATTTCCATTTTGAACCGTTTTACCGTTTAAATCCAAACGAAATTCAATATTTTGAATATCAGTTAATGAATCGACCGCTAAAAAATTACCAATAACTGCTGAATTATCAAAAGCTTTACAAACTTCCCAGGGTTTCCCCTCTGCTTTCAACTTTCGTTGCAGGTCTCGTGCAGTAAAATCAACACCCAAGCCGATTTCAGCAAAATAACGATGAGAAAACCGGGTATCAATATTTTTACCAATACGATTGAATCGAATTATCAATTCCGTTTCGTAATGCAATTCAGAACTAAAATCGGGAATAAAAAAAGGTTTGTTGTTTTTTAATGCTGCAGTGTCCGGTTTCATAAAAACAACCGGTTCGGTAGGATTTTTGCTGTTTAACTCTTTATTATGTTCAATGTAATTTTGGCCTATGGCGAATATTTTCATTTCGATTTTTGTTGTTTTTGTATTATTATTCTTTTCTTTTCATCTTCTTTAATTGCATTTAATCTATTGAACATAACGGCTAAATGTGCATATATAGAAGTGTTTTGAACAATGATATTTTCTGGCACACGAATCCTGAAAGGTGTAAAATTCCAAATTGCCTGAATACCACCGGCAATCATTATTTCAGAAACAGCTTGAGCTTTGTCAACAGGAACAGTCAAAATTCCAATATTAATGCCTGTTTTTCGCTGAATTTCTACAAATCTGTCGGGATGGTGAATAGGAATTCTATTAATGCTGGTGCCTGACAATTCATACTTTACATCAAACCCTGCCACAATTTCCAAACCAAACTGTTCGAGTCCATTATCATGCATCAAAGCACCACCCAAACTTCCAACACCAAACAAAAATGCCTTATGAGAATTTGTAAAACCTAAAAATTCTTCAAGTATACCGACCAATTCTTTAACATCGTATCCGACTCTGGTTTTACCGGTAATGTTCACATACGACAAATCCTTAGCAACCATCGAAGCGTCAACAGCAATGTTTTTAGCAATTTGAGTTGATGACAAATACATTTCACCTTCTTTTAGAACTAATTGAGCATAAGCGAGATACCAAGGCAAACGTCTTAAGGTTGGTTCAGGAACTTTGAATTCAAATTTTGAATTTGATGTTGGCATTTTATATATTGTTTATGAATTTAACTGACAAAAATAATCATTTTTTTCAAACAGATGGCCTTTAGCACCATTAAATAACGTTGAATTTGAATTTTACATTCGAAATGAATTTATTATTGGCCTAAATGATTAACTTTGCATCTTATTTTTAGTCAAAATAAGGCATTACATTTTCAATTTTTTAATACGAATTTTCACTATATTATGGAGTACAATTTCAGCGATATCGAAAAAAAATGGCAGTTATACTGGAAAGAGAACAACACCTATAAAAGCGAAATAGACAAGCTCAGACCGAAATATTACGTGTTGGATATGTTTCCATATCCTTCGGGAGCTGGTTTGCATGTTGGACACCCATTGGGCTATATTGCTTCCGATATTTTCAGCCGTTATAAACGCCTTCAGGGCTTTAATGTACTTCATCCAATGGGTTACGACGCCTATGGTTTGCCAGCTGAACAATATGCCATTCAAACCGGACAACATCCGGCAGTAACCACAAAAATAAACATTGCCCGCTATCGTGAACAATTAGAAAAAATTGGTTTTTGTTACGATTGGGATCGTGAGATACGGACTTGTGAACCTGATTATTATCATTGGACTCAATGGGCATTTATTCAAATGTTCAATCATTATTTCGATACCAAGCTTCAAAAAGCTCAACCGATATCTAGCTTGGTAAAAGCATTTGAAACATCAGGAACAGAAGGAATTCGGGCTAATTGCACGGAGGAAATTTGCTTTAGTGCTGCCGATTGGAAAGCTAAATCGGAAAAGGGACAACAAGAAATTTTGTTGAATTATCGTATAGCTTATCTGGCCGATTTGAAAGTAAACTGGTGCTCTGCATTGGGAACGGTATTAGCAAACGACGAAGTGAGTGAAGGAGTTTCGGTACGTGGTGGTCATCCCGTTGAACAAAGGGTTATGCGCCAGTGGAGTCTGAGAGTTTCGGCTTATGCACAAAGACTTTTGGATGGTTTAAACACAATTGATTGGACCGAGTCCCTTAAAGAAACTCAGAAGAACTGGATTGGACGAAGCGAAGGTGCTGAATTGAAATTCAATGTTAAAGGTCAGGATTTCAATTTCGAAGTTTTTACAACCCGTGCCGATACAATTTATGGCGTAACTTTTATGGTTCTCGCACCAGAAAGTGAGTTGGTAAAACAACTCACAACTACTGAACAAAAAGCTAATGTAGAGAATTATATAACTGCTACAAAAAAACGTACAGAACGTGAGCGAATTGCCGACCGTCGTGTAACTGGTGTTTTCTCAGGTTCGTATGCTCTAAATCCGGTAAGTGGGACAACAATTCCTATTTGGATTTCCGATTATGTGTTAGCAGGTTATGGCACAGGAGCAATTATGGCTGTTCCTGCACATGACAGCAGAGATTATGCTTTTGCAAAACATTTCAATTTGCCAATCATTCCTTTGATTGAAGGCTGTGATGTGAGTGAAGAAAGCTTTGATGCTAAAGACGGAATCATGGAAAATTCAGGTTTTTTAAATGGATTGTCCGTAAATGAAGCCATTGCAAAAGCCAAAGAATATATTGCTGAAAAAGGATTAGGTCGTGTGAAAGTGAATTTCCGTTTGCGTGATGCCATCTTCAGTCGCCAGCGTTATTGGGGCGAACCATTTCCGGTTTATTATAAAGAAGGAATGCCTTATATGCTTGATGAAAGCAAACTTCCATTGGAATTACCGGAAGTAGATAAATTCCTGCCAACCGAAAAAGGTGAACCACCACTGGGACGCGCTATAGGTTGGGAAGTGGATGGTTTTCCTCTTGAATTGAATACAATGCCCGGGTTTGCCGGTTCTTCAGCCTATTATTTGCGCTATATGGACCAAAAAAACGACAAGGCACTTGTTAGCCCCGAAGCTAATCAATATTGGCGCAATGTGGATTTGTATATTGGTGGTACGGAACATGCTACCGGTCATCTGATTTATAGCCGATTTTGGAATAAATTCTTATTTGATTTAGGCTTGATTTGTGAAGAAGAGCCATTCAAAAAACTGATAAATCAGGGAATGATTCAGGGACGAAGTAATTTTGTATACCGAATAAAAGACACAAACACATTTGTTTCGCTGAACCTGAAAGATCAATACGAAACAACTCAACTTCATGTTGATGTAAATATTGTTTCAAATGATATTTTAGATACAGTAAAATTCAGAAACTGGATTCCTGAATACAAAACAGCCGAATTTATATTAGAAGATGGTAAATACCATTGCGGTTGGGCAGTTGAAAAAATGTCAAAATCGATGTACAATGTAGTAAATCCGGATGATATAGTTGAAAAATATGGTGCTGACACTTTGCGTTTATACGAAATGTTCCTCGGTCCGTTAGAACAATCAAAACCCTGGGATACAAATGGAATCGATGGTGTCCACCGTTTTCTGAAAAAGCTGTGGAGTCTTTTCTATAAAGATGATAATCTTTTAGTCACCAACGAGCTCCCATCGACCGATGAACTAAAGACATTGCATAAAACCATCAAGAAAATTACTTTTGACATAGAGAATTTTTCATACAACACATCTGTTTCGGCTTTTATGATATGTGTAAATGAGCTATTTACGCTTAAATGCAATAAAAAGGCAATACTTGAACCTCTTTCAATTCTATTGGCACCTTTTGCTCCCCATATTGCTGAAGAGCTTTATCACATTTTGGGAAATGAAGAAACTGTTTGTGATGCTCAATTCCCAGTTTGTAACGAGGCATATCTGCTTGAAAGTTCAGTGAAATATCCAATTTCATTCAATGGAAAAGTCCGCTTTATGCTGGAACTTCCCGCAACTATGAGTAAAGAAGATGTTGAAAAAACAGCCATGGCTAATGAACAAACTCTGAAATATCTGGAAGGAAAAGTGCCTAAGAAAATTATCGTTGTTCCGGGAAAAATTGTGAATATCGTTATTTAATGATTAAAGTCATGCGACTATGAATCTAAAATCTATTACCAAACAAGGCTGGATTGATATCCGTGAATACATTTTCATTGCATTTGGTTTGTTTATGTACGCCGGTGCGTGGAAAGCTTTCCTTTTGCCTCATCACATAACAGGTGGTGGTGCAACCGGTATTGCTGCTATCATTTATTATTCTACCAGAATTCCGATTTCACTCACTTATTTTGTAATCAATGCCCTTTTATTGATTATTGCCATTCGAACTGTGGGGCTCAAATTCAGTCTGAGAACCATGTATGGAGTCGGAGTGCTCACGTTATTCTTTTCAGTTTTGCCGCAAGCTGTACCCGGCACTTTTGTAGGTGTCGATGATAATTTCATGGCATGTGTTCTTGGTGGAGGACTTGGAGGTGTTGGAATTGGTATCGTTTTTCTGTCAAACGGTAGCTCTGGAGGGACTGATATTATTGCGAAAGTAGTTAACAAATATCGAAATATAACACTTGGCAGAATTCTGCTTTATTGTGACGTATTGATAATTTGTTCATCGTATTTCTTTAAATTTGGGAGTTTGGAACGAATTGTCTATGGACTTACTGCCATGACAATAACCACATTAGCGGTAGATATGGTAATAAATGGTGTGCGCCAATCTGTTCAGTTTTTTATTTTCTCAAAAGATTATGAAGCTATTGCTAACAGAATAAATATTGATGTGCACCGAGGTGTAACTATTTTAGACGGAATGGGTTGGTATTCAAAAGAACCGGTGAAAGTAATTACCGTTATTGCCCGAAAAAATGAATCGGTAAAAATATTTAGAATTGTAAAAGAAATCGATCCTAATGCATTTATTTCGCAATCGTCAGCAATTGGAGTTTATGGACAGGGTTTTGACGTAATAAAAGCTAAGTAATGCACTAAGTATGATAATTGTCAGTATTTTTGGAGGATTAGGAAATCAAATGTTTCAATATGCCTGTGGAAAAGCTTTAGCTGCAAAACTTGGTGTAGAATTGAAACTGGATGTGTCTTTTCTTGCAGATAAGTCTGAACGTGAGAATTTTACAGTTCGGGATTATGAGTTGAATATTTTCAGTATTCATGAAAAAACTGCAAATTTGACAGAAGTTCGGAATTTTGTGCCAGATTTATGGAACTGTACTAAAGTTGATTTGCTGAAATACAAGCTGTTCCGTTTATTGAAGGGAAATCATTATTATTTCGAAAAGCAGAAATTTCGTTTTGAATCCCAAATTGAACAACTTAAAGATTGCAGCTATCTTTATGGCTATTTTCAAACTGAAAAATACTTCTCGAATATAAAAGAGGAACTTGTAACGGCTTTTACATTGAAGGATCAGCCGAATGTACAAAATCAAGAACTTATTGCTCAAATCAAAGCAGAGAATGCTATATCGGTTCATGTTCGCCGTGGTGACTATCAAAACAGCCCCTTTAATTTATTAGAAATAAATTATTATCAACAAGCTATCGAATTGATAAAACAGAAAGTTGAAAATCCTAGGTTTTATATTTTCAGCAATGATATAGAGTGGATATCTAAAAACTTCGGGGTTTTAGATATTGATAAATCCATTGTGACTTATAATCAGGGAGAAAAATCGTACATGGATATGGTATTAATGAGTTATTGCAAACACAATATATGCGCAAACAGCTCATTTAGCTGGTGGGGAGCATGGCTAAACCAACATGCAGAAAAGATAGTAATTACTCCTAAGCAATGGTTTAAAAATCTGGAATATACGGCCTCTACTTATGATTTAATACCTGATAATTGGTTAAAACTTTAATAATGCAACTAAAATGAAAGTTCTATTTATAAGTTCATGGTATCCTACACCCTTAAATCCCAATTATGGGATTTTTGTGAAAGAACACGCCAGAGCTATAAAAACTACAACAGCCGATTTGCGTGTTTTAGCTATAGTTGTGCATCGATCAGATGTATTTTTTAAGTCTTCACATCGTGAATATATTGATGAGTCGGGTATCCGTACCTTTGAGATTATTATTCAAACAAAAATGCGTGATATAATTTACCATTTAGTACCCTTGCAGAGTAGAATTTCCTTTTGGTACTTTGAAAAGTATATTGAACCGTATTTTACTCCTGATATCATTCATTCAAATGTTATTTTTCCTGCCGGAATGATTGGGGATTATTTCTCCCGGAAACTTAAGAAGCCACACATAATTACCGAACACTGGAGTAAAATTAAAGGTGTACTCAATAAGCCCTATTTATCATTTTTGGCTAAAAGATCATACCAAAAAGCAGATAGGATTTTAGCTGTTTCAGAGTTTTTGAAAGGAAATATACTTCGTTTATTACCTAATTTTAAAAGTGATAAATTTGAAGTAATACCTAATGTAATTAGTAACAAAGTTTTCGATTTCAAAGAAAAGTCATCAAGAAGCGATGAAATTTCATTTTGTGCGGTTGCAACCTGGACCACCAAAAGAAATCCGGATAAAAAACCGGAGCTTTTTATTCAAGCATTGGCTGAAATTCAGAAAAAAACATCCAAAAAAATTAAGCTAACAATGGTAGGCGAAGGAAATCGGGTCAACGAATTAATTTATCTTTGTAAATCAGTTAGTTTAGATGCTGATTTTGTTGGTTTTTTAAGCAAAGAAAAAATTGCAGAAATACTTCAAAAAACAGATTATTTTATTCATGCCAGCACTATTGAAACATTTGGTGTTGTGATTGTTGAAGCATTAATGACCGGCACACCCGTTATTTGTTCAAATGTTGGTGGTTTGCCGGAATTAATCAATGATTCTAACGGAATTCTTTGCGGGAATAATGTTGAAAGTTGGGTATCAGGAATTGAGAAACTGATTCAAACTGATTTCAATCGAAAAAAAATTGCTGATAGTGTAAAAAGTCGGTTCAGCTATGAAAGAATTGGGAAAGAGATTGCTTCGGTCTACGAAACTTTATAGCAATGGTTTTCCATAAAGCAAGAATGACAACCAGGCTGATTTCTTCAATAGCCATTGAATGAATAAAGTCCCCACCAAAGTCACAAAAAAAGTAACTAAAATACGGAAATCCAAAGGAATAAAGACCAATAGATAGGTAAAGGCAAAGAAATAGAAATGAGTAGAATAAATTTCAAGCGATATTCTGCCAAGTGATATCAGTGAATTTTTCAATATAAATTCGTATTTCACAATTAAATCAAACAGTTTATAAGTTGCAAGAATTCCTGCAAGTGGAACAGCTTGATTATAAATCCAAATAATTCCTGCTTTTAAGGAGTGTGCTAATACTATATGTTCAGCAAATGTAGGGACTCCGGAGCGTGACCAAAAACTAACTATAACAGGATAGATTATTAATGATAAATAGCCTGTAATGGACAATGATTTTTTCAGTTTTGAAGCATGTTTATTGAGGATATAACCTATAGAAAAAAACAACAACAATTTTGAAAGAGCTGCCATTCCTAATATGGTAAATCCGGTTAGTGGCACAAATATGTTTATCAATACAAAGAAAGCCAACAAAACAATTTCCTCATATTTGCTGGTAATTTTCAATGACGCAAATAATACTAAAATATTTAAAAACAATACCCAAAGAAACCACAATCCATGATCGGGGGATTTCAAGATTTCTACAATTGACTTCAGAAAAGCAGGTTCACTCCCACCTCTCAGATAAAAGATTAACCACGAAAATGCATACGAAATTACAAACCAACACCAAAACGGGATAATTAATGATTTGAATCGTTTGGTTAACTTAGTTGTGCTTCCATCAAATGATCCGAAACTAACAAAGCCACTCAAAAACATAAAAAAGGGCATGTGATACGAATAAATTATCCGGAATATGAGACTATTGTCAAAATTACCCGGCATATTATATTGAAGCGAATGTCCCAGCACTACCAACAAAATGGCAAAACCTTTCAATACGTCAATTAATATGTTTCTTTCCTGTTTCACTGATTGCAATAATTATAAAAAATATATGGTTATGAGTGTATAGTAGCTAGGAAATGTTGTTTTTATTATCCGAATTTGATTTCTGAACTTGAACCTCTGCTCTGATGCAAAGCACGAGCAGTAATTCCATCAACATTAATTTCTCTTGCTCGTTATGCACTAAAATTGTTTGGAAACCTTCAGTAAGATTATTTATAATCTCAGCAACAAGCGGCTGTAATGTATTATTAATCTGATCATTGTAGAATTTACGTGCTTCACACGATTGATAGCTAATTTCTATTTCGGCGTTGAGTGTAAGAGTTCTTTTTGAACCTGAGTTATAAAAGTCAACTAGTTTTTCAAAATAAGCAGTATAAGCATTCTCAGTTCTACTTTTCATACTTCTAATATTGGCCTCATAACATTTTGCTATGTGCTTATTGCTGGCCTTTTTGTGAAATACAGGACCAAGAAATTTATATTTTCTCAATAATTCTTTCTGAATGAGAGGAAAAGGTACTGTAAGATATTGTGAAAGAAATAAAATAGAACGGAAACGGGTAAAATAGACTTCAAAATTACCAATTATAGAATTGGTATAGTTTTGATCGTAAACCCGATAATGATACCAGGGATAGTCAGTATATTTCAAATTCAGGCTTGTAACATTACTTTCTGTGAAGTTCAACCAATAAGGCATATAGTATTGAAAATAATTGTATTTTACATTCTTCTCAAACTTGTCACGTCTAACAAAGAAATGATCAAAAATTATATTAGACCCCAAAAATGTAATTAATTTATAAACTGCTGACTGATCCATATTTTGGGGTGCCGGAGCAATTTCATCTGGTTTTCCTGAATCAAAAAACTGATGTAAATCACCATATAATCCATCCACCTTCGGATCAGCAAAATGAATCAGGTTTTTTTCAAGTGTATCGTTGCAGTACAATCTATCATCAGAATGCAGCATCAATACAATATCACCCGTAATATAAGGACATAAGTTATTCAAAGCGACTAACTGACCCTTATTTTCTTGCCAAAAATATTTTATACGCGAATCATCAAAACTGTTAATGGCCAACTCTGTATTATCCTTACTCCCATCGTTCATGATAAGTAATTCCCAATCAGTATGACTCTGATTAAGAACAGATTGAATTGATGATGCTATGTGCTTTTCATCATTATATGTGGGCATTATGATAGATACCTTCATGTTGTATAAATAGTAGTTAGTTGTTTATTTTTTTGTATAAAAACCAAACTTTATAAGTATCAGTCGAATGATTCTGATTTCTTTAAACAAGTATGTTGGCACAATAAACTGATCCAGATAACGGAAGAAAGTAACTAAAAAATTAATCTTCTTATTTCTCTTTATGTAGTCGGCGTAATTTTCATTAATAACAGCAATGAACTCTGTAGCCCGTTTCTCCCAGTTATGATCTTTAAAAGCTCTTTCACGAGCTTTTAAACCTAATCCTATCCGTTCGGTTTCATTCTTAAGGTAGTAATCTATTAAATCAATCCACTTTTCAGGGTTGTCGGCAGCTACGACTTCATTTTTATCAAAATATTTACTTACCACTTGTTCGCCATTACTAATCTGACAACATCCAGCCATGGCAAGGTCGAACAAACGATTATTAGCATCCATTTCTTTATCAATACCTGCAAACTGACGGTCATTATGAATATTCACACATACTTTTGATTCATTGTAAATTAAATTGGTTTCGGAACCATGTTTTACAATTCGGTAGGGAAATCCAAATTTATCCCAACCCACACCCGCCAAAAACACCATCAGTTTTTTGGATTGAGCATACTCAATCAGTTTTTCGATATATTTTTCCCTACCAAAACCACTGTCTGCATTTCCCAAAAAGGCGATATCATACTTTTTAGGCATATCTAATGGCTTAAAAATATGTTCATCACTACCAAAAGGAAAATGATAATATGGAATTCCCACTGAATTATATTTTTCGAAATTCAACGTGGCAAAATCAGGATTATAAGCAAATAAAATTCTTGATTTCCAGCGTTTCAGAAATGATCTGTAAAAACAAATGTAAGCATTGTAAACGCTAAGTATTACCGGTCCTTTAAACCTGTGCATAGCTTTTGCAGCTAATGGTTCTCCACCACTACCAATGCTAACAACCAAAATATCTCCTTCAATATCTGCTAAATCTGTAGTGAACTTTACATTTATTCCCTTTACTTCCAGTTGTTTGAAAAAGCTTGAATACATACTCCCGAAAATTGCATTATTCTGGTCGTTTTTAAGGGATGGAAAGTAAAAACAGATTTGCATGAAATTATTTTTAATTTTGGAAATTACAGATCAAATCTACCTGACTTATTAAATACTCCATGAACAAGTGCAATAAAAATTGCCCTGAATTTTCGGAATAAATCCTTCTCAAGTACCAGTTTTATTGCCCTGTAAATAACCTTATAGCGAATAAAACTTAGTTTTTCATTCAACCTATAATTCTCGGGATAAAGCCGCCAGGTCAAAAGTGTATTGCGAATGATATAATAGGTGCTTTGAACTGAATAATTACTAACAACTAATCCTGTTGAAGTTTTGCGTGCATATCCACCTTCATGATTTAAACTGATTTCAGGAAAGCACACAATGCGAAAACCGTTTTTTTTAACCCTGAAACCGAATTCAATATCCATCATATAAATCAGAAAATCTTCAGCAAAATAACCTATCTTATTGAATATATTTAAATTATAAACTGAACCGGATGTAATTGCATTATCAATATCAATCATTTTTTCAACAGGTTTATCTGAATGATTTTTTGTTGATGCATAAATGGCAATATTGTCAGAACCATTCTCCTGAATCAGTTTTTTATATTCTTCGAATTGATTATCCACAAAACTACTATCCTGATCCATTGTCAAAATATGTGTAAAATCTTGTTTTTCAGCCCATTTTATGCATTCATTAAATGGATAAGCCAGAAATTCATTTCTGCCGGTTGTTCGAAGTTCTATTTTGGAGTTGTTTAATTTGTAAATGAGTTTTTCAATATTGCTCATTTCTTTGGCTGTATTTTCCCAAATAATTAAATAATCCACCCATGGAAGATACGAAAGTATATTCCGTTCAAGTTCTTCCAGGTCGGGAAAATAAGTTGAAACGACTGCCAGTAATTTCATTTTAATTCTTTAATTGTCTGAATAGCTACCTTATAATAATCGATTGGATGCAAAGCTAATTTTTTAGCAGCTACCAATGGCCATTTCCAGTAAAGATAAAGCGAAGCGGCTATACCGGGTGCTAAAATCATTGCCCATGTTGACAATGTGGTGAATTTCAACAAAACAAGAAGCAAAGTAGATGAGAAAATGCCTGTAATTATGGCTGATTTCATGTATGGAACTTCATTCCCACTTAAAATAAATGAATTAGCAATGCCATAATTTGATTCTAATAATGCGAAAAATAACATAATAATTATCATCATCGACGAAAGCAATTGAGTTTTACTGCCAATTAGTTTCAGAAAAACAGGACCAATTAGAACTAAGCCCGCACCACATACAATGAAAACAAAAAACATTGCCAGTTGGCTTTTAATATATACTCGTTTTAAATCAGATTCTTTGTCATTTACTCTGTAAAGCGTCATTTTGGGGTAAAAGGTAGCAAACCATAAAGTACCGAGCGACATAATGAGATTAATCATTTGCAAAGTTGTACCATACGAACCAACAGTTGGCAGTGTTATCGATAATAAAGGTGCTACCAGAATAACTATTTTTGTGGTTAAAAACCAACCTAAGGTTGTAATTCCAATTTTTATTGCATTGGGAGTCATTATTTTCATTACATTCGCAACCGGAGTAACAACTGCATTCTTCAGATGTTGGCGTAAGTCCTTATCATAAAATGCCATATAACATAATGCCCTGTTGACTACATCACTAACCAGCTGCCCGATTACCAACGCTACAATACCAAATCCAAGAAACAAAAAAAGCAAGGAAGTCAGTATTCGACACATTTGCCCCACAACAATTATTTGTTGTAGTTTCTTAATCATACCCCTTCCTGACAGCAACGAACTGTAATAATAGGTATAAAGTTGGTATGCAACCAAGAAACCATAGATAAACCACGATATCCAGATCGTAGATTTATCTCCGGTATAACCTATAAGTATTTTGCTCAAATACAATGGACTAACTAACAGAAAAAGACCAAAAAAAACAAGTGCTATAATGCCATAATAGCGACGCATTGCGTTTATTACGCTTTTAAGTAAGTCATAACTTATTGTCTTGTCAGTATAATCAGCCGATGCATAACCTTCGGGTTTAAGTTCCTTAACACCACTGAAAATATAGGTTATATTCCTTCCAAATGAGTTCATAAATCCAAAATCGAGTAATAAAGCCAACCCTCCCAATTGAATATATATGTTCCACAAACCGACATCAGCTTTTGAAAGTTGAACCAATACAAGTGGCATTAAAATGACTCCTGAAGCAACCCTCATGATTGTTCCAATAAAATTCCATGCTATATCTTTTTTTCCAATCTCCATTTTAATGTTTTTAGTTGCGTATTTTTGCAACTGTGGCAAATTGCTTATACATTGCATCGTTGAAAAAGCCAAAAGTCAGAATATTAAACAATTTCGCCTTCAGTCTTGTGTCGGAATTAATTCCTTTATGAACTACAATCTCGTAACCTTGTTCACGAAACATCCTGCAAATACTTTTGGTAGTAAAAAAACGTATATGCGTATCATCTAAAATTCCACCTTCAACCCGATATTGAAATTCACCATGATATAAAATTTCAATAATTAAGTTTGACATATATCGAAAATTGGGAATGGAACTAACCAAAACTCCATCTGCCGAAAGTAATGATTTCACCATTTTAATTGTATCCCAAGGAGAATATATGTGCTCCAACACATCATTGAAAATGACACAATCAAAGTGATTCTTAGGTAGTTTGTCATAAATACTGTTAAAATCACCCTCCAGCACAAAGGTGAAAACATCAATTGCTTTCTCTGCTGCTGTTGGATTCATCTCAACACCCCACATTTCGCGATCTTCTCTCTTCAAACCTTTTGAAAACGCACCTTCACCACAACCAACTTCCAATATTCGTTTAGCATTTTCGGGTATAAATGCCAACATTTCGTAGCGATTTGCCTTAAAATAGCCTATTTCTAATTTTTCCGACATAAATATTAAGCTATAAAATTTAAAATTTCTTGAGCAGCAAATTCTGCCGCATGCCCTTTTCCGTATAAATCAACAGAAAAATCAGATTTTTTGGTTTTGAAAAACTCATAAGCAGCTGCCAGTTTAACTGCATCACTTCCCACTAAAATATTGAATCCATTTTCAACCAATTCAACCCATTCGGTTTGTTCACGTAGAGTGATACAATGCTTCCCAAAGAAAAAAGCTTCTTTCTGAACACCACCACTGTCGGTAATCACTAATTCACAGTTTTTCAGCAACATAATCATATCAAAATAACCAACAGGATCAATCAGTTTAAACTCTGGAACGATATTTTGTTGAGCCAAAATGTTACGGGTACGTGGATGAATTGGAACTACAACTGAAGTATTACGGTTAATTTCATTTAGCCCGGAAATAATATTTCTCAGATTTTCAGGAGAATCGGTATTTTCCTGTCGGTGAATTGTTCCCAAAACGAATTTTGGTAAATTGATTTTACTCAAAATATCTGATTTTTGTTCTGCTTTGGCTGCATAATAAATAGCTGCATCCTGCATTACATCACCGTTCTTAATAATCTGAGCCTGCATATTTTCAAAACCTTCACGTTTCAGATTATTCACGGCGGTGTCTGTTGGACAAAACAAGATGTTAGAAATTCGGTCTGTCAGAATTCGATTAATTTCTTCCGGCATTTCCATGTTGTATGACCGTAACCCGGCTTCGACATGAATAAGAGGAATATGAAGTTTAGTTGCTGCCAAAGCACCAGCTAATGTGGAATTAGTATCACCATAAACCAACACAGCATCAGGTTTTTCTTTCAAAAGAATGGCTTCAATTCCTTCAAGCATTCGCCCAGTCATTGCACCATGTGTTAGTCCGTGTATATCAAGCTGATAAGCAGGTTTTGGAATTTCCATCTCTTCGAAAAATACTTCCGACATATTGGCATCAAAATGCTGTCCTGTATGAATTATTAACTCTTCAATACCTAACAATGTAAACTGACGACTCAATGTGGCTGCTTTTACAAATTGTGGACGTGCTCCAACTATTGTTATAATTTTCTTCATAAAGTATTCAATAAATTGGCTAATTCAGCGGTTAATGAACGACGCGAAAAACGTTCAACAGAAGTTGATTCAACTTTTAGCGAACCAGCTTTAAAACGGGTATAATAATCTAAAATTGCCTCCTTTGTTGCTTTTTCATCTTCAAAATCAACCATTTTACCTGCTCCGGTTTGATTCAAAACACTTGCAGCATCACCATCGGTAGGACCAACGGCCAGAATAGGACGCTTAGCAGCCAGATACTCATAAAACTTACCCGTCAGAATACCTTTGGCATTTCCGGAATTGTTTATTAATAGCATTAAAATCTGTGACGATTGTTGCTTGGCAATAGCTTCAGAATGAGACAAATAATCAATTTTAAGCAAATTACCAGTCAAACCCCTATTTTTTATATCCTCCATCACCGAAAAATCAACTTTCCCCACCAACTGAATTTGTAAATCAGCTTTGAAATCAGCATTTTCAGCACAAATATCGCTTAAAACCTTCCAAACAATTTTAGGATTACGAGCTGCATTCAATGTTCCAATATGTGAAATAGAGAATTTCTTATCCAACTCGACCGACACTTTCAGAACATCTGAATCATCGTAACCATTCGTAATCACCTGAATATGTTTGGGTTTCATCAACTCATATTCATCTTTCATTCCATTCGACACAACTACAATACTATCAGCACATTGTATAATTTTATTTTCTAAACGATGATGTATTTTGTCGGAAACCCATGACAAGTTCAAATCTTTATAAAAATCAATATTAGTCCACGGGTCGCGAAAATCGGCTATCCATGGCAAAGTAGGAAAATTCTTTTTTAAGCCCAAACCTATCAAATGCATGGAATGTGGAGGTCCTGTTGTAATAATCGCATCGACTTGATTTTGAGTCAAATAAGTAGACAGAAAACGAACAGACGGTTTAATCCAAAATCGACGTGGATCAGGAATCAGAAAATTTCCCCTAATCCAAATGGAGAGTTTGTCCTTCCAGCCTTGTTTCTTGTTTTCAGAAATAAATCCGGCATTTAAGGGCTGATTTTTCTTTCCTGTAAGATTCCGGTAAATAGTATATGGTTCCCAAATTGGAGTTTTAATCACCTGTATATCAGCATGAATGTCTTTCTCAAAAGAAGTATCAATCGATGGAAATTCGGGATTCTCGGGAGTATAAATAATAGGTTCCCAGCCAAAATCGCGTAAGTATTTTGTAAACTTAACCCAACGTTGGACACCGGCACCACCGCTCGGAATCCAGTAATATGTTATGATAAGTACTTTCTTCACAACTTATTGAATTGTAATAAGATAATAGCCGCAAGTTGTCATAAAATTGCGAAGATACGGAATGGCAAAAACACCCGAAAGAACTCTCGGTTTCAATCCGAATTTGATTTCATAATTTGGATTAATGAAATATAATGTTCTTTGCAATTGTTTATAGCCATTTTTGGCTACCAGTTTTTCAAAGCGTTCCAAACTTATTCCGGTTTCTTTAATTTCTAATAAACTGCCTATCTTTCCATCTTTTTCGCCAAATAGTTTAAGTATAGCTTTGTAAAGTGGCACAGGTAATAAATGATAATATGGCAGGGCAGATAGAATCTTATTTTCGCAGATTTGCTGGTGTCCGCCAAATGGATTTTGCCATGGTGGAAAAGCAAAAAAAGCAACTCCATTTGCTGTCATTAGCGTTTTCATCAGTCCCAAAAACTTATCCTGGTCGTGAATGTGCTCAATCACATCTCGAACGATAATAAGATCAAACTTTGCCTGAAATTCCTTTATCTTGTAAATATCGTCGCTTATGAGATTTATATTGGCTGCATTGGGATGAGTGGAAAAATAAGCTTTTCCCTTTTCTATTTTGGGAGTACTGAAGTCCACACCTGTACAAATGCATCCCAAATCCAAAAATGGTTTCAGATTTCCACCCTCACCGCAACCAATTTCAAGTACCTGCATTCCGGCAGTAATTGGTTTCGACGACTCAATAAACGGCACAATATGCTTCTGTGTGCTGAGAATCTGTTCATTCAAATAGCGAAGTGGATCGGTATGGCGTTTTTGCATAGTTTTGTTGTAAAATCAACCTAAAATCTCAACAGCTTTTTTTAAACGTTTAATTGTTTCGTCTTTTCCGATAACAGCAGTAATATCAAACATGTGTGGACCTTTCGATTCACCAACAACCGATAAGCGGAAAGCATTCATCACTCCACCAAGATTATATTCTTTATCGCTAATCCATTGTTTTACAATCTCTTCAGTATTTTTGGCTGAAAAAATTTCTATGCCCGACAAAACCTCACAAAGCTCTAACATTTGTTCGTGCGTTTCAGCTTTCCAGCGTTTCTGAACAGTTTTTTCATCATAACTGTCAGGTGCTTTGAAAAAGAACGATGATTGTGTCCATAATTCGTTTACAAAATTAGCACGTTCCCGAACCAATGAAACTATATTTTGTACTTTTTCTAATTCAACAACAATACCCTTATCAATCAAAATCTGTTGAAATAAACCAGCAATTTCCTCTACAGATTTACTTTGCAAATATTTATGATTGAACCATTTACCTTTTTCATAATCGAATTTTGCACCACTTTTGCTTACACGATCGAGTGAAAATTGGTCGATAAGTTCCTTCATCGAGAAAATTTCCTGTTCAGTTCCTGAATTCCAGCCTAATAATGATAAGAAATTGACTACTGCTTCAGAGAAATAACCTGCTTCACGATAACCTGATGAGGTTTCACTAGTTTTTGGGTCTTTCCAGGTTAACGGAAAAACCGGGAAACCCAATCGATCGCCATCGCGTTTGCTAAGTTTTCCGTTACCATCAGGTTTAAGCAACAATGGCAAATGCGCAAACTGTGGCATAGATTCAGTCCAACCAAGGTAACGATATAACAACACATGTAGTGGTGCTGATGGCAACCATTCTTCTCCACGAATTACATGTGAAATTTCCATCAAATAGTCATCAACCACGTTTGCCATATGGTAGGTAGGTAATTGATCAGACGATTTAAATAGAACTTTATCATCAATTATCGAAGAATTAATTATCACTTCGCCTCGAATTAAATCCTGAACTTTTACATCCTCGTTTGGCTCAATTTTAATACGAACGACATATTGCTCTCCGTTTTCGATGCGTGATTTGACTTGGTCAGCTGATAAGGTCAATGAGTTTTTCATCAATCCACGTGTGCTTGCATCATATTGAAAATTAGCAATTTCCACACGTTTTGCATCCAACTCAGTAGGTGTATCGAAAGCAATGTATGCCAATCCGGCTTCGAGTAACTGGTCAACATAGTTACGATATATAGCTTTCCGTTCGCTCTGACGATAGGGTGCATGTTTTCCAACCGACTTCGCTCCTACTCCTTCGTCTATAGTTATTCCTAACCAGCTCAGTGCTTCCACAATATATTCCTCAGCTCCGGGCACAAAACGAGCAGAATCTGTATCTTCAATGCGGAGCAACATATCTCCACCGTGTTTTTTTGCAAAAAGGTAATTGTACAAAGCGGTACGAACGCCGCCAATATGAAGTGGTCCGGTTGGACTTGGTGCAAAACGCACTCTTACTTTTCTATTCATTCAAAAAAATGATATTTGCTTCGCGATGCATATAGTAATTTTACATCGCGATAATAATTGTTTCTACTGCAAAAATAACACATTTTGTCGAGATTAAGGCAGAATAACAGAAACAAAAAACCTTCCGATATAAATCGGAAGGTTTTTAAATTACTGTCAACTGTCAAATTACAACTGTCAACTATTTTTTATTCCTGATTCAACGTTACACGCTTAAATGCGACGCAGGTTAAATGTTTTTTTGCAAGCAGTTCTTTTACTGTTATTTTTCCGGCTTCTTCACTTCCTCCTTCGTACTTTTGTTCTAGAAGGGTATATTCTTTGAAGAATTTCGCCATACGTCCAGCGGCAATATTGTTTACTTTCTGTTCAGGTAAAGTCGCAGATTTTTCTGCAATGACCGTTGTCTTTATTTCGCGGGCTTTTGCTGCATCTTCTGCGGTAATCCAGCCTTTTGCCATATTTGATTCA
>CAIUTB010000037.1 GCA_903901975.1 uncultured Bacteroidales bacterium
AAGCAGTAAACAGTAAGCAGTAAACAGTAAGCAGTAAACAGTAAGCAGTAAACAGTAAGCAGTAAACAGTAAGCAGTAAACAGTAAGCAGTAAGCAGTAAACAGTAAACAGTAAGCGGTAAGCAGCAAGCAGCAAGCAGTAAACAGTAAGCGGTAAACAGTAAGCGGTAAGCAGTAAACAGCAAAGCCTTAATAATAGTTTAGTATAAATATCTTAAATATATAATTGTTTTGTGAGTTGGTACGTACTTTATACAGCGTCAAGGGCTGAGGTTCAGGTTGAAAAGCGATTAAAAGCCAGGGAAATAGAGACTTATTTGCCACTTCATCTTACGCCAAGGCGCTGGTCGGACCGAATAAAAATGGTGGAGGTACCCTTGTTCAATTCTTACATTTTTGTAAAGACTTCGGATGAGATATTGCGTGAATTGACAAAAATTCCTGGAATTTCCAGAATTGTTTTTTATAACCGACAACCTGCACTGGTAAGGGAATATGAAATTGAAGCTATTAAAAACTTTTTAGAGAATGCTAAAGGAAAAGAGTGTGAGTTTGTAGAAAATGAGGAGGTTATTATAAGTGAAGGTCCGATGAAGGATGTGAAGGGGAAAATAAAAAAAATAAGTGGTGATTACCTGTTTCTGAAACTCGAACAGATTGGCGTGACCGTAAAGATTAAGTCGGAGCAGGTGCTGAGGAAGTAGAAAACAGTCCCGATTCTCGGGATGTTCCGATAGATCGGAATTGAAGATTAACGTAGTTCGCTCGGCTTTATCTCCCGTTGGTCGCTGACCGTTGGTTACCGCTACCGCTTCTCGGCATCTTCGATTGGCTTGCCAAGAATGTGCCATCGCAAGCTCCAAAAGCAGTGAACAGTGAACAATAAGCAGTAAGTTTTTGGTTTGGAATAAACCCTAAACGCAGAATTTTAAACTAAATAAATATCTCTTTTTCAATTAAATAGCTGTATCCGGTGTGGGACTGGCGGGGCTTTGCCATGTATAGGAAACAAGGAAACAAGGAAACAAGGAAATAAGGAAACAAGGAAATAAGGAAACAAGGAAATAAGGAAACAAGGAAATAAGGAAACAAGGAAATAAGGAAACAAGGAAATAAGGAAATAAGGAAATAAGGAAATAAGGAAATAAGGAAATAAGGAAACAAGGAAATAAGGAAACAAGGAAATAAGGAAACAAGGAAATAAGGAAATAAGGAAACAAGGAAACAAGGAAATAAGGAAATAAGGAAACAAGGAAATAAGGAAACAAGGAAACAAGGAAATAAGGAAATAAGGAAATAAGGAAACAAGGAAATAAGGAAATAAGGAAATAAGGAAATAAGGAAACGGTCCCGATTCTCGGGAGTCGCAAGCTCCATAAACATGATGCATTGACCTTTTATCATTCATCATTTATCATTTATCATTCATCATTTATCATTCATATAGTATGTCAACCAAAAAAACAATTCTTCCTGCATTCGTACTTCTGGTGCTGATATTATTCAGTTCATGCGCCGGTGTAAAGGAAATAGCCTATTTGCAAAAACTATCTGCTAAAACAGATTCTATAAAACATAACAGCACTTTATTTGAAGCCCGTCTTAAACCAAAAGATATGTTGAGTATTACGGTAGCATCTTCCGAGCCCTTAACTACCCGCATGTTCAATCTCTTAGTCCCGATAGTTTTGCCAAATACAGAAAGTGTTCTTTCGCAACCGGCAATACTGACTTATCTGGTTGATGTGGACGGGAATATCGATTTTCCTGTTTTTGGCAAAATCAAGGTAGGTGGACTTACGCTGAAAGAAGTAGAGAGTATACTTCAGAAAAAAATGGAATCTTCCTTCAGCAAGGAACGCCCCATTATTTCCATCCGTTTTACTAATTATTCCGTAAACGTATTGGGTGAAGTAAATCGGCCGGGAAAATTCATTAGCACGAATGAACGCATGACAATTTTGGATGCGATTTCCAATGCAGGTGATCTAACCATTTATGGCCGAAGAGATAATGTAAAAGTGCTGCGTGAGTATGCCGATGGTTCCAAAAAAACCATTAGTGTGAATTTGAACGATGAGAATGTCATCTACTCGGCAGCTTATTACCTCGAACAAAATGATGTGGTGTATGTTGAACCCAATATTTCCCGCGCACGGGGTGCCAGCTTTGGAGCGGCCGAATCATTTGGAATTTCGGTATTATCCATCGGTATTTCACTGGTAAGTTTACTTTTTACGGTATTAAAAAAATAATTCTGAATAAAAAATATTATGAGTAAGTATTCTAATTATGTCGATTCTGAGGAAGAGGTTTTAGAAAAACCGATTGATTTTGTCAGTATTTTCTTTCATTTTTTATCTTATTGGAAATGGTTTGTGGCATCCGGAGTTTTATGTCTGATACTGGGAGTGCTTTATCTGAAAAAAACGACTCCTATTTACGAAGTCCGATCCACGGTATTGATTAAAGACGATGCTAAAGGAGGTAATGCCCAAATGGGTACTGAAATGAAAAGTCTCGGTTTATTCAATGTGAAAAACAATGTGGATAACGAAATCGAGGTGTTAAAAACATCGAATCTGACCGAACAGGTTATACGCGATTTATCACTTTATATCAAATATACTGAAAAGGGTATTTTCAGGGATCACTTGCTTTATGGAAAAGAAAGTCCCATTCTGGTATGGGTAGATGATGCCGTATTAGATACCCTGCAAAAATCGTTTAAATTCAATGTAACTCTTAAACCACATGACGGTTATGTTTTTACGGGAACTTATCAAAAGAAAAACTTCGAAATTATCAGAAGCTCGCGCGACAGTGTTGTACAATTGCCTTTCTGCAAAGTTTATTTTAAAAAATTAATTACTGCCACTCTTCCTGCTTCTGTAGATGTAACTATTTATAGCCCATCATCTATCGTAAAGGAGTATTTGGGAGCTTTGAGTATTGAGGTTACTTCGAAAACTACATCGGTAGTTAATATGACTTTTCATACGACTCATGCAAAACTGGGCAAAGATTTTTTAAATAAGTTGGTTGAAGTGTATAATCGCGAAGATATGAGGGATCAAAACCTGATATCAGCCAATACGGGCACTTTTATCAACGACCGCTTAGTTTCGCTAACGCAGGAACTCGATGATGTGGAAGGCAAAGTGGAAAATTATAAGAAGACTCAGGGTTTAACGGATATCAAATCGGAGGCCGATTTGTTTATCAAACAATCGGGCGATTTCGAAAAAAGCCGACTGGATGTAGAGATCCAATTAGCCATTGTATCTGATATTGATGACTATATTAATAAGAAGGATAGCCGTAATCAATTACTACCCTTTAGTGGCAGCTTGCAAAATTCGAGTTTAACTAAAGTCATTGAAGAATACAATCAGCTGTTGCTGGAACGTAAACGCCTTACGCGTACGGCATCACCCACCAATCAGACTATGTTGGACATGACCGACCAGATTGATGCCATGTTTGCTACGGTGAAAGCCAGTGTGAAAAATGAAAAACGACGCATGCAAATTACCCGTCAGGATTTGATGTTGAAATCCGGCGAAAATACGACGCGCATTAAAGAAATACCACGTCAGGAAAGGGAATATACCGAAATTAAACGACAACAGATTATTAAGGAAAACCTCTTTATATTTTTGTTACAAAAGAAAGAACAAAATTTCCTGAATATGTCGGGCGTAGTTCCAAAAGCCAAGTTAATTGATAAAGCCAGTGGTGGTGATAGTCCTGTATCCCCAAAATCAGTATTAATATTATTTATTGCCTTACTCATTGGTTTTATACTCCCGATTGTTGTTATTACGATACTTGACCTATTGCGTTTTCAGATACAAAATAAAGATGAGTTGGAAGCCCTGACGGAGGTTACTGTACTGGGTGAAATTCCCAAAAGTCTGCAAACCGGAAATATTATTATTCAGGATAATAGCACCAACCGCTTTACGGAGATGTTCCGTCTGCTTCGGGCAAACTTGTTGTTTGTACTGAATACCCCCGAAAAAAAGGTGATCAATGTTGTTTCCAGTGTAGGGGGCGAAGGGAAAACATTTATATCTATTAATCTGGGTATCAGTTTAGCCATGCTTTCCAAAAAAGTATTGATTATCGGGCTCGACGTTCGTAAACCAAAACTGGCAGAGTATCTTGGAATAAATAATGTTACAGGTATTACACTCTATCTATCAGGAAATATGGGGAAAGAAAAATTAATTCGTCCTTCCGGAGTTCATCCTAATTTATCCATTATTACGGCTGGTCCTGTACCTCCCAATCCGAATGAAATGATGTCTGTTCCCTTGTTAGATGATTTAATTGCAGAATGCAGACAGGAATATGACTATATCATTTTAGATACTGCTCCATTGGATATAGTATCTGATACTTTTGCTTTAAATCGTTTTGCTGACATAAGTTTGTATGTTGTCCGGGCTGAATATACGCCTAAACGAAATATTGAAGATGCCACAAAATTATTCAGAATGCAAAAAGTAAAAAATATGTATTTCGTATTAAATGCTTCTGATTATAAAAAATCGAATAACCGATATGGTTACGGACAAAAATATGGCTATGGTTATGGCAATAAGTATGGGTCGGGATATGGATATGAGGAAGAAGTGAGCGGGAAATAGTTAATAGTTAATAGTTAATAGTTAGTAGTTAATAAGTAATAATTGAGAGAAGCGATGACCCAAAAAATAAAAACATTAGTAGATAAAATTTCGACAATACTTGTAGCGGGTATTGATGCTAAGCAAGTTTATCTTTTTGGTTCGTATGCATATAATACGGCGAATAAAGATAGTGACATTGATATTTTTGTTGTTGCTGATTTAAAAGGAAAGAAAAAAAATTGAAATTACCCAGCAAGCCAGAAGATTGCTGTTAGGGAATGTTTCCATGCCTATTGATATTTTAGTGTGTGATGCAGCTGATTTTAATAATCGGAAAAATAATCAATCTACATTTGAATATATTATTTCCACAGAAGGTCAAAAAAACTATGGATAAAAATAAAGACGGTTTACTCTGGTTTGAATATGCCGAAAACGACCTTGAAGCAGTTACAATACTCTCGGGACAATTGAAACCAAAAATACGAGATTGTATGTTATCATTGCCAACAGTGTGCAGAAAAGATGCTTAAAGGCTACATTGCATATAATAACGGACGATTGCAGAAAACCCACGATTTAGTAGTACTTTGCGAAACTTTGCGAAACTTCGGCTAATTATGATGTTGAATTTAAGAATATCATAAAAATTTGCAGTGATTTGACTATATATGCCTCCGAAGTAAGATATCCTAATTAGATGCAAATCGAAAATTATCATATGAAGAAAGCAATTGAGAATGCTATGTTTATAAGAAATTTCGTTTTAATAAAAGTTCAGGATTATTAATTATTACTTTTGGAATATGCAGTTATCAACGAATAGTTGTATCTTCTAAACGACCAGTAGAACATTCTAAAAGCTTGGGTGGACGTTCTAAAAGGCAAGCAAGGAGATCTAAACGATTAGTAGAAAATTCTAACGGAATAAATAATTGAATATGGAAAGCCCGAGCTTTCCTATCCCGATAAACCGGGACAAGCTTAACCCGACGAAGCGACAGACGCTTCCGTCAAGTCGGAATGTAGCATTCGCCGAACAGAGCCGAACAGAGCTTGGGTGAACATTCATTATTTAAAATAAACCAACTATCTTTGCTCATATAATTTAAAACATAGAATTATGGAAGTTACAGCTCGTATAAATATCGACAGCCCAACAGGACGTAAATTAGTACGTGAAATTGAAAAACACAAGAAAGTAGCCAAAATTGAATATCCTTTGCCCGAAGACTTAATAACCGGTACTGCTTTATCGCATGATGAGGTATGGGATAAAATAATCGATAAAATGAGCAATCATTACGGAGTGGATATGCGTAAGATATGAAAAATTTTAGTGTAATTTATTCTAATAGAGCCAATGATGATTTAGAAAACTTATCTAATGTGATTATGTATAAATACAAAGCACCAATCACATCAAAGCGCTACATTTTTGGTTTACGTGACGAGATTAAAAAACTCTCAGCTTTAGCAGATACACTTCCTTATTATTCAAGCCCGCAATTATTACAATACGGATCAAACACGAAACGTTTAAATTATAAAGAAATGGCTATAATATTTGCCATTTATGGACCTATCGTATACATTCACCGTATAATTCCGGCGAATTCAATTGTTGGACTATAATGAGCGATGATCACACTTTAAACGCCTACAACCGGATACTAACCAAATAAATAATTGAATTAAAAATTGAATATGTAAGTCTGGAGACTTACTATCCCGATAAACTCCTGATAAACTCCCGAAAGATTCCCGATAGATTCCCGATAAATTCCCGATAGATTCCCGATAAATTCCCGATAAATCGGGACAGGCAGGGACAGGCAGGGACAGGCAGGGACAGGGAGGGACAAGCAGGGACAAGCTTAACCCGACGTAGTCAGAGAGTCTTCCGTCAAGCCGGAATGTAGCATACGCCAAACAGAGAAAATACGAATTAAACGAATTTAAAAAACGAATTACACGAATTTATAAGTACGAATTTAATACGAATTATACGAACTAAAACGAATTAAGATAAGTTATGGAACAAGGCGAAATTGTTTTATATAACTCTATTGATAATACAAATTTTCAAATCGAAGTAAGGATTGAAAATGAAACTGTTTGGCTCAACAGGCAACAAATTGCACTATTGTTTGATAGGGACATTAAAACAGTTGGTAAACATATCAATAATGTTCTTAAAGAAGAGCTTAAAACAGTTTCAGTTGTCGCAAATTTTGCGACAACTGCAGCAGATGGAAAAATATATCAAGTTGAATATTATAATTTAGACATGATTATTTCTGTTGGATATCGTGTCAAATCACAGCGAGGTATACAATTCAGATTATGGGCAAACAAGGTGTTGAAAGAGTATCTTTTAAAAGGATATGTCATTAATCACCGCATAGAGAAAATTGAAAAGGATGTGTTTTATTTGAAAAAGAAAGTAGATGAAGTGGATTTTCAACTTAAAACTCAACTTCCACCTAACGAAGGAATTTTCTATGATGGTCAGATATTCGATGCCTATAAGTTTGTGTCTGATATAATTGAAACAGCAGTAACAACAATTGTATTGATAGATAACTATATAGACCATAGTGTACTTGTGCTACTTTCAAAAAAAGGAGTGGGGGTTAAAGTGAAAATATATACTTCTTCTATCTCGGAACAACTAAAACTTGATATAGTAAGGTTTAATTGCCAATATCCAACGGTACAGGTTAGAACATTCAATAAATCGCACGATAGATTTATTATTATAGATCATAAAACAGTTTATCATATTCTTGGCAAAGCCAAGCGGCAAAGCCGAGCGGGTGCTTCGCTTAAAGATTTAGGGAAAAAATGGTTTGCTTTTTCAAAAATTGAACTTGATGCCATAGAAATGATTAATAAATTAGCATAATCTTAATTAGCTTCGCTGACCGCTGGTTCCCCCAACCGAGGACTTTTGGATAGTGAGAATATCGGATTTAGTAAAAAACAGAACTTACAAAATAAAATTAAGAGTTAATATCTAATAGGACTAAAAGAAAGATAGAACATTCAAAAAGACTCTAGTGAACATTCTATAGGCTTGGGTGAACGTTCTAAAGGCTAAAGTGAACATTCTAAAAGCTTGGGTAGACGTTCTAAAAGGCTAGTAACGAGTTCTAAACGATTAGTAGAGAATTCTGACGAAATAAATAATTGAATAATAAACAAATATGGAAAGCAGAGCTTTCCTTTTAGCACCGACGAAGCGACAGACGCTTCCGACAAGCCGGAATGTAGCATGCGCCGAACAAGGAAGAAATCAGCTATAAAATAAATACCTTTTCAGTATATTTGCCCTATGGAAAAAAACGAACTAATTACTCAAATAAAAATATCATTACTTCATTCAAATGTAAGCAAAGTGATATTGTTTGGTTCTTATGCTAAAGGAACTCAGACAGTAGATAGTGATGTTGATTTATTAGTGGTCACTAATGATAATTTTTTACCAGCTTCATTTGCTGAAAAAATGGAAATTAAGATGAAAATTAGTTCAGCTCTTAATACAATTAGAAAGAATACTGATATTGATTTAATTGTACATACTAAACCCATGTACGAAAAATTCATTGAATTGAACAGTGGTTTTAAAAATGAAATTTTAAGTACTGGTACTATTATTTATGAAGCAAACAACTAACGACTGGTTTACTGCAGCCGAAGATGATCTGCTTGCTGCAAAAACGCTTGCAAGCGATTCCCGGCTTACCAACCTTGCTGCTTTTCATTGTCAACAATGTTTGGAGAAAAGTTTTAAAGCCGTTATTGAAGAAATTGAAAAGCCGGCAATCAAATCACACGATTTGTTTAGATTGCAAGTTGCTGCAAATATACAGCTATCAGAAAATGAATTAAACTTGTTGGGAATCATTAATGAAGTATATATTGATGGACGTTATCCAGGTGACTTGGGGCTTCTTCCCCAAGGAAAACCAACAATAACAGAAATTGAAACTCTTATTCAGTTTTGTGACGAAATTTACAATAGCTTGAAGCAACAAGTTGATAAACATTAATACACAGTGTGAAGAACAAGAATTCTAACGAAATAAATAATTGAATAAAAAATTGAATATGTAGGTCTGGAGACTTACTATCCCTATAAACCATAACAAGCTTAGCTCTGACGAAGCGACAGTCGCTTCCGTCAAGCCGGAATGTAACATACGCCGAACAAAGATTGAAAACGATGAAATCAAAAAGTAAAACTTTGCATATTCAGGATGTTTCTGTCTCAGTTATATCATTAAATGATGACGACTACATTTGTATAACTGATATGGCTAAAGCTAAACAAGGAGATTCACGGGCGGCAGATGTAATAAAAACTGGATTCGTACTCGTTCAACACTTGAATTTATTGGTACCTGGGAGCTAATGTCTAATACCAATTTTAAAGTGGTCGAATTTGACCACTTTAAAATGAATGCCGGATTACCTAATTTTGTATTAAGTGTGAGTGAATGGATTGATAAAACTAATGCGGTTGGAATGTATGTGCGTTCAGGGCGATATGGAGGTACTTATGCGCACAAAGATATTGCATTCGAGTTTGGTTCAGCTATAAGTCCGGTATTTAAATTATATCTGATCAAAGAATATCAACGACTTAAAGAAGCTGAAAGTGAAACTAACCAATTGGAATGGAATACAAGACGTATTTTATCCAAAGTCAATTATTTAATACATACCGATGCTATTCAACAACATATTATTCCGGATGGTAAGTATTCAAAACAAACCGAATGGATTGTTTATGCCGAAGAAGCAGATTTATTGAATGTTGCTCTTTTCGGTTGTACAGCTAAAGAATGGCGGGAAGCTAATCCTGAATGGGCAAAGCAAAATAAAAATATCCGGGATTTTGCTACCATTAATCAGCTGACGGTGCTTTCGAATTTAGAGACTCATAATGCTGAATTGATAAAAGAAAATATTGATAAAGTTAGCCGGTTTAAAAAAATAGCTGAAATTGCAAGTTATCAACTTAAAGTACTTACCAAAGCTGACAATCTGAAGGGTTTAAATTAATAATTTACTCTAATTGGCACGTTCTAAACGACAAGTTGAGCATTATAAAGGGCAAGTAAGACTTTCTAAACGATAGGTGAGAATTCTAACGAAATAAATAATTGAATAAATAATTGAATATGGAAAGCAGAGCTTTCCTTTTAACTGCGACGAAGCGACAGACGCTTCCGACAAGCCGGAATGTAGCATACGCCGAACAGAGTAATTTTTTTGCTGGTCATATACTGTTAAATGATATACAACGAGTATGAATGAAATTGAATTTGACTCTTTTGTAGAACTAAAAGTTCAAGACTTAGTATCTTTAATTATTGAAATTAAAAAATTAGAGTTTGTAGATGCTTTGCAGTATCTTTACGAATCAAAACTTTATATTGCTTTAGTTGACGATAGTACTAAAATTTGGCATTTAAGCACCGAAAAACTTTTTGATATGCTAAAAAATGAAAAACAAACCAATAGATTGGAATATCCCGATTTTGTGTGATCTTTTTTAGGGCGAAGATTCAAGAACTTATGAACAAACTAACTAAAATCCAGCATTTTCAATTGTTTTGTCTGGAAAGCTATCGATCTGCCACAGGCATTTCAGCCAAAGTAGCATTAAATGAATTTAAAAACACAAATGTGTTTGAATATTTATCTTCAGGCTATGAGGTGTTACATACTCAAGGTAAAAACTATTTAATTGCTGATATAAAAGATTTTATTGAACACCGAAAATGAGAATATATCACGGAAGTACTGAAGTTATTCAACATCCTACTATTCTTGATTCACAACGTTTGCTCGACTTTGGTAAAGGATTCTATACTACCACCAATTTAGAGCAAGCCCGAAAATGGGCTTTGATTAAACAAAGAAGGATAGGAAATGATGCAAAATCGTTCGTAACCGAGTATGAGTTTGATGACAATTTACTTCAAAGTGAACAATACAAGGTGAAGGTTTTTAATTTTGCCGATGAGCACTGGTTAGACTTTGTGGTTAACAACAGAAAGATGAATGATGCACACTCCTTCGATATTGTTATGGGGGCAGTAGCGAATGATACCTTGTATAAAACCTTATCTTTATTTGAAACAGGTATATTGACTAAACAGGAAACCATTTCCAGATTAAAAGTACATACATTATACGATCAAATATCGTTTCATAACATCGAACTAATGAACGAAATTAAATTCATCCATTTTCTTGAAATTTAGGAGCTATTTGAATAAAAATTAATTGATGACTTTAAGTTATTGGAATATAAAATTACATAGCTAACAAATCTATCCAAGCGGGAGGAAGTCTCGGATAATAGTTTATAAACCTTCGATAGAGGATTCTAACGAAATAAATAACGAAATAAATAATTGAATATGGAAAGCCCGAGCTTTCCTTTCCCGATAGATCGGGACAAGCTTAACCCGACGTAGTCAAAGACGCTTCCGTCAAGCCGGAATGTCCCATACGCCGAACCAGGGGTAGATATTCTAATGGCTTGGGTAAGTATTCTAAAGGCTTGGGTGGATATTCTAAACACTAAAGTGGACATTCTAAAAGCTTGGGTAGATATTCTAAAAGGCAAGTAACGAGTTATAAACGATTAGTAGAAAATTCTAACGAAATAAATAATTGAATAAATAATTGAATATGGAAAGCAGAGCTTTCCTTTTAGCACCGACGAAGCGACAGACGCTTCCGATAAGCCGGAATGTAGCATTCGCCGAACAGAGATAACAAAGAATAAATATCAATGAAGCATATATATGAATACAAACAATCAAGTTATACTAACTGATTTCAGCCAACTTTTAAGGCTACATCTTTCGGATAATCTGAAAGATGTTGTTTTATTTGGTTCTCGAACAACTGGTAAGGCTAAAAAGGATTCTGACTATGATTTCTTAGTCATTCTAAAACAAAAAGCTGATTGGAAAGCAGAAAGAGAAATTTCTGACTTAAGCTACGAAATTGAATTGAAATATAATATAGTTACTGATACTCATGTTCTGGGAGAATCGGAATTGAAAACTTTAAGAGGCAAACAACCAATTTATGTAAATGCCTTAGAGAAGGGGATTCACGCATGATTGACGAAAAAGACAGAGATGCTCTGGTTGAATATCGTTTACAGCAGGCTTTTGAAACAATTGAATTGGCAAGATTTCTGGTTAAAAATCAAAAGTTAATAATTGCAGTGAATCGTATTTATTATGGGATGTATTATTCACTTACTGCTTTAGCATTGGCAAACAGTTTTGAAACATCCAAGCATGGTCAACTAATCGGCTGGTTTAATAAAGAATTTATCCTAACCAATAAATTAGATTCCAAATTCGGAAAGATTTTGCGTAACGCATTTCAAAACAGAACTAAAGGCGATTATGATGCATTCATCAGTTTCACTCAGCAAGAAGTTGAAATTATGTTGAATGAGATGGTTGAATTTATTGAAGAGATAAAGAAAACACTGAATTAGCATAAAAAAAACAGAACTACGTTGCCTAAACCTTCGCTAAAGTATTCTGACGAAATAAATAATTGAATAATAAACAAATATGGAAAGCAGAGCTTTCCTTTTAACTGCGACGAAGCGACAGACGCTTCCGACAAGCCGGAATGTAGCATTCGCCGAACAGAGACGCTACGCCGAACGAGGGGACGCTTCCGTCAAGCCGGAATGTAGCATACGCCGAACAGAGGAAACACCTAGTGACACCGTGGATTTTTTTAAAAATATGCACTAGAATACCATAATTAAAAATTAATGCAAAAGATTCGTATTTTTATAAGCAGCGTACAAGAAGAATTTGCTGAGGAACGTCAGCTTCTTTGGGAATATTTGTTTAACGATGTGCTGCTTGCTAAATTCTTCGAACCTTTTATTTTCGAAAAAGTACCGGCGTTAAATGCCAATGTCAGCAGCGTGTATCTACATGAAGTAGAGCAATGCAGTATATACCTTGGTATATTTGGTAAAAGTTATGGTTCTGAAGATGATATGGGGGTTTCGCCTACCGAAAGGGAATTCGACTATGCTACAAAGCTTTATAAAACACGTTTTGTTTTTCTCACCAATCATAGCACCGACCAACGACACCCTAAAGTACTTGCACTGATAGAAAAAGCGGAACAGAGTGTAGTACGGAAAAGCTTTTCTACTTTTGATCAACTAAGAACCGCTGTTTATGCTACTCTTGTACATTATCTCGAAGAAAATGAATATATCAGAACCCTGCCTTTTGATGCTACATTGCACAGGGATGCAACTCCCGATGATTTGGATGAAAATAAAATCAGGGAGTTTGTACAAATTGCCCGATCCAAAAGAGCTTTCCCATTCGAAGTGGAAGCAGATATTGATTCTATTTTAACCCATTTGAGTTTGATGGTTGGCAATAGGTTAACCAATGCTTCAATATTACTTTTTGCTAAAAAGCCACAGCGCTTTTTTATTACTTCCGAAGTAAAATGTGCACATTTTCATGGATATGATGTGGTGAAACCCATACCATCGTATCAGGTGTATAAGGGTGATGTTTTCCAGTTGGTGGAGCAAGCCGTTGATTTTGTTCTTTCAAAAATTGATTTATATGTTGGTAGCAGAGATAAAAGTGCCACTGTTGACGTGAAATATGAACTACCCATCGAAGCTGTTACCGAAGCTATTGTAAATGCAATAGCACATCGCGATTATACGAGCAATGGTAGCGTACAAGTCATGCTGTTTAAAGATAGATTGGAAATTTGGAATCCGGGTTCGTTGCCTTATGGATTGACTACTGCTAAATTATATCTTCCCCATAACTCCATACCTGCTAATCCTTTGTTAGCCGAACCCATGTATTTGCGTGGTACTATCGAGCGCATGGGAACAGGAACGGGTGATATGGTGCGCCGATGTAACGATATGGGATTACCCAGACCGGAATTCTTTCAGGAAGATATGTTTAGGACTGTGCTTTATCGTACCCGACAAGCTACCCGACAAGCTACCCGACAAGCTTTATCGGAAGATGGAATTTCAGATCCAATAAAACGCATAGTTTTGGTAATGACTGATGATTTAAAAAGAACTGATTTACAAGAAAAACTTAAACTCAAAGACAGGGAGAATTTTACAGCAAATTATCTTACACCGGCCATTGAGGGTGGTTTTCTTGAACTTTCTTTTCCCAGTGTACCCAATCATCCTCAACAGACCTATCGTTTAACTCTAAAGGGTCAGGATTTGAAAAACTC
>CAIUTB010000038.1 GCA_903901975.1 uncultured Bacteroidales bacterium
GGATAAAAGAGTTAAATGTGTTTCATCATTCTATCCTGCATTGTGTGATGTGACAGGTTATCTGCATGGTAGAGCAGGTGGTTGGCCACATGCATTCAATAAACCATCCTTTGTAACCAACCAAAAAGTGGAAACTTCTAATTATTACGATGTGGTCAATTTTGCCAAACAATTGACAGTTCCAGGGTTTTATGCCTTTGGTTTTAACGACGAATCATGCCCTCCAACTTCAGTATATGCTGCCTACAATAGTATTACAGCACCCAAGACTTTAGTTATTGCGAAAGAAATGGGACATGCATCAACAAAAGAACAAGAGAATAAGTCAAATGAATTTCTCTACAAACAATTGAATGTGAAATAATAAATTTGAAAAAGAAATGTTTTCTAAAATTGAACTAAAGATTCAGAAAAAGCATTAGATTTGTGCATTCAACATAAATTACTGCAACACAATAAAAAGTGAGATATTGATTTTTTATTGTTCAACAAACTTAAATTAAGAATGAATACAGCCTATCACCAAAACTGAGGAAATAATTTCCAGAATGAAAATGGAATATAAATCACCTATAGTTGAGCTGTTTCATTTTTGACCCAAAACTTGGTGGAAGGTGACAGAAAATAACGACGATATTCTACTTCTAAATCTTGTTCGTGAAGGAGATAGATTGGCTTTCAGGCATTTGTTTGAAACCTATTTCACTCCTTTGTGTCGGTTTATGCATCTTTACGTTCACGAAACTACCATTGTTGAGGAATTGGCGCTTGATATTTTTACTTATATATGGGAAAACCGCAAAACCCTTCAGATTCAACTTTCATTAAAAGCTTATATGTTTCAAGCGGCAAAAAATAAATGCCTGAATGTACTTCGTCAAAAGAAACTTAGCTTTTCATTGGATGTTACGCAATTAGATATAGCAGAAACAGATGAGATGAGTCTCGAAACAGAAGAACTTTACCATCTTATTCAGGAAGCTGTTTTGGCATTGCCCGATAAATGCAAGGAAGTTTTCAATTTAAGCAGAGCGGAAAATCGATCGAACCACGAAATTGCCACACAACTAAATATTTCAGAGAAAACAGTTGAGGGCCATATAACCAACGCTTTAAAACGTATCAAAACATTCCTCGGAGAATCCTATTCATATTTGTGGTAAAATATTTTTCATAGATGTAAGGGTTCATTCCATTTTTTGTGTCATACAAATAGAACTCTTAAAAATGTTGTTTATGAAACCAAAACTCCCCTGGGATATCATTATCTCTAAACTTAGCAGAACTATTTCCGAAGAAGACGCTATCATCTTTAATAATTGGCTGGTACTTGATGATAATCGTCAGCTTTTTAAGCAACTTGAAGTAGTATGGGAAAATATTCAAAATAAAGTGGCTAACTACGAGCCCGATCTTGAGTATTACTGGAAAGAGCTTTCAGCCCGTATGCAACAGATGGAATCTGAAACCTCCGAAACTGAAACTTCCGAATCTAGCACTAAATTCATTCCGATAAAACGCTTCTACCGCATTGTCGCTGCTGCATCGGTTTTGTTGGCAATTACATTTTCAGGTGCCTATTATTTAGGTCGAAACAATTTCAAGAATCAATCAGGCATTCAAACTTACTCTTCATTTACAGGTAAATCGAAAGTTACTCTTCCCGATGGTACTGAAGTTTGGTTGCATTCCAACACGACACTTTCGTATAATTCCAATTTGCAATCCGACAAACGTGAAGTGGATATGCAAGGTGAAGCTTACTTTAGTGTAAAACATGATGCCAGCAAACCTTTTATTGTTCATTCAAACGGTGCATCAGTCAAAGTTTATGGCACAAAATTCAATATAAATTCCTATTCTGCATCCGATAATATATTGGTAAGTTTGTATGAAGGTTCGGTTTCGATGAAAGTTGCCAACAATGATGTGCTGCTTAAACCGGGTGAAGAAGGTAATTATGATAAATTAAATAATACCTTGAACGTAAAAATGGGTGATGTCGACTTTGCAAAATCCTGGACAAATAATCAATTGCAATTTAAAAACAAGAATCTTCGTTATGTATGTCACTATTTAGCCAAGTGGTATTCAGTGGAAATAGTAATTGATCCAGCAATAGCTAATAATCAATTGTATTCATTTACATTACAAAATGAATCCTTAGAAGATGTTATGAGAATTATGTCGCGCATAAACTCAATAGATTACAACTTTGATGAAAACAATAAATTGACTTTAAGTAATAAAGATGTTTCTAAAAAATCAGGGTCAATGAACTAGGGTTTATATCAACTAAAAATCGAATGGATTATATTTCCTGTTTAAATGGGAATAATTAATAATTAGTATTTTAATTCATTGTAATACAAACGAATACATCAATATATTTACAATTTTAAATTCTTTACAAAACATGAAATTAAAAAAAGTATTTTCGCTATTCTTGTTTTTTTTCTTAGTCCTATCTGTGCATTCACAGGTCAAGGGAAAGAATATTACTATTTCATTTTCGCAAGTACCTCTAAGCGAAGCCATAAAAAAGATAGAAAGTGTAAGCAATTATACATTTTTCTTTGATGCTAAAAAGCTAGATTTGAAGCAAATAGTTAGCTTAGAAGCTAAAAACCTTCCTATTCAAAAAGCAATTTCTCTTATGTTGGAGAATACGAATATTCGGTTTGAGATTACAAATCTACAAATTGTAGTTTATAATAAAACGGAGCTGAAACCCGTATTGAAAGAACCACAGAAAAAAAAAGTTTCTGGTAAAGTTACTGACGAGTCCGGCAATGCTCTCCCTGGTGTATCAGTAATGGTAAAATCAACTAAAAAAGGTATAATAACTGATAGTAATGGTTTTTATTCATTTGATGAAATACCCGAAAATGCAACTTTACAGTTTTCGTTTATTGGAATGAAAACAATGGAGCTAAATGTATCGGGTAAAAAAGACATTAATATTGTTTTAGAAGATGGAAGTGTTGTATTGGATGAAGTTGTGGCTATTGGGTATGGTACAGCCCGAAAACGGGACTTAATAGGTTCTGTTTCATCTGTAAGTGGAAAAACATTACGGGATATACCAGTATCTTCTGCTGCTGAAGCAATAGTAGGACGAATGGCGGGAGTACAGGTTACCAAAACAGAAGGCTCACCCGATGCCGAAATGAAAATTCGTGTGCGTGGCGGTGGATCTCTTACTCAAGATAATTCACCGCTTTATATTGTGGATGGCTTTCCAGTCACAACCATTAATGACATAGCTCCTACCGATATTGCTACGATTGATGTATTAAAAGATGCATCCTCTACCGCAATTTACGGTGCACGTGGTGCTAATGGGGTAATTCTAATCACCACTAAAGGTGGGTTTGAAGGAAAAGCAAAAGTGAGTTACAATATGTACTTTGGGATGAAACAAATCACTAAAACACTTCCTGTTTTGAGTCCTTATGAATTTGTATTATGGCAAAAGGAAATTACGTTTGATCCTTATTTTGAACGGTATTTTGGGGCTTTTCATGATTATGACTTATATAAACCAATGACTGGTACCAATTGGCAAAATGAAATATTTGGGCAAACGGGAACAGGAATGTACCACAATTTGTCAGTTACAGGAGGTTCCAAAATAGCAAAATATAATATTAGTTTAACCCGAAACGATGATAAGGAAATTATGATTGGTTCAGCTACTTCCCGTACCAACTTTACAGCTAAGACTAGCAATAAAATTAATAACTGGCTGACTTTGGATCTCAATACCAGAATGTCTGATTCTTATATTGAAGGAGCGGGTACTTCTGCAAATTATCGATTGGTTGATGCAATACAATTCCGACCAATCAATGGCTTAATGGATTTTGTAGATTACAATTTAACAACTACTGACTTTGAAGCTGCTTCGTCTACTATATTGAACCCGGTGAAACAAACCAATGATGATTATCGCCGTTCAAAAAGTCTGACATTTAATTTCAATGCTGCCGCAATAATACAATTTACAAAAGAGTTAAATTATAGATTTGAATTTGGTACCCAATACGGAGATAATACCAATAACCGATTTTATGGTATTAATACCTGGAACGTATTTCAATATGGAAGTCAGCCTATCGCTTCGATACAGAAAATTGAGGCGAAAAGTTATAGAATGGCTAATGTTTTAAATTATGTCAAAAGAGATTTTTTGCCGGGGAATAATATTAATGTTATGTTGGGTGAGGAATTGAATTACTATAAAACTTTTAATGTTACTAGCTCTGCAAAGTATTTTCCCAAGTATATCGATGCAGTAAGTGCATTGAGCATGATGAACTTAGGTTTACCTGATCCAATTCTCACTGCCGACAATCCGGAGAATAATACTTCTTCGTTTTTTGGTCGTATCATGTACGATTACAAAGGGAAGTATTTGCTAAATGCAACTTTGCGTGCTGATGGTTCCAGTAAATTTGCGCCCGGAAATCAATGGGGTTTCTTTCCATCCGTGGGTTTGGCCTGGCGTATTTCGGATGAGAATTTCTTAAAGACTGCCTCAGATAACTGGTTGAGCGATCTTAAACTTAGGGCAAGTTTTGGTGAATCGGGTAATAACCGGATTTCTGATAATGCCTGGCAAAAAATATTTTATGTAACTACAGGTCAATTATACTCACAGGGAAACGAAACAACCCCAACTTCATTTCTGAATCCAATTCCGGTTCTTTCCAATCCAAAGCTCAAATGGGAAACAACCGTAACACGTAATATCGGACTAGATTATAGTTTTTTCAAACAACGTTTGTCTGGCTCTATTGAAGTATATCAAAATACCACAAAAGATCTTTTGATAGCTGCTACAGTGCCTTCAAGTACGGGATATGCTACCCAATGGCAGAATATAGGTCAAACATCCAATAAGGGTTTGGAGTTTGTTTTAAATGGGGTGCTTATCGAGAAAAAGGACTTTCGATTATCCGCTTCTTTTAATATCGCCTTTAACCAAAATCACATTGATAAGTTAGGCGATACCAAGCAATGGCAACAATCGTCAAACTGGACTGGCAGCAATGGACCTACAGGCGATTACCTGGTTAAAGAGGGTGGTTCAATAGGGCAAATGTATGGCTATGAAACTGATGGTATGTATAGTTTCGATGATTTTACTTACGCAAAAGGAGTATACACTTTAAAGCCGGGAGTAGCCGATGATAGAGCATTAATATCACCTTCAAATAACCGTTTTTGGCCGGGTATGTTGAAATTAAAAGACCAGAATGGTGATGGAATAGTTGATGCTGCTCATGACAAAGTGGTTATTGGAAATGCAAATCCTATTCATACCGGTGGATTTAATCTCACGGCACAATACAAAGGATTTGATTTATCCGCTTTTTTTAATTGGGTATATGGAAACAGTATTTATAATGCTAATAAGCTTCAATTTACGACCTATATGTCAATGAATTACTTCCGAAACATTCTAAATACCTTTAATTCTGATAATCGATTTATGTATATTAGCAAAGAAACCGGTCTGATTGTAAGTGATCCTATTCAACTGGCTGAAATGAATAAAAATGCTACAATTTGGTCATCGGATATCACAGCTGCTCCTTTACATTCGTGGGCTGTTGAAGATGGTTCATTTCTACGGTTTAACAATTTAACGATTGGCTATTCTTTACCAAAGAGCATATTAAAGGCATTGAGTATAACGCAATTACGATTTTATGGCACATTGTATAACATAATAACCTGGACTAATTATTCGGGCTATGATCCTGAAGTAGATACCCAACGTTCTACACCCTTAACTCCAGGAGTTGATTTTTCGGCTTATCCAAGAAGTCGTTCGTTTAATGTTGGTCTGAATTTAGAATTTTAAAAAACAAGTTATGAAAACAAATATAAAATTAGTTCTCTTAGTATTGACATTGGGTACCATTGTTTCATGTAATGACTTTTTACAACCTAGTTCAAATTCTACTTTTACTGAAGCTACGTCATTTAAGAATGTAGATTTTGCTACTAAGTCCGTTGATGCAATTACCAACAATATGTTAAACTTTAGTTTGTGGGATTATATTCTTCTTTTTACAAAATGTGACAATGACATAGAATGTATGCTTACTACTTCTGATGATGGTGGAAAATCAAGTCTTGCACATTATTCAGCAACTCCTGGTACAACCTATTTGAAAGAAATTTGGAATCTTACCTATAAAAATATAGAGTTGGCAAATATAGTAATAGATAATCTACCCAATAGTCCATTATGGACAAATGAATACTCAAAAGATGCTCACAGGTTATATGGAGAAGCTGTAACCTTAAGGGCTATGAATTACAACGAATTAATCAGTCTATGGGGCGATGTGCCGTTCAAGACTAAATCTACTCAAGCGGGTGATAATTTTAATTTACCTAAAACTGACAGAGATTCGATTTATGAATACCTGATTAAAGATTTGGCAAGTGTGGAAGATTACGTGCCTTGGATGACGGAAACAAAGACCGCAGAGCGAGTGAACAAAGGTTTTGTTAAAGGACTCCGTGCCAGGATGGCGTTGGCTTATGCCGGATATTCGCTGCGTAACAAGACTTTCGAAACAAAACGAGGCAGGTATTGGCAGGAATATTATAAAATAGCCAATGTAGAGTGCAAGGAGATAATGGAAAGCGGGAAACACAGATTAAATCCAAGTTTCATAAGCATATTTAAAGGATTAGCCGCATATTCTCAAGATCTTACCTACAATGAAGATATTTTTGAATTACCTTTTGGTCGCTTATATAGCGGAAAAGTAGGTTATTCAATAGGAATGCAATTTTGCGTTACCCCAGCCGATCCGAAATATGGGAGAGCAACAGGTGAAATGAGGGTACCCCTAACCTATTACTATTCATTTGACCGTAAAGATACTCGCAGGGAAGTGTCTGCAGAACTTTATAATTATAATAATGCGCTATCATTAAGTAAACAATCACTTGCTTCGGGATATACAATGTCACCAACGAAATGGCGTAAAAGCTGGATAACTCCTTCGTTGGGGGGTGATTTTAAAAATGTTTATTTTACGGGTGTAAATTTCCCCATCATGCGCTATAGCGATATCATATTGATGTTTGCCGAAACGGAGAATGAAATCAATAATGGGCCAACTGTAGCTGCAAAAGAAGCGTTATCTCAAGTTCGTCAACGGGCTTTCATTTCAGATATATGGGCTTCAAAAGTAAATCAGTATGTTGATTCTGTTTCTACAAGTAAAGACGGGTTTTTTAATGCAATAGTAAATGAACGGGGTTGGGAGTTTGGAGGAGAAATGCTTCGGAAACAGGATTTAATTCGCTGGAATTTACTCGGTTCTAAGATTGCAGAAATGAAGGAAGAATGGAGAAGAATAGTGGAAAATGAAAGACAGGATGTTCCTTGGAGTATTTTTTATAAATACAAAGAAGATGGAGAAACACTGGAAATTTTGAATCCTGATTACCGAATACCAGGAAATAATCAGCCGGGATACCAGTCGGCAGGATGGTTTGCTTCTTGGATGAAAATGAGTTTAGATACCTATAGTGGCAAAGTTGTAGAACAGATTGCTCACGGTTATGATCCGGCTAAAAACAATTATTTGTACCCAATTGCTACAGATATTATTACCACCAGTAATGGAGTGTTAAGCAACGACCAAATACCATAAGTATTTAATCAACTGTAAAAATTGAAAATTCTTATTCATTAAAAAATCAAATATGAAAAAATACAAAAAATTCTTCAAAATAATTGCTATTCTGATACTGATTTTACAAATACAATTATCCTGTAAACCTGATGAGGTAGTTATTAATAATACACCGGAAAGACTTTTCTCACCGGCATTATTTACTCCTTTTATTGATGGCAACGTGGTTAGTTTGAGTTGGGTACCCATTGCCAATTCAACTTATGTGGTGGAATTAAGCAAAGACAGTTTGTTATTTAGAGATAGTTTAAAGGTAGTCCCATTAGATGGAAAAACCATCTGTAATTTTAGCGATTTGTGGAGTAACGCCAGGTATTCAGCGCGAATTAAAGCAATAAGCAAAGACCCCAAAGTAAAAGATTCAAAATTCCAAGAAATTACTTTTAAAACTAAAACAGAAAATATCTTTTATAATATTGCAGATGCAGACATTACTGCCAATCAAGTGATTCTAAAATGGGTAAATACAAAACAGGTAACCAAAATTGTATACTATATTGAAGGCACAGTAAATCCAGAAGAAAAAATTACTATTGATTTGGCAGACATTGATAAAGCAGCCGGCATAAAAGAAATACCTGGTTTGTTAAGTGCTACCGGCTATATTTTCGATATTTATCGTGGCGATATGTTGAGGGGAACTGCATTTGCACTAACTCTTTAAAAATTGAATAAACTCATGTTAGAAAAATAACCATTTTTCAATATTGATTTGAAGGGTTGTTTGGAGTACTATTCGTTGAAATAAATTCATAATTCTTTGCTTTTAAAATAAACATCAATCATGAAAAACGGATTAAAATATGTTTTTACCGTTATTATATTGCTAATAATCAATTTATTAAATACTGCTTTTGCAGCCACCTACTACTTTGATGATATTAATGGAAATGATTTAAATAACGGTAAAAGCATTACTACTGCATGGCAATCGTTGAAAAAAGTAAATAATACCGTGTTTCAACCGAATGATAGCATTCTCTTTATTAGGGGAGGCAATTGGCGAGGTACACTTATACCGAAAAGTGGTTCTACACTGGGCTATATTACCTATTCCGACTATGGAACAGGCGAGAAGCCAACATTTCTTGGTTCATTAGACAAGTCTGCATCAAGTGATTGGGTTAGCGAAGGAGCAAATATTTGGAGTAGTGCTATTAGCTTTTCTGTAGATATTGGAAATTTGATATTTTCTAACGCAAGCTCTGTTGGGTTCAAAAAATGGGTTCAAACAGATTTGAAAAAACAGGGCGATTTTTATTATGATAAGACTAGTCAAAAAGTGAAGCTATTTTCAACAAATAACCCTGCTACAACTTATGCTACAATTGAATGTGCACTAAGAACTGATATTATTACTCATAGTAATGTTAGTTATGTTTGTTTTAAAAATTTAGCACTTAAATATGGTGCTGGTCATGGTTTTGGAGGTAGCAATTCTCACCACTTATTTATTCAATCCTGCGATATCTCGTTTATGGGAGGAGGAGACTTGAACGGTACAAATCTTCGTTATGGAAATGGAGTTGAATTTTGGGGTAATGCACATGATAATACGGTTGAAGGTTGTAAAATATGGGAGATATATGATTCAGGTTTATCTAATCAAAGTAACGTTGCAGCTTCTCAACAGTACAATATTTATTATAGGAACAATATTGTTTATAATTGTACTTTTGCATCGTATGAGTTTTGGAATCAGTCTGCTAGCTCTCCTATTGTAAATAATATTTACGTTGAAAATAACACTTTCGTTAATTCGGGGAAAGGTTGGGGTGTTCAAAGAACCAATGGAGGTGGAAGTATGACAGGTGCCCATATTTTATTGGGAGCTAATTATGCCCAATCAACTAATTTTATTGTTCGGAACAATATTTTGTATAGCGGTCGATTTATCATCTCCATGCCACCTTCAGCATCTGCTCCA
>CAIUTB010000039.1 GCA_903901975.1 uncultured Bacteroidales bacterium
AAGCTCAGGCTACACATCCTGAACGATGGGGTTCTCGATCAGTCAAGCATTGGAAAGTTCTCCGTGAAGTGATTCTGAACCCGGATAAAGTCGAATGATTTTTTTTAAAATAATGCGACATCTTTGTTGACATATTCCGCTAGCTTCGTTTCGGTTTTATCTGCCGCCGCTGAGTGTTGCCGAAAGGCATTATTTAGTAATAATAACCGGAGAAATATTTGAATCTGAAATATAGAGCAGACATTGACGGCCTCAGAGCTATTGCTGTATTGGCTGTAATATTTTTTCATGCAGATATCCCTGGTTTTTCAGGCGGATTTGTTGGCGTAGATGTTTTTTTTGTAATTTCAGGATTTCTTATTACATCCATTATTCTGAAAGAAATTCACGATGGAACATTCTCAATTGCTAAATTCTATGAACGAAGAATCAGGAGAATATTTCCTGCACTCTTTCCAGTTATTGCTTTTACACTTGCAGTCGGTATTCTTATTTTTGATTATAAAACCTTCAAACAATTAGGGCAAAGCATAACCGGAACTACTCTTTTTGTTTCTAATATTTTGTTCTGGATGCAGTCTGGTTATTTCGATTCTCCTTCACTGCAAAAACCTTTATTACATACATGGTCACTGGCTGTTGAAGAACAGTTCTATATTTTTTTCCCCTTGTTTCTTGCCGGGATTAACAAGTTTCTCAACAAGAAATATCTTCCATGGATACTCTTTATAGGATTGTTATCCTTGATTACAAGCATTTTGGGGGTATATAGTCACCCTGATGCTACATTTTATCTTGTCCCAGCACGAACATGGGAATTACTGGCTGGTTCAATTCTCGCCCTGAGAGTTATAGCACCACCACGATCGAACCTCTTACGAAGTCTGCTTGCTATCGCTGGACTTGGTCTCATTTTTTACAGTGTAGTTTTTTATACCAGATTTACAATTTTTCCAGGCCATAACGCAATCCTTCCTGTCCTCGGTACTTCTTTTATCATTCATAGTGGTATTGAAGGATCATCAAGCATCGGTAAAATGCTGGGCTTTAAGCCATTAGTGTTTATTGGCCTTATTTCCTATTCCCTCTATCTCTGGCATTGGCCCCTTATCGTGTTTGCGAAATACCTGGTTTTCCGCGAAATAAGCACTCTGGAAGTTTCAGGAATAATTTTAATAACATTTATTATTTCAGCACTTTCTTTAAAATATATTGAAAAGCCATTTAGAGGAAATCAACCCATAATTCCAGAAAGAAAAAAACTTTTTGCTTTTTCAGTATTAATTATGATGATCGCCTCAATCATCGGATTGGTAATTCATTTGCAGAATGGTATGCCGTATCGCTCTGAGGCAAATACAACTATCATGAAATTCGATAATGAGCAAAAGTGGAAAAGAATTGTTGAAATTGAAGAAAAAGCTATAAAAGAGATAAATAAAGGTAAAACACCTCCTATAATTGGCGCAAAAAACACAACTCCGAGTTTTATATTGTGGGGTGATTCTCATGCACGAGTTTTAAGTACTATTGTATCTGATAAAGCAAATCAATATAAATTATCCGGATTTTTAGCTACCAATAGCGGCACCCCGCCTCTCTTAAGTGTGGACGGTTACACCGATCATTTTTTTGGTGCGAATTTCAACGAAAAGGTGATTTCGTTTATAACGTCACATCAAGAAGTTAAAACTGTTATTCTTTCCGGCAGGTGGTCTGCTTATGCCAATAAGGAGTATATGCAGAAAAATGACCCTCTAAACTGGATACCTAAAGGAAATAACAACATTTATTCTAATGAAGTTTTATTAAACAAAAGTATTATCAAAACAGTCAATACGCTGCTTAAACTTGGCCGTAAAATAGTAATTATAACTGACGTCCCTCAAATTGGGGGAGATCCTTTAAGGCTCTACTGTATAAATAGCTTAATAGGAGAGAGTTACAATGGACTTTTGCCATCAAAAAGTGATTACCTGAAAAGCAATCAAGCGGTTTACAATATTTTTCAAGATTTATCAAAACGTCATGAGGTTACACTGATATCTCCAGAATCAATGCTTTTTGATAATAATACAATGGCAATATTGGTTTATAATAAGAAACTTCTCTACCGTGACGATAATCATTTATCAGATTATGGAATACTTCTTGTAGCGCCGTCATTTGATGATGCATTCAAAACAATGGCTTTTTCACGATAGATAATCAAAAATCACTATACAAACTGATCATGACTATCATTGATTACTTCGACAGAACTGCTATTATCAATCTTACGGAACGAGCAGACAGAAGGGCTGCAACAAGAGAAGAGTTTAAGCGTGCGGGATGGCAGATTGAAAATCAAAAAGCTGATTTTTTTACCGCATCCCGTCCTGAAATCGCCGCTGGATTTCCAAGTGCAGGTGTAAGAGGTTGTTTATTAAGCCATATGAACGTCATTAAAAATGCAAAACACGACAACTTATCAAATATTTTGATAATGGAAGATGATATTGCTTTTATAGCTGATATCAATAAAATCGCTGACGAGGCATTACAAGAACTCGATCAGACTGATTGGGGGTTTTTATATCTTGGTCATGAACACGCATCAGAACTTTCTACTAAAAAGAGACTTGAAGAAATAACTCAACCTTTACTTTTAAAGCATTTTTATGCGGTAAATGGTCATATTTTTGAAAGATTTCTTCATTTTTTAGAACAAGTACTTGAGCGACCTCCGGGACATCCTGATGGTGGTCCAATGTACTATGATGGAGCGCTAACTACATTCCGCATGCAAAATCGTGATATCAATACTTTTGTTGTTGTTCCAAGTTTAGGGTATCAAAGAAGTTCTCGTTCGGACTTGCACCAAACCTATATTTTGGACCAAATGACATTACTTGCGCCTTTCACAGAAGGGTTCCGCAGTATGAAAAATTTTGTTAACAGGCTGAATAGATAAATCTTATTTATCATATCAAATGATATCATGCACGTAATAAGTATTCTGTTAAATTTAAGCACCCACTTTCTTGTATATTTTATAAAAGATAATTTTGCATTTCACTCGGAAATTAAAGTAATGATTTCAGCTGATTAATTCTGTTTTGAAAAGTTGTTTCAAAATCGTTTTGACGTGCAAATCTCAAAGCAATTTTCGACTTCTCGCAAATTTGATTTCTATTTTTATTAAGATTTTCGATGATATCAGCTATTTTTTTAAGATCATTAATTTTAGCTGCCCACCCAATTTCTTCCATATTCAATAGACCTGAAAAAGCTCTATTTTTATAACCTACAATTGGAATTCCGCAAGATAATGTTTCTAAATATGTACATGATGGGTCACTTTGCCTGTGTAAGCAAACGAAAAGATCTATATTTTTTTGAAGCTCCGGCAAAAGCTTGTTATAAAAATCAACCGGGCCTGGCATAAATACAATATTATCAAGTTGATTATTTTTTATAAATGTAATCATGTCATCTTTTAATTCACCCGCACCATATATCGTAAGATTAAATATTACTTTTCGTTGTTTTAACAGTAAAGCAAGATATACCAGATGATCAGCTCCTTTTATACGAATTAGTCGTCCGGAAAATGCAAGCTGCAAAGGCTTGTTTTTAGATAAGTCATTTAGTCTGACTTCTAAGTCAGCATCTGTTAGGCAATTACTTTTGTAAACACGAGTATCAAAATACAAGAGGTTATTTTTGAATTTTCCGTATTCATAATATGCGGGAGTGCCATTGGACTGAAGTCCATCTGAAATACTGAATGCAGAAACCCTTTTTTTCTCGTGCTGCCAAATATATATAAACCTGCGTAACAGGATAAAAGGGTTACGTGTACTTAATAATGTTATCTGGTATCGTGTTTCAGGTATATATTCAATGACATAGACACACTTTATATTGCTTTTTCTGCATAATGCACTGATGTGGAGCTGATTATCAGCATCAGCCGACGCAAGAACAATTGATGCACCGGTTAAATGCTCGACAGTTATGCTTTCATCAGTTCCCAGCATAATGCATCTAAACGGCAGTTCATCAATAGTTTTATTGACAACTCCAAAATCAGAAAATGACGACTTACTCATTGACAAAATACAACTTACTGTACCCGGCCACACTTTAGTATACAACTCTATCCCATCGTAAAATTTGCGATCAAACGACAGCATGTTTTCATTTTTCCAAACAGCTACAGATGGAATTATAATTAAATGCGGGTTATGGGATTTCATATTCATCACATTATTCATGCAACCAGTATAATTTCAATGAGTTATCAGGCAGTAACATATACAGTTTAATGGACACCACATTTTAATCGTTCATTTTCTTTCGAATCAGCCGGAATCAAGTATAGCACATGGGATTTGTGTTATTCAGCAAACTGCTCATTTGAACTTGAACCTTTCATAACACAGGGGGTAATTGATTTGAATGTTAAAAAAATTCAGCTTCCTTCATTTACAACTTTATGCAAGAAGATGAAGTCGGGAAAAAACATATTCGAGAGAGTCCTCGTTGAGTACAATCCTGGAAAAGCCGGTCGAACCGAGTTCCATCGGGCGGTTATCGCGATCACTAGTGAATTTGCGGCTCTGCTTGCCGTTGTACCAGTAGACAAGCCTGATTTTGCTGCCTTCGATTTCAAGAGCAGTGATACCTCGTTTACCTATAGCACAACCGGAATTGAAAACACTTGGGATGGTAAGGCTGTTATAGAGGCCACTGCGGAGACCGATTTTTTTTCCCCGTTTGTAGCAGGTGGCGAGTTCAATTTTCATTGCTGAAATTTTCTTCTCG
>CAIUTB010000040.1 GCA_903901975.1 uncultured Bacteroidales bacterium
ATCAACAAAATTGGATTGGATGCTGCCATTAAAAAAGCGTCAGATAAAGGGTATTTATACGCATAATTTAGGAGAATTAAACCATGGCTAAAAAATCGAAAGAAGCAAGAATCCAAGTAATTTTGGAATGCACAGAGCATAAAGAAAGCGGTATGCCCGGAACTTCACGTTATATTACGATGAAGAACAGAAAAAACACACCCGCACGTATGGAGTTGAAGAAATACAACCCTATATTGAAAAAATACACAGTTCATAAAGAAATTAAATAATATCTGAATCATGGCTAAGAAAGCGGTTGCATCGATGCAAAAAGGTGAAGGACGTTCATTTGCGAAGGTTATCAAAATGGTGAAATCACCTAAAACCGGAGCTTATGTCTTCCAGGAAGAAATTGTACACAACGAAAGAGTGAAAGATTATTTTACGAAATAATCCTAATATCGTTATTAAATGATACAAGAATCCTCTCATTTTTATTAATGAGGGGATTTTTTTGCTATTAGCTCAAAAAAAAGACTTAATTTTGTAATCAAATTATTTAAGTATAAGTTTATTGAGTTGAATTGTTGAATAAGTTGATCAGGTTCTTGTCAATCAACTGTCAACTATCAACTAACAACTATTTTAAAAATGGGAATATTTAATTTTTTCAGTAAAGATAAAAAGGAAACACTTGATCAGGGATTGTCGAAAACCAAAGAAAGTGTTTTTTCGAAGTTGACACGTGCTGTTGCCGGAAAATCGAAGGTGGACGATGAGGTACTTGATAATCTGGAAGAAGTATTGATTACTTCGGACGTTGGTGTGGAAACTACTTTGCGTATTATTGAGCGTATTGAGAAACGTGTTTCGCGTGACAAATATGTAAGTACCGATGAGCTGAATGTGATTCTAAAAGATGAAATTGCCGCTTTACTTGCCGAAAATAATTCTGATTCTCCGGCTGATTTTGATGCCGTTTTGCCTACAAAACCTTATGTTATCATGGTGGTGGGTGTAAATGGCGTAGGAAAAACAACAACCATAGGTAAATTAGCCCATCAGTTTACCAAAGCGGGTAAAAAAGTATACCTTGGTGCTGCCGACACATTTCGGGCTGCAGCTGTTGAGCAATTGGTTATTTGGGGTGAGCGCGCCGGAGTACCGGTTATCAAGCAGAAAATGGGTTCTGATCCTGCTTCTGTGGCTTATGATGCCATTGCTTCTGCAAAAGCTAATGATGCCGACGTGGTAATTATTGATACTGCCGGTCGTTTGCATAATAAAATCAATCTGATGAACGAGTTGACCAAAATAAAAAATGTAATGCAAAAGGTTGTACCTGATGCTCCGCACGAAGTATTACTGGTTCTTGACGGCTCAACAGGCCAAAATGCGTTTGAACAAGCCAAACAGTTTACCAAAGCTACTGATGTTACAGCATTGGCTATTACCAAGTTAGATGGAACAGCAAAGGGTGGCGTTGTGATTGGAATTTCGGATCAGTTTAAAATTCCGGTAAAATATATTGGATTGGGCGAAGGAATTGATCATTTGCAGGTGTTTGATAGAAATGAGTTTGTGGCATCATTGTTTGAAAAATAAGGATGAGTAATAAAGGAGTTGTTGATGTAATAACGCTGGGTTGTTCTAAAAATCTCGTTGATTCAGAGCAGTTGATGCGACAATTTGATGCCTTGGGCTACAAAGTCAGACACGATGCTGAAAATCCAGATGGTGAAATTGTGATTGTAAATACCTGTGGATTTATTGGAGATGCTAAAGAGGAAAGTATTAATACCATTTTGCAATTTGCCAATTTAAAAAAACAGCAAAAGATTGGAAAACTTTTCGTAATGGGCTGTCTATCTGAACGCTATTTGAACGAATTGCGTTTGGAGATTCCTGAAGTGGATAAATTTTACGGTAAATTCAATTATACCGATATTCTGAAAGAAATTGGTCAGGAATACAGGGCTGATTTACGATTGGAAAGAACGTTGACTACACCAAATCATTACGCCTATATCAAAATATCGGAAGGTTGCAACCGGACTTGTTCGTATTGCGCTATTCCGATTATTACAGGCAAACATCGATCACGTTCGATGGAAGATATTGAAAATGAGGTGAAAGGCCTGGTTCAAAATGGTGTAAAAGAGTTTCAGCTTATTGCTCAGGATTTGTCGTACTACGGGCAGGACAGATATAAAATGCTGAAATTAGCTGAATTGACCGAACGACTTTCCGACATTCAGGGAGTGGAATGGTTGCGCTTACATTATGCCTATCCGGCTCAATTTCCGTACGATTTGCTGAAAGTGATGCGAGAACGGGATAATGTTTGTAATTATCTGGATATTGCTTTGCAGCATGTAAGTGATGCTATGTTGAAGCAAATGCGTCGGAATATCACTAAAGCTCAGACTTATGAACTGATTGACAGGATTCGTCAGGAAGTGCCGGGAATACATTTACGTACTACTTTACTGCTTGGGCATCCCGGTGAAACAGAAGCAGATGTTGAAGAATTGAAAGAATTTATCCAAAAAGTGCGTTTTGAGCGCTTGGGGGCTTTTGCATTTTCGAATGAAGAAGGTACCTTTGCCTATAAAACCTACAAAGATGAAATAGCCGAAGAAGTGAAGCAACAGCGGGTGGATGAAATTATGGCGATTCAGCAGGGAATTTCGGCTGATATTAATCTGGCTAAAATAGGACAAACGCTCAAAGTGATGATTGACAGGGTTGAAGATGAATATTTTGTGGGACGAACTGAGTTTGATTCACCTGAAGTAGATCCTGAAGTATTGATTCCAATCATAACCAAAGGTGTTGAAAAAGGTCAGTTTTATCAGGCTAAAATTGTAGATGCAACTGATTTTGATTTGTATGCTCAATAAGTTTTTAAAGTTGAAAGTTCATAAAGTTTTTTGATATTCAACTTTAAGTATAACTTTACGAACTTTTTACTTTACGAACTTTCCAACTATAAATATTATGAATCACAAAGAACTAATTGCCGCCATGGCAACCAAAATGAATGCACCAAAATCGGTTGTGGAAGCATTGCTGGAAACAACTGTTAAGACTTGTGCTGAACTTTTGCTGGGTGAGAAAACCATTGGTTTTCAGAGTTTTGGGAATTTTGAAGTTCGCAAGAAAGAAGAACGTCTTTCGGTTCATCCTGCAACTCAGATTCGTACGCTTATCCCACCTAAACTGGTCGTGAATTTCAAGCAAAGTAATATTTTGAAAGATAAACTTAAAGATTTGCCGCACCATGAGTAAGGAAAAAATATCTTCACAAGAGATTGTTGACCTTGTTGCTGCAAAAGCTTTGGTGAGCAAACGTGCAGCAGATGAATTTCTGAAAGTAATGATTTTGACTATCGAAGAAGCTTTATTAGCAGGCGATGTGGTGAAAATCAAAAATTTCGGGACTTTTAAATTGCATTGGAATGAACCCCGCAAAAGTGTGAATGTTCAGACAGGCGAAGATATTATTCTGTCGGGATATCATAAAGTAAGTTTCACACCTGATACTCAACTGCGGGATCTTGTAAATGAACCCTTTGCTCATTTGGATGCTGTTCAATTGGATGGTGAGCCGGTAGAACACAGCATTCCGGCTGAAGCTGTTATTGATCCCTTGCGTACATTTAATGAGCAAGCTTCAGAAATTAAAAATATATTAGATGAAATAAAAGGCTTGTCCTCAAAACCTGTTGTTTCTGAATTACAAGATGTGGAAAAAGCAGACATTGAAACTGAATTAGAAAAGTTTGAAGATGAATTGCCCAAACAAACTCAGGAAAACTTGTCGATGGCAGTCGAGACTGAACAGATAGTGGGTCATGTAGATGTAGTTCAGCCGGTTCAAGAAACATATACTAATAAAGTTGAAGAATCAAATTCAACTGATCATGAATACATTCAGTCAACTACAGAAACAATACCGGAAATTGAATCAGAAGCTATTTTGCCTTTGGAAATTAGTGAGAAAAAGAAACATAAAGCCTGGTTGTGGATTTTAATAATTTCAGTGTTATTGGGAGGATCGGGATTAGGACTTTGTTGTTTCTATCCACCGCTGAAAGATTCGGTTTATAAAATGACACAAAATGTTTCGCTTGCAGATATGCTAAACACTTTTTCGGGTTGGTTTACGCCAAAACCAAAGAAAGTAGATATGACAGAAACTGTTGTCATTCCTAAAGATACAACAGCCATGGAAACCGTTTCCGAGAATATTGCAGCAGTTGACAGTTTGCAAGTATTGTTTGATAATCCGAGAGTGTTCACTGAGTATCTTGGTACTGAACGTATTCATGATGGTAGTAGATTGACCAAAATTTCGAAACGATATTATGGAAGTAAAGATTTTTGGGTATATATCTATGAGGCCAACAGGGAACATATTTCTAATCCTGATCATATTTCGGTGGGAACAATAATCAAAATCCCCAAACTGGATTCAAGATTAATAGATGTTTCAAATGAACGTTGCCTTCAAAAAGCAAAAGAATTGCATGATATCTATGTGAAATAAAAATTCACTTAGAATTTGAAGATAGAAATATTTAAAAAGTTCTGCATTTATTCACAATTGCAGAACTTTTTTTATTCAAAATATTTTAAAATTCATATCAGAATATATAACTAAAAACTTTCTTTCCTTAATAATCTAAATTCAGGTTAATAGTTATTAAATCAGCGATTTAGCGGTTTAAATAACACTATATTTGTTCCGCAAAAATTAAATAATTCAAACGTAAAATAATATGATTCAATCTGTTGATATTAGGGAACTTAATGAACGCATTGAAAAGCAAAGTTCTTTTGTTGATGCGTTAACTATGGGAATGGACAAGGTAATTATTGGTCAAAAACACCTTGTTGAGTCTTTGTTAATTGGTTTGTTGTCCGATGGTCACATTTTATTAGAAGGTGTACCCGGTTTGGCGAAAACCCTGGCAATTAAAACTCTTTCTGATTTGATTAAAGGTAATTTCAGTCGTATTCAGTTTACGCCGGATTTATTACCTGCCGACGTAGTTGGAACTATGATCTACAGTCAGAAGAAAGAGGAATTCAGCATTAAAAAAGGACCTATTTTTGCCAATTTGGTATTAGCCGATGAAATAAACCGTGCTCCGGCCAAAGTTCAGAGTGCCTTACTTGAAGCTATGCAGGAACGTCAGGTGACCATTGGAGAGCATACTTACAAATTGGATGAGCCATTTTTGGTAATGGCTACTCAAAATCCGATTGAACAAGAAGGTACCTATCCACTTCCTGAAGCACAAGTCGACCGTTTTATGTTGAAAGTGATTATCAATTATCCTAAAAAAGAGGAAGAAAAATTGATTATCCGTCAGAATTTATTGAAAGATAAACCGACCGTACTCCCTATTCTTTCTCCAAAAGATATTATTGAAGCCCGAGATGTGGTTCGTCAGGTATATATCGATGAAAAAATCGAACGCTATATCGTTGATATTGTGTTTGCAACCCGTTTTCCACAAGATTATGGCCTGGATTCATTGAAAGAAATGATTTCATTTGGTGCTTCGCCTCGTGCTTCTATTAACCTTGCGTTGGCAGCCCGTGCCTATGCTTTTATCAAACGCCGTGGTTATGTCATTCCTGAAGATATCCGTGCTGTATGTTACGACGTATTACGTCACCGTATTGGTTTGAGTTATGAAGCTGAAGCCAACAATATGACATCCGACGAAATTATTACCGAAATTTTGAACACGGTTGAAGTACCTTAATTAGTTGACAGTTTTCAGTTTATAGTTGACAGTGTTATGCATTGTCGACACTTTTTCTGAGACTTTAGACCTTTGACTTTAGACAATAGACTAAATAACGTGGAAACGAGTGAATTAATAAAGAAAGTACGGAAAATTGAGATCAAGACACGTGGCTTGTCGAAGAATATTTTCGCAGGAGAATATCATTCGGCATTCAAAGGACGTGGTATGACCTTTGCTGAAGTGCGTGAATATCAATATGGTGATGATATTCGTTCCATCGATTGGAACGTGACTGCCCGTTTTGGACATCCATATATAAAAGTTTTTGAAGAAGAGCGTGAACTCACTGTGGTTTTGTTGATTGATGTTTCAGGTAGTCGTGAATTTGGTACTGTTTCCCAACTAAAAAAGGATATTTTTACTGAAGTTGCTGCTACACTTGCTTTTTCTACTATTCAGAATAATGATAAAATTGGTGTTATTTTCTTTTCGGATAGAATTGAAAAATTTATTCCACCAAAAAAAGGGAAAAAACATGTTTTGCACATTATTCGTGAACTGATTGATTTTCAGCCTGAAAGTAATAAAACAGACATAGGTGGAGCGCTTCGTTATTTTACCAATGCCATTAAGAAAAGTTCGACAGCATTTATTATTTCCGATTTGATTGATAATCGAAATTTTGAAAAGGAACTGACTATTGCAAGCCGGAAACACGATGTGGTAGCATTGCAGGTATATGATATCCGTGAAACTGAATTACCTGATGTTGGCTTGGTTAAATTTAAAGACGCTGAAACCGGTGAACGAATCTGGGTTGATACCTCAGATAAACGTTTAAGGACCAGTTATAAACATGCCTGGGGCGAAAGTCAGTTGGAATTACAAAAAACTTTCACTAAATCCGGTGTTGATTTGGTTTCAATGACTACTTCAGAAGATTATGTACGGACATTAATGAAACTCTTTAAAATGAGAGCCTAGATAAATTCTAAATTTACAATTCATAATTGCAAATTGAATAAATTGTATGAGAAAAACCTTGTTGTTTTTATTTTTCCTAATAACCTCATTTGCAAATACCAGCTTATTTGCTCAAAAAATAACTGTAAATGCAAAACTTGACTCCACTGTTATGTGGATTGGAAGTCAGGCAAATTTGACTTTTCAAGTTTCACAACAGCCGAATCAGAGAGTGCTAATGCCCATTTTCGTAGATTCAATAATGGGTGGACTGGAATTAGTTGAGCCTGTAAAAATTGATACTTCCAAATCGCAGGATGGACATTTGTTGATTACTCAACATTATCTGGTTACCGCGTTTAAAGATTCCTTGTTATATATTCCTTCATTCCCATTCGTTTTGAATGGTGATACTGTATGGTCTAAATCACTTTCGTTAAAGGTCGTACAGCCATTCAAAGTGGATACAGCATCCAAATCAATAGCCGATATTAAGCCAATTTTAACTCCTAAATTTGACTGGGCAGGCTTATTTATAAGCATTTTATTAGTTTTATTGAGTTTGATTCTTTTGGCTTTGTTGTATTACGTTTTAAAAAAATACTTTAAGAAAAAACCTGTTTTGACGGAAAACGAAATTAAACTTCTTCAACCGGCTCATGTGGTTGCGTTGAATCTTTTAGATAAAATTAAACAGGAGAAAAAATGGCAACAAGGTCGTGAAAAGGATTACCACACCGAATTAACGGATGTAATTCGTGAATACATCGAACGAATTTTCAATATTACCAGTATGGAAATGACTTCGGAGGAAATTTTGGATCATTTGAAGTCCCTTCGGATGGAACAGAAATCTACTTACCTGAGCTTAAAACAAATTTTGCAATTGGCTGATCTGGTAAAATTTGCAAAATGGAATGCAACTCCCGATGAACACGAATTAAGCCTTTTGAATGCATATTTGTTTGTGAATCAGACAAAAATAGAGGAAGTAGTATCTTTGGATGAATTAAAAAAGGAAGAAGTAAACGAACTATAGTTTGCGTAGATCAAACTCACAATAACTAAAGAATTAAATAAGAACAATGATTTTTCATAATCCCGAATATCTCTTTTTAATACTTCTTATCGTTCCGGTTGTATTCTGGTACGTATGGGAGATGCAAAAATCGGATGCCAGTTTACAAATTTCATCGCATCGGAGTTTGTTGAAATTTCCGCCCAGCCGGAAGATTAAATTCCGTCATAGTCTTTTTGTTTTAAGAACGTTAGCTATGGCTTCCATTATTATTGCGTTGGCTCGTCCACAAGCTTCGAACAGTTGGCGGACTCAAAATACAGAAGGAATTGATATTATGATGACGCTCGACCTTTCAGGTACCATGATGGCTGAAGATTTAAAACCAAACCGTTTGGAAGCCGCTAAAGCTGTAGCATCGGAGTTTATTCTTGCCCGTCCGAGTGACAATATCGGATTGGTAGTTTTTGCGCGTCAAAGCTTTACTCAATGTCCGTTGACTATAGATCATGCCGTATTAATTAATCTGTTTAATAGTGTACATTATGGTTTGATAGACGATGGAACAGCTATAGGACTAGGATTAGCCAATGCAGTAAACCGAATTAAGGACAGTAAGGCAAAATCAAAGGTAATTATTTTATTGACTGATGGTTCAAACAATTGTGGAGACATAGCACCCATTACTGCTGCAGAGATAGCGAAGACATTTGGTGTTAGGATTTATACCATAGGAGTCGGTACACGTGGAATTGTAAATATACCTGTTCCAACGCCAATGGGAGTTCAATATCAGCAAATGCAATCGGAATTTGATTCCAAATCTTTACAGGATATTGCCAACCTGACCGGAGGAAAGTATTACAATGCTACAGATAATAGAAAATTACGTCAGATTTATCAGGATATTGATAAACTGGAGAAAACCAAGATTAGTGTTCAACAATACAGCAAGAAGGAAGAACAATTTTATGTATTTGCTTTGCTGGCATTTATATTTTTGACACTGGAAATTCTTTTCAGAAATACTGTTTTCAGAAAAATACCGTAAATTTTATGGATTTCGCGTTTCAGTAAAAGAAGTTCATTAGGTTAATGAAGTTGAATAAGTTGAATGAGTTCAATATGTTTGAAAGGTTTGAATGGTTGAAAAATAACTATTAACACAAAACGCGAAACACAAAACACGAAACACAAAAAGAAATGTTTAGATTTTCACATCCGGAATTTTTATTTTTACTTCTGTTAATTCCAGTATTAATAGGCGTATTTATCTATACCAGCATATTAAAGAACCGTAACTTAAAGAAATTTGGTACTCCAGAACTGATTGCTCAATTAATGCCGAATGTTTCGTTTATTCGTCCTAAAGTTAAGTTTTACATTCAGCTTTTTGCTGTTTTACTGTTGACTATTGTGCTGGCTCAACCTCAGTTTGGTACCAAGGTAGAAAGTTCCAAACGTAAAGGAATTGAAGTGATGATAGCTTTAGACGTATCGAATTCCATGATGGCTCAGGACGTTCAGCCCAATAGACTGGAAAAAGCAAAACAGGTTTTATCAAAACTTATTGATGGAATGAACGATGATAAAATCGGATTGGTGGTTTTTGCCGGCGACGCTTACACCCAGTTACCGATTACAGCCGATTATGTTTCCGCCAAAATGTTTCTATCGTCTATCTCCACACAAATGGTTCAACGACAGGGAACTGCCATTGGAACTGCCTTAGATTTGGCCATAAAATCATTTGGACCAAAAAATAAAGTTGCCCGTGCAATTATTGTAATAACTGATGGTGAAAACCATGAGGATGATGCTGTTGCAGCCGCTAAACTGGCAGCCGAAAATGATATTGTAGTTTATGTAATCGGTATGGGAAAACTTGACGGTGCGCCAATTCCTGTGCCCGGAACTATGAGTTTTTGGAAAGATAAAGATGGCAATGTGGTGGTTTCCAAGTTGAACGAGCAAATGTGTAAAGAACTAGCCATTGCAGGTAAAGGCTTATACGTTCATGCTGATAATAGCAGCAGTGCATTTCGTGTTATTACAAAAGAACTGGATAAGATGGCAAAATCGGATATTAAATCAAGTGTTTTTTCGGAATATAATGAACAGTTTCAGTCATTTGCTATACTGGCTTTATTACTCTTGCTGATTGATTTTTTCATTTTCGACCGTATTAATAAAAGCCTGACCAGGTTTAAGATTTTTGATTTGAAAGATAAAGTCACTAAAAATTAAAGATTACTATTTTACCGATGAAAAATATATTTTATATACTGATGATGAGTCTGTTAACACTAACTGTTTCAGCTCAAAAAGAAAGCGGAGATGTTCGCTCAGGAAACAGATATTACAAGGACTCTAAATTCACCGAAGCTGAAATTGCTTATAGAAAAGGTCTTTTGAAGAATAAAGCTTCTTTTGAAGCCAATTATAATTTGGGAAATGCTTTGTTTCGTCAAAAAAAATATACTGAAGCTGTTGAGCAATATAATAATGCATTAGCTTTGCAACCAAAAGAGAAAACAAAAATAGCTGCAGCTTTACACAATACCGGAAATTCATTATTGGTTGATAATAAAATTGAAGAAAGTATTAAAGCTTATCAATCGGCTTTAAAAGCTAACCCAAAAGACAATGAAACACGTTATAATCTGGCTTATGCACAGGCTCTGCTGAAAAAGCAAAATCAAAATAAAGATAAGAACAAAGACAAGAAGGATCAAAATAAGGACAAGGATAAACAGGATCAGAAGAAGCCGCAACAACCAAAAGATCAGCAACAAAAGCCTCAGCCTCAACCACAAGAACCGAAAATGTCGAAAGAAAATGCACAGCAAATTCTGGATGCATTGTCACAGGATGAGAAAAATGCTCAGGATAAAGCAAAGAAACAGCCTGTCCGTGGAACTAAAAAGGCCGAAAAAGACTGGTAAAAATAGTTGACAGTTTATAGTTAATAGTTTTCAGTTAAAGAAAAATATATGAAAAGCAAAATATTCCTTTTATCACTTTTTATAATCACAACATTCGTTGTATTTGCTGACGAACCTGTACGTTTTGTTGCTTCGTCACCTTCTACAGTTGTGTTGGATAAACCTTTTCAACTGGTATTCTCTGTTAACGCTTCTTGTAAGGATCTACGTGTACCTGAGTTTACGAATTTTGATGTATTGGCCGGACCATTTGAATCGCATAGTTCGAGCATTCAGTATGTAAATGGGAAAAGTACTTCATCGGTTGCAGTTTCATATACCTACACCTTACAAGCCCAAAAAACAGGTACATTTACTATTCCGTCGGCCAGTATAACTGTTGATGGTAAAAAAGTCACTTCAAACGGAGTTTCAATAAAAGTTTTACCGGCTGATGCCACTCCACCTCCTTCCAAATCGCAGGGAAATCAAGCAGGTGGCGGTGGGCAGGCATCGATTACCTCCGATAATCTTTTTATTCGCACTGAGGTATCAAAAACCAATGTGTATGAACAGGAAGCCATTCTGGTAACTTATAAACTTTACACTCTGGTTGATGTGGTTCAATGTAATCCCAAAAATTCGGTTGATTTTAATGGATTTATGAAACAGGAACTCGACCAGCCTGCAAATAAACAATTGGCGCTCGAAAATTATAACGGTCGCAATTATGGCACTTTTGTGTTATACAAGGTGTTGCTTTATCCACAGCGATCAGGCGTAATTCTGATAGATAAATGGAACTTTGAAGCAATGGTACGGATTCAAAATCGGCAGGCTGTTCGAAGTATGTTCGATGATTTCTTTGATTCATACAGTAATGTTTCTAAATTTATCACTGCTCCAGCTGTAAAAGTGACTGTGAATGCTTTGCCAACGGCAAATAAACCGGCTTCATTCAACGGAACAGTCGGACATTTCTCAATGAATTCCAATATCACAGCAACGGAGATTAAAGCAAATGAAGCAGTTACGCTGAAACTGAATATTGCGGGTAGTGGGAATATGAAATTGATTAAAAACCCCGTTATCAAGTTCCCTGATGGCTTTGAGTTATATGATCCGAAAGTGACAAATAATTTTAAAACTTCTCCGGCTGGAGTTTCAGGAACAAAAACGATTGAATACCTATTTATACCACGTCACTCAGGTAATTTCGAAATTCCTTCGGCCGAAATCTCGTATTTTGATACACAGGAAAAAACCTATAAAACGATGAAAACTCCTGCATACAAATTGCAGGTTGCTAAAGGGGATGGAAATGAAGCACCTGTTGTTGCAGGTAGTTCTAATTATATCGATAAGCAGGACGTTAAGCAAATAGGTAAAGATATTCGATTTATTCAAACCGATAAATTCATTATTGCTAGGGAAGAAGAGCCAATTTTTGGAACATTAATTAGCTGGTTATTGTATCTGATCCCTTTATTGGTTTCATTGCTGTTGTTCATTTTCTTCCGAAAGCAAGCTAAAGAGAACGCCAATATCAGACTGGTTAAAAATAAGAAGGCCAATAAAATTGCTCAGAAGCGTCTTAAACTGGCTCAAAAACTCTTGAAAGACGGAAATAAAGATTCTTTCTATGAAGAAGTTTTGAAAGCAACCTGGACCTATTTAAGTGATAAATTGTCCATTCCGGTTGCGTCGCTTACAAAAGAGCGGGTGGGAGATGAACTTACTGCTTATAAGGTTGATTCTACGATTACAAATCAGTTTGTAGAAATTCTGAATACTTGTGAATTTGCCCGTTTTGCTCCGAATTCAGGTCAACAGGAAATGGGTAATTTATATGATGATACCATTCAGGCAATCAGTATTTTAGAAGATATTTTCAGAAAACAATAAACATATAATTCAGAAATATATTATGAACCGCTTGTTTTTATTTTTGTCCTTAATTCTGAGTTTTGCATCTTCTGCTTTTGCACAATCAGATGCACTAAAACAGGGTAATAGCTTGTATTCAAAAGGGAATTATACCGATGCCGCCAAGGATTATGAAAAAGTGATTTCTACGCAGGGAGTTGCACCCGAATTGTATTTTAATTTGGGAAATGCATATTATAAATCTAATGAAACCGCTCATGCCATTTTAAATTACGAGAGAGCCCTGCGGCTTTCACCAACTTTCGAAGATGCCCGTTATAATCTGGAAATAGCCCAGTTGAAAGTTGTTGATAATGTCAATCTAAACCAAGCTTTTTTTATTGGTCGTTGGGTTGATGGATCAATTAAGTTACTGAATTCCAATCAGTGGATATGGATTAGTTTGCTGCTGTTTTTTGTAACATTACTAAGCGCGTTTATTTTTATATTTGGATCATCACGTTCTTTACGTAAAGTATCCTTCTATTTTGGCATAATCATTTTGGCAGTCAGTTTCTTTACTTTTATTTTTTCCGGAATACGGAAAGATCAACTCATTCATCATCGCGAAGCTATTGTAATGACAGGGGTAGTTAGTGTTAAAGGAGCACCCGATAAAAGTGGAACGGAGTTATTTCAATTACACGAAGGAACGAAAGTGACGATTAAAAGTACGTTGGGCAACTGGACTGAAATAAAATTAGGGAATGGCAATATTGGTTGGGTAGAACAGGAAAATATCGAAAGGATTTAATCACCTTACCCCAGCCCTCTCCATGAGGAGAGGGAGAGAGAAACAACTAACTTTTATAACCAATTCCATCCTTTATGCATATTATTGAACTATTTAAAGGCCTGGATACTCATTTATTTCTCATTATTAATGGGTTGCACTCTTCTTTCTTCGATAATTTTATGTGGGCAGTCAGTGCCAAACTAAGTTGGATTCCACTTTACCTTTCGGTTTTATATCTCCTCATTCGTACTTTCAAAAAAGATGCTTTCTGGATTATTGTGTCCCTAGTTCTTTGTATCCTTATCTCCGATCAACTTGCTTCCGGACTGCTCAAAGAACTGGTCAAACGCCTTCGTCCTTCGCATGTAGATAGCCTTAAATCAGTCATTCATTTGCTGAAAGGGTATGAAGGTGGTTTATATGGTTTTGCTTCTTCTCATGCAGCTAATTCAGCCGGTTTTGCCCTGATAACTTCACTGATTTTCAGAAACAGACTTTATACATTTTCTATCTTAGCTTGGGCGCTGCTGGTTTCGTATTCACGCATTTACCTGGGTGTGCATTATCCGGGAGATATCTTGGGAGGAATGGCTATCGGAGTTTTAGCTGCTTTGCTTTGCCATGGATTGATTCAAAAATTCAAACCCCAACTACTAACTAATTCTAAAGCCATTATTAAAAAAACTCAGACAATAATTCCTATTGGAGTTTTATTGCTGAGTCTTTTAAGTCTGCTGATTTACAGCTTTATTGTCTGATTCTGTTCCGATTCTCAGTTCTACCACTGACTCTCATTTCGAACGAAGTGGGTAATTGAAAAATGGCGTTAGCCAAATCTCTCCCCAAAATTACATCTGTAAAGTTTACTGGACAATACTAAAAAAAATAATCAAAAACACTATGGGTTCGGTTAATATATTTATATTTGTACTATTATTCTTAACCAAAACCTTATGATACGATATTTCTACTGTTTTTTAATCTCCTTATTCTGTTTTTTTAATTTCAGTTGTACCCCTGTACTTCCCGAACTGAAAACTGCAGAACAGCTTATGGAAACCGCTCCCGACTCAGCCCTTCACATACTTCAAAGAATGAATGGACAAACAATCAGAGGTACATATAATCACGCATTATATGCCTTATTACTGAGCCAGGCATTAGATAAGAATGATAAAAAGATAAAGACCGACTCCCTTATAACCCTTGCCACCGATTTCTTTGATGAATCCGATCCCATACATGCCGGATATGCATGGTTTTATCATGCCCGTACAGCCAATAACCGTGACAGTGTTAATGAACTGGCGAAGAACTTGCTGAAGGCACAGGAATATGCTGAACAAACAAATGATTATAAACTAAGAGGTTTGGTATATTGCGATAAAGCATTTATGTATAAAAATCAACAGATGTATGATAGTTCAAATTGTTATTATAAATATGCGTACAAATCTTTTGATAAAATATTTGATGAAAGAAATTTAATTTTATGTTTATTTAAAATAGGAGATAACTTTCTTTATTTATCAAAGCTTGATAGTGCACTTCATTACCTTAAAATAGCAGAGAGGCAATTAACTAAAAAAAATGATATTCTCATTCTATCTTCTCTTTATAGAAATATTGGTACAATATATTATCAATTAAATGATTTTAAACAAGCATTACACTATTATATGCTTGTACCTGACACTAAGATACATATCTACGATAGCAACAAATATTATCTTATTGCAAAAACACTTATACAGATTAATAGAATTGACTCAGCCCGAAAATACTTAGAAAAAGTTACGGAATTACAGAATATGGCTCCCGATTATTATAGGTTGTGGCAAGCAATATATAAAAAACAGGGAAATACTCAAAAATATATTTTTTATGCAAATAAAGTAAATCTGGCAATCGATTCGCTTTATAAGAAAAAACTCGAAATTAGTTTCGCTGGTCTCGAAAAGAAATATAAGTATCAGGGATTGCAGATTGCCTATCAGAATTTGACTATCAAAAACAATCAAAGGGGAATATTTCTACTGCTGTTATTATTAGCCTTGAGTGTTTTCAGCGGTGTAATTTTATTCTTGCGATTACGTGTGAAGAAAAATGAAGTTGAATATCAAAAGGATATAGCCATTAAGAAACAGAAGTTATTAGAAAAAGAGAAGGAAAATACAGCTAAAGAAAAGGAAAACAATGCTTTGTTGGAACGTCAATTAAAATTACAAGATATTTTGCTTTCAAATATCAAGATGCATCAAACGAATTCAATTAAAAGACCGACTGTGTTTAGAGATGGATCGAAAGAAACTATAGAGAAGCAATACGAGGCATTTTACAACGAGCTAAAAACCTACGTAGACATGGAATTTGATAATTTTACAATCCGATTAAAAGAAAGATGCCCTGTTCTAACTGAAACTGATATTTTTATTTCCTGCCTGCTTATTGCTGAATTCGAAACAGGTATGATTGCAACTGTTTTGAATGTTCAGACTGACTCTTTAAACAAGTATCGATACCGACTTCGCACGAAGTTAAAAATGTCAAATTCTGATAATCTACTCGATTACCTTCGTCATTTTTGACCCAAATATTAACTATTTTAGAGGCTATTTGGACTTGTCCATATAGCCTCTTTTTTTAAAATGATTTAATCGCTGTATATCAGCACTATACGACTGTTAATAAATGGCTTTGTCCATAAAATAAATCCGGTATTTAACCAAAATGTCGGATTTTTTTTGTATTTATTTGTAGGATAAATAATTCAAAAATTTATCCTTATGAAAAAAACTACGATTATAATCTTGATGCAATAACTTTTACCCGCAATCTGAATACTGAACAATTATTAACGGGTGTTATTACCAGCACAGGTCTAATCAATAAGAATCAATTCGGGAGTATTATGAATGATTATAGCATCTACGACCGAGGTACATCTTGTACTTATCCATATCGCAATCTTGCGGGCAATGTCTTTTTACTTGGTTCTACAAATGCCTACTTATCGGGTGTATTAATGTCATCTGTTTCTACCAAATATACCAAAGGTGTTTTGGATATTAGAGGAAAGGGATTTATGGGATTTGAGAAAGTAGAGACTTACAATAATTTACGTAATACCACTACAACTCAAAATTTTAATCCGCTAAACTTTGGAGTATTGACAAGCGTTGATACACCTACCGCTTCAGCAAGCTATCTGTACAATGTTTCAATAGCAGCAAATAAGATTACAAAAGTTACCTTAGCGTCGAAAGCCGAAAGTAATAAATTGACGAATGCAACAGTCAACTCAAGCTATACTTATGATAGCTATGGAAACCAAACAAGCGAAACTGTAAATTTTGGTGGTGGTTTGAGTATTACCACATCTAATTTATACAACAATTACACGGGAACTCCTTATAAACTTGGTGTGCTATATGATCAAAGCGTTACGAATAATCGTAATTTACTAAGTTCAACAGTGAAGAAGACATTTTCAAACTTTACGGCAACTACACTTTTACCACAAAAAGTAACAATCAAAAAAGATGGTAATCAAGTGTCAGAAACTTATTATATCTACCAAAATGGACATGTAACAAGAGACAGTGTAAAGAATCACACAGCAAGTACTTACCTTGTAACTAAATATGTTTATGATACCTATGGCAGATTAAGTCGTAAAACAGATCCATTGGGACTATATGTTGATTATGCTTATGACACATACGGCAGAGTAGAGTCTGTTACCGATCATAAGACTAATAAGACTGAATTTGGCTATGATAATTGGGGGCGAAAAGTTAGTACTATTTCGCCCGATGGTGTAACTGAAACTGTAACTATGCAATGGGTTGGTGCCGGTAGCGCTACACTTGCCAGTCCAAGCGGTGGTAGTAGTTCAGGCGGAAGTTCCGGTCAAACCTATCGTGACCTGCAATATTCAGCTCCATTAACTCAAAGTGGAAATATTACTGCAACTAACTCTATCAGACTTCTGAATAATTTTACTTATAGTGCTGCTACCAGCGGTAGTTTGGTATTGGGTATCGACAAAACAGCTAATTTTTCAGCACCGCCGACATCAATAAATGGTAGTACTACGGGAGGAACAGGCGATTATATGTATCTGGTTACTAAACGGGTCACAGGAGCACCTGCCTCACAAAGCTATATTGATGCTCTGGGGCGTGAAATACGCACAGGTACTATGCGATTTGATGGCAATTACCTGTATTCCGACAAAACCTATGATAGTTTCGGACGGTTAGAAAAAGTATCTTTACCTTTCAAAGGAAATTCGGCTACGCTTTGGAATACCTATAGTTACGATACAAATGACCGACTTACGGGCATAAATTATGCTTCGGGTAAAACAGACAGTTACTCATACAATAACCTTTCGGTTACTGCTACCGTAGATGGTATTGCTAAGACTACAACCAAAGATGCCATGGGCAAGGTGGTTAATGTTGTCGATCCTGCCGGCACTATAACGTATAATCTTCGAGCCGATGGACAACCATCATCCATTGTAGCACCGGGCAATGTAACTACCAGCTTTACCTATGATAAATATGGACGACAATTAACGTTGATTGACCCCAGTGCAGGTACGCATACATACGCCTACGATGAACGTGGTAATTTAAATAGAGATTCGATTGCTCCTGATAAAATTACCAATACCCTGTATGACGATTATAACCGTGTAATTCAAAAAGAAATAGTGGGTGAAATAACTACCACGTATGTTTACAATCCTGATGGACAAATGTCAACAGTAAGTAGTACCAACGGCACTGGGAAAGAAATGAATTACGATAACCTGATGCGATTAAGTTCAGTAAAAGAAAAGGCACCCGATGCTAAATACTTCCAAAAGAATTTTACATACAATGCCGGAACTACTACTGCTATCAGTTATGAAACTACGAATGGTAAAATAACTACCGAAAATTACAGCTATGCCAACGGCACCATGACTGAAATAAAACTGAATAACACTACTTCGGTATGGAAACTGACTGCCGAAAACGATATGGGCTTAGCCACCGCCTCGGTTACAGGCAACTTACTCCGCGAGTATGGATACGATGATTATGGTCTACCAACATCCCGCACCGTTAAATACGGAACGAATGTAATCCAGAATACCGGATATAGTTTCAATGCTGCCACAGGTAACCTAACATGGCGGAAAGACAATACCCGCAACCTGCAGGAAAATTTCGGTTACGATAACCTGAACCGCCTGACAGGGTTTGGGGCAACAACCATTGCTTATGATATTAAAGGAAATATCACCGACCATACAGGCATAGGTAGTTATGCTTACGAAAACACGACAAAACCTTATGCAGTTACTACACTAACACCTTATGGCGCAGCCATACCACTGCGAGACCAGAATGTAACGTACAACGGTATGCAACGCCCGGCTACAATTACCGAAAACGGTTATGTGGCTACTTTGGGGTACGATGATGGTGGTGAACGTGTAAAAATGGTACTTACTCATAATGGCACGACTCAGCTTACCCGTTATTACTTAGGCGGACAATATGAATTAGATGCTGAAACAGGTACAGAGCGGCTTTATTTGGGTGGCGATGCCTATTCGGCAGCATCAGTGTATGTAAAGGAAGAAGGTAATTGGAATATTTACTATATTTGCAGGGATTATCAAGGGAGCATTACCCATATAGTAAATGCCAATGGCTCTTTGAAACAGGAATTAAGCTTCGACCCTTGGGGACGACTGCGTGATCCTAATACTCAACAAGTGTTTGCAGTGGGTGCTGAACCGGTATTATTCTTAGCCAGAGGTTATACGGGACATGAACATTTAGCAGTTTTCGGACTGATAAATATGAATGCCCGCTTGTACGACCCGGCATTGGGTAGGTTCTTATCGCCTGACCCTTATGTGCAATCGCCCGATAATTCGCAAAACTTTAACCGCTATAGTTATTGTTTGAATAATCCGTTGAGATATTCGGATCCGAGTGGTTGTAATTTTTGGAGTTGGTTAGGTAATGGCGCCGCCACAATATTATATGGTGTGGCGACTCTAGCGGCTTTCTGTTTTAATCCAATTATTGGTATGGCAATGGTAGGTGCTTATCTTGGAGGTATGTCTCAAAATAATGGACAATGGAACTTTTGCAAATGGGACTGGCAAAACCCTAATACATACATAGGGATTGGAGTTGGTGGAATATCAGGTGCGTGTTTAGGTGACTTTCTTTTTAATCCAGCTACTACATTTAGTCTAAAACTTGGACTTAATTTAAGCTTACCCAACGGCTTACCTTTTGGAGGGATATCTTTGGATTTTATACAAAAAGCAGGAAGTATCGCTTTACAAGGTCTTGGTTGGTTGACAGTTGCAGGAGGAGGCGGTTATCTCACTTACGAAGCTGCAAAGAGTATTTTTGGAAAGGAACCAAATGAAAAAAATAATCCTACTTTTTACGGGGCAGATGTTCGATTTATTTCAGAATCAGCTTCCTATAATTCATATTTCGGTGGAGCAATAAATACCCAAGAATCTGTATACGCGAATTATCTAAAATTGGGACGTAACTCATATGAAGGACAACTGTTAATGCATGAATATGGACACTATCTTCAGGAAAAATTTTACGGTCAATTTAATTATTACACTAATATAGCTCCTGCTAGTGGCACGAATTATCTGCTACAACCATCGGATGTGTATAGAACTACATGGACGGAAATTCAGGCAAATACTTTATCTTTTGATTTTTTTTGTAGACCAAGTTCCTGGGATTTCAGCCATTATCCTATTAATAGAGATTTTCTAAATCGAATTATACATAAATAATAATGTTTTTATGAAAGCTACTTTTAGATATTTGTCTTTTTGCAAAGTTATCATATTAATACAAATAACAATTCTTATTTTAAATTCATGTACTTGTGATAGAATTGATAACAGAAAAATTAAAGTAATTAACGAGTCTATGTCAGATATTGTCTGGCTTAAATCATCCAATAAAGCGTTCAGAAAGCCAAAATATAATCAAGATATTGATAGTGTTTCGATTGATTCCATTGGTTATATATCAAATATAGTTCCTACTTGGAATGAATTAATAGAAGAATCAAAGGATAAAAAAATAGCCATTTTTATTATCAATAATGATTCATTAAAAAAATATGGATGGGAAACTATATATAAAAAAAATAACTTTTCAAAAGTTTATCTGTTGAATATTGAAGATTTGAATAATTGTCAATGGGAAATAAGATATGATGGAAAGTGAAATTATGAAATAGTTGGTTCGGCGTAGGGTAATTGGCAGGGGTACTTTTGAGTAGAGGCTATACAGGACATGAGCATTTAACCGTTTTCGGTCTGATAAATATGAATGCCCGCTTGTACGACCCGGCTCTAGGTAGATTCTTATCTCCTGACCCTTATGTGCAGTCTCCTGACAACTCCCAAAACTATAATCGATATAGTTATTGTCTGAATAATCCATTGAGGTATAGTGATCCTAGTGGGGAACTTTTTGGAATTGATGATGGAATATTAATTGCAGGGTTCTTAATTTATACTGCAATAGCTTATTTAGCCAGTGTGAGAGATACTGGTTATAAAGACTGGACACCTCATGTAAATGCAATTGGTGCTGGGTATTCAGGAACTAATGGAGGTTATGTAGGTTTTTCTTTTGATGGAGACAACCATTTTTCAAATGTGGGATTGAATAATGGACTTACTGCTGGTAGCACAAATTATGGATTTACATATATGAGTCATTTTGATCTTTCTGTTGACCCTGTTCAGTATTTAATGCAAAAAGAACAGGAAATAAGATACGATGATGCTGCTAATAGAAATTATCAAAAAAACACAAATGCTTGGATTGAAAATGTTAACTACACATCAGGTGCGTTGTCGACAGCAGGATACATTATTCAAAAAACTCAAAATGGAACTTTTAGATTGACGAATGGAACTTATAATGGTTCAGAACTAAGTTTTAAATATTATTCTAATGGTTGGGAAGGAGGAAGTGTTGCTGATATTACGACTTATAGCGTTTCCAAAATGGGTGGCTACCTATCACTTGGTGCAAGTGTTGTTGGTACTGCTTCGTCCTATGCTCAACTTTATAAAGGTACTGGAGGTATTATGACTATGCCAGATGCTACCATAGGGACAATTGGTTTGGCAAACTCACTTGCTCCATATATGGGTGGAAGTGCAATACCTGTTGTCGGAGAAGGTGTTGCAATATATGGTATTGGGCGTTTTACTTGGGATACTTTTTTTGACTTAGGTCAAAAATATGGCCCTAGCACTTGGTATGGCACAGATGACACAAAATGGTTTAAATAGGCAATAGTATGAAAAATATTTATTATATAATTTGGGTAGATTCCATTCTTCGATATAGAAAATCTTTGCCAAAAGCTAAAGATTGGAAGCTGAAAGTTTTTCTTCTCAACACATGGGTAAATGCAATTAATTTCTGGACAATTCTTATTTGGTTGAAATTCTTTGGTATATACCATCTTCCATTGATTGATATCGAAATTTTCCCAGGAAATATATTAAATTATTTCATATCTTTCACAATTGAATTTGCCTTACCATTTGGTCTATTAAACTATTTTTTGATTTTTTATAATGACAGATACAAAAAAATAATTGAAAGATATTCTGCTCCCAAAAGAAAATATGCATTTATATACTCACAATCAGTAATTTGGTTTGCTTTGTTCTCTGCCTATATTTATTATATATGGAGGTGAATATTCTGTAAATGTGGTAATTCTTCAGATGTGTTGATATAAAACTAACATGCTGAAAACAAAAAAATGATCAAGTATAATAAAAGCCTGTCCTTGCGGAAATATTCATTAAATGAGTAAAAGGTGGTGCTGTTGGGATTTGTAATCCCAACTGTATGTATTATAAGGATTTTTAATCCGAAATAAATAAATCTGCTTTACAGCCAGATTTGCTACTGGGTGGTGTTGAAATACATGTAAATTATTTTCCTACATCTGCCATGCCTAAATCTTATTGGGAACAATATATCACAACAAATGATCCATTAAGTATAAAACAATATAATTTTCTGACAAAAATAAACGGAAGCATGTATTCTTATTGGGATGATGCTGAATCTGGGGGTAATTTTCGATATTATTCTATTCAAAGTATGAATGAAAGAAGAGATAACGTTGGTTGGGCAATAAATTTTGATGATTGTCCACGCAGAAATATGTCTCCAAATACATATTGGCGAGCCAATTTGTATTTAATAAATGAAGGACAACCGGTTTTTCGCTTAACATATGGATGGACTACAAACAGTGCAGGTTCCCCAATCCCGATGCCATATATTTATTATGAGTTTCCAAGATAACAAAAGACAAATATTATATGAAAAAAATCTTTATTTGTGTAATTCTACTAACCGGTTCGTTAGTTATCTACGCTGAAGGAGGTGAATCTCCTCAAAGAGCGAATCCAAACTATAAAAAACTAAATCTATATGCTCATGTTTTAGAACGCTATGGTAAAAGTAATTACTATCAGTTACAAATTGAAATTGTAAATACAGGTAGTAAATCAGTTTCTTTTTGGGAAGACACTAATACATATCAGTATGTTTTTATGTTATCAGCGGGTGGGATAACGTTTGTGAATAATCGTGAACGTGAATATGCCCTTAAAAATATTCCATATAAGCAAAAAGCCATGTTAGCGACATATAGAAAGGTGAGAATATTACCTGATGCTAAATATTTAATTAAACTAGATATTTGCATATATAATAGAGAAGTATTTTTTAAAAGCAATAAAAATTTAAGATTATTATTTCATTTTGAAGATGCAAACCTATCTTTTTGTGAAGATCCTACCAAACCTAAAATTCTCAGTGAGAATATTATTGACTATAAATGGTAAAAAGAAAACTTGATATAATTTACAATATGAGAAATATATTATTTTTATATTTCATAGTATTACTGAGTTCGTGTACCCCAAGAATCACGACTTCATTAATCAAAAAAGAAAAGTCCTTATCGAAAAATGCTATGGTTACCGTGTATGATAAAAATGACACATTACCAGCTGTTATTGAGAAGTTAGGAACAACCAGGGTCAATGATAATGGATCAACGGCAGAATTTAATTATAATTTTGTATTTGAGCTAGCCAAACTTGAAGCGGGTAAAGCCGGAGGAAATGCCATTAGGATAATTAAGCATCAAATACCTAATATTTTTAATACGGGTCATGAAGTATATGCAGATATTCTAAAAATAGATACAAATATTGTAGATAAAAAGTCAAATCAAAAGACCAAAGAATCTTACAAGAAAATACCATATTCCCATTTACGTTTGGCAATCAATGGCGGGTATGCCTATAATTTGGGTAAAGTTGCTCCGGCTTTTGACACGCGTCTTCAAACCTATGATAATCAGATGAGGTCTGGTTTTAACTTTGGTGCAGAGATAAATTATTTCTTTGTTAGTGGTCAGGCGGGAATAGGAATAAACTATGAGACTGTAAGTTCACAGAATAGTTTGAGTGGAGTAACCTACTTAAGTGCGGGTCAAATATTCTCAAATAACATTTTGAGTGATAACTTAAATATCCAGTATATTGGGCCAATGTACACAGCCATATCAAGACAAATAATTAAAAACGGAATAAAAGACGCTTTAATTATTAATGTGGGTATGGGAAATTTGTCCTATTCAGATTCAAAAATTGTAGATTTGATGAACTATAAAATAACTGGGTCGGCACTTGGCACTTATTATTCTATTGGCTATGATCGTTTCATTTCCAAAAATATGGCACTTGGAATACAGTTGTCTTTAATAAGAGGTTTGTTGACTAATTATGATCTATTTGATGGAACTTCAACTACGCATGTCCAACTGGATAATAACAGCTACCAAAGTTTAAGTCATTTAAGTTTGACAGTTGGATTACGATTTAACACTTCAAAATAATATGGTAATATCTCATTCCATACAATCGGGTATGTTCTCAATTATAAGAGCAATAGGTTTATGTTGTTTGTTGGGATATATCAGTTTCAAGCATCAATATTTACACATCTAATGATCATGTCCGATAAGTTGAGAGAAGAACTGACTCTTTATGTAATTGTGATTTAACAAAAGAAAAGTATCGAACGCTTGAGTAAAAATCAAAAATAAACAGGTTTTAGACATCCCATTCTATTTTACATACAAGTACTGTTAGTGAGAAGCCAATTTCTTACTAACATTCCACCTATTTATTCACTTCGTGAAAATAACCACCATGATAACAAACTATAAACACAATATTTTGTCTGTACTACTTGCTGGCGTATGGGCAACTCAATTGTTGGCTCAAGCACCAAATTTTGAATTGTCAGCTCCGGAAACAGATGCTCAAAAAAACTATGTAGCCCGTGACTATATAAAGCTAAAAGCAACTTCAACGAGTGGTTTTCACTTTAGTGCAACCGATGCAAATCATCGCTTTAGTGCCAAAATTGATGCAGGGCTTTTGTTTCCTCCTACAGACAAAACCTTTCAGAAAACTGATGGAACATTTACAACTGATCCTACTCAGGGAGCAGTGGTGGGAAGTATTCCGGGAAAGCTAAATGTAGGTTCCAGCGGATGTGCAACTTATAATATTCCAATCGAATGTCCATCGGGTATTATGGGAATGCAACCGGATTTATCCATTTATTATAATAGCCAGGGAGGAAATGGACCTGTAGGGATTGGATGGAATGTTGGTGGACTTTCTGCGATTGGAAGGGCAACTAAAAATAGTTTTAATGATTACGCAATTGCCGGTATCAATTTTACAGCACTTGATAAATACACGTTGGATGGAAATGATTTAGTGACTCTTACCGGGACGTATGGTGCAGATGGTTCAACATATCAGACCCGGATCAAAAACTATACAAAAGTTGAATCAATAGGACAAATTGGAGGCATCTCTCCACAATATTTCAGGGTAACATCAAAAGATGGAAGGATTATTGAATATGGGAATACAACGGACTCAAAAATGATTCCGACAGGTGGAACTATTCCGTTACAATGGTTCGTCAATAAAGTTACTGATCCCAATGGGAATTATATGACCTTTACTTATCAAACAAACGGAGGACAAACTGTATTGTCTGAAATTGATTACAGCGGAAATGGAAACAAAGCTCCTTTTACAAGTATTGTCTTCAATTATACAACGAAATCAACTATTTACAAATCATATATCGCCGGTTATTCTATTGATGACAGGTTTCTATTGAATAATATTCAGATAAAAAATAATACAACAGTTCTAAAACAATATAGCCTTGATTATAATATTCAGAATAGTAGATATTTCTTGAAAAGTGTGACTCTTGTTGGGTTGAACAATGAAAAACCAAATCCAACCCTTATTGAATGGGGAGCAGATAACTCGGTTACAAGTGTTTCAACAGTTTCCGGTACTTCAATTCAAGACTTTATCCCGGGAACTACCGAGATAAAATGGGTTTCTACTGATGTAAATGGGGATGGAAAATCTGATTTGGCATACATTTATTCAAAAGTAGTAAATGGAACAGCCAAAGGCTTTATTGCAACTTTTCTATGTTCAATTGATAGCAATAATAAACCTGCTTTTAATCTTTATAGTGATCATTTATTTGATGAATCAATAGATGTAGCAGCTTTAAAAAATACATTGCTGAATACAAATCCAACAAAGTTATCGGCAGATCTAAATGGGGACGGTTCAAAATTTATTGTAATGCCTCCAACTTATCAAAGTTTTGGTGGATATTGCTCATCATGCTTTGGGTACGGCGGGTATGGTTCATTTACATTTCCAATATATAAAGGAAATAATAATTATTATTATTGTATGTCTGGAACCACAAAGATAACATCCGAAATGCCGATATATACAATTGCCGATATAAATAATGATGGAGTGGATGATATAATTATTGTTGAAAAGGGAATATCAAATGGACATACAATTCTTCAATATTCAAATGGAATTGCACATATACCAACTGTTGCAGAATTACCCACGGCAAATGATCCATGGACATCTTGCAATTTAGATATAAATTCTATTCCAAGAGATATATTTATAGCCGATTATGATGGTGATGGATTAAAAGATATATTGATTTTAACGGACAATGGGGTGAAATTCTTTAAAAATAATGGAGGTTTAAAGTCTGGAGATAATGGTTTTACAACTGTATCTTTTACAGAAAAAGCATCATTAAATACATTTGATACAAGTTACAGGACAATCAAACAAGGTGATTTCAATGGTGATGGATTAAGTGACTTTATCCTGAATGAACATTGTAATAGTAATTGGAAAATTGCTCTAAGTGATGGTAATTGGGGGTTTAATGTTAGTCCTTTATCAAATTTTACAGCTATCGAAGAGGAATATACTCCTTTAAATGATGATAAAGAGGATTGCATTGTTACTGACTTTAATCATGATGGAAAATCAGATGTAGTTTTAATAGATGCAGTATATGATTACAGAATAAACAATATTTTTGGTTACCCTGTAGGGGAGCCGTGGGGAGAATATAATAAAACCGATATAACATGGTACACTTCTACGGGAGGAGGATTTAATGCAAATACTCAAACTGTGTATGATGAAAGTTATACCTATAATTATAGAAACATGGTAGGTGACTTTGATGGTGATGGCAGAGAAGATATAATGACCTTTGGCTCAAACATTCTAAATTTAAGCACAACTAATAAGTCATCCGCTTTATACTTCTATAATTCATTTAATACAAATTTTGAAGCCAATAAGGTGAAATCGATTACAGATGGAATTGGAGTCAGGCGAGATATATCATATCAACCGCTTACTTATACAATGATAGATGCTAATACTACATTTTTCACAAAAGGAAACGGTCTTATTTTTCCATTATATTGTGTAAGCAACATATCCGAACCCGATGGTAAAGGGGGATCAAATATAACGAAATTTTCGTATAACGAAATTGTCTATCAAAGAGATGGGAATGGATTTAATGGTTTTAAAACTCGTACAATAAGTAATGCTTCGACAAACAGGAAAATTGTATCGACAACCGATTTAAACCTTAATTTTTATTTACCCGATAAGCAGACTGTAGAAGTATCGACATTAGATAACAACAGCCCTATTTCTAAAACCGAATCATATTTTACTAATCTTAATTATGCTTATTATTTTGATCCGCTTTTGACTAAAACAGTAGAAACAAATTTGTTAAACGGACTCTCGAAAACAACAGAATATGAGTATGATGGTGGTGAAGGTTGGGATTTGTATGGCAATCCTTTTTCTATCAAAACAACTCAGGGAAATATAATAACCACACAAAACCTAACGTATGTTCAAAAAGGTTCGTGGTGTCCGAATAAGCTGGATAAAATCACCATTACAAAGACAAAGGGTAGTGAAAGTATTGTTCGTACAATTGATTATTCATACGATAATAACGGAAATTTGACCGGACAAACAAATGATGAAGGTGATACAAATGAACAATCAGTAGTCTATTCAGAACCAAACCAATTTGGCCAGCCTACGAAGATACAAACAACTGCAAATGGAAATACCAGAACAGCTTCAATAACAATTACATCTTCCGGTCGGTTCATTTCGAGTACAACCAATGTATTGGGTCAAACTACTTCCTACGATTGGGGTGACGAATCACGTGGATTACTTTTTGAACAAACAGACCATCGAGGAACAATAAATTATACAACACATTATACGTATAACGGATTGGGGCAACTGACGAAAACGAAATACCCTACCGGATTAGGAAAAACTTCCGTACCTCAATGGGCAGCAAATGGAAATACTTATAATTCGAAATTCTACATCTATTCCGAGGCTTCGGGTTCCGCTCCCGTTTATACATGGTGTGATGCACTGGGACGTGAAATAGTAAAAGAAACCACCGGGCTAAACGGGAACACGGTCAGGGCGTTTACTGAATATAATTCCAATGGACAAGTGTATCGTATTTCCGAACCAACCTTCGCAGGCACAGCTGCTACGTGTAATGCATGGGCAACCACCTATACGGAATATGATTCCTTCGGACGTCCTACCATTGTTGATACTCCTGCGGGACAAACTACCATGTCCTATACAGGAACCACTACGTTGGTAACTTCACCTAACGGAACTAAACAAACTGTGTTAAACGCGGCAGGACAACTACAAACCAGTACCGTAAACGGGAACACGGTTACCTACGATTATTATCCCTCGGGACTTGCCAAAACATCAACACCCGATGGAGGACAAGCTATTAGTATGCAGTACGACCTGCAAGGCAACCGTACCAAACTTATTGACCCCGATGCAGGAGCTGTACGAACACAGTATAACGGTTTTGGAGAATTGATACTGGAAAAACAATTGATGAAGGCAGGACAAGATTCTGTTTCCACAGTTAATACATACGATGAAACAACAGGATTGCTGCAAACCATCGTTAGGGGAACTGAAACTACTTCGTATGGTTATGATAACCTGAAGCGACTCGGTACCATCGAGATAGCCGGGCAACATAAACAAACTTTTAGTTATGGCGATTTTGACCGGATAAGCAATGTAAAGGAAGAAATAGGGACACAGGTTTATAATAAACAGGTGGAATATGATAGTTATGGGCGGGTAAAGAAGGAGTTATTCCCTTCGGGTTATTACACAACGAATAGCTATGATATATACGGCAACCTTTCGGAAGTGAGAGATGCTAACCGCTCTATATGGAAAGCGGTGGAAGCTAATGCCCGTGGGCAATTGACTAAAGAAAATAAGGGAGTGAAACAAACCCTGTATGGGTATGACGACCGTGGTATGACCACTTCCATACAAACAGCCGGAGTGGTGGATATGAGTTATGTGTTCGATAGCAAGGGTAATTTGTTTTCGAGAACTGATGCTTTGACCAATCAAAAAGAACAGTTTGGCTATGATGTACTGAACCGCCTGACTAACTGGGATATTCATCAAAATAGCAGCAATAACCTGCTTAAAGCAAACAGCATAAGCTATGATGCCACGAGTGGAAATGTCACTACAAAAAGTGATTTGGAAAACTATACGATGAGTTACGGTGGCAAACGCCCCGATGGAAGCGATATAGGGCCACATGCCCTGGCAACTATTTCGGGTGTACCAAGCGGTACTCCTACCGATAACCTGGACGCAAGCTATACCAACTTTAAGAAAATAGCAACGCTGAGCGAAGGTACTAAAAGTTATGCTGTTACGTACGGAGTAGATCAGCAGCGACGAAAATCGGTGCAGACAGTTAATGGTGTTACCACTACCCGGTATTATCTGGGTGACTATGAAGAAGAAATTGGAGTTGGATATGTAAAGAAATTCCATTATCTTAGCGGCGGTGCAATAATGGTAAATAACAACGGTGTAGAGACACTGTATTATGGATATACCGATAACCAAGGTTCCCTTATTGCCCTAACGGATGCAAGTGGAAATGTAGTTGAAAAGTATGCTTACGATCCATGGGGAGCAAGACGTAACCCTACGGACTGGACGCAGAAAGACAACCGTACTTCATGGATAACTAACAGAGGTTATACAGGGCATGAGCATATTGATGCCTTTGGCATTATCAACATGAACGGGCGGATCTATGATCCACAAACAGCCATGTTTATGAATACTGATCCGCTGGTGCAAGCACCGGATAACTGGGTTAATTATAACCGTTATAGTTATTGCTATAATAATCCGTTGAATTATACTGATCCGAGCGGGTATATGTCAAATACTGCATCTTTGGATGTTTCAAGGGGTAATAGAGGTTGGCAAATAATGAGAGATGGTGGTGATTACTGGGATGCTTTGTATGCAGATGCAGGCCCCGGTGAATGGGCATTTGGAAGTGGAGGCGGTGGAGGTGGTGGTTCCGGTTCTATGTCAGGGGACTATAAATATGATATGTATTTAGAAGCATCGAATCAGGGGTATGAAGGTACTTATAACGAATTTCAAATCAAATACGATAGAGAATCAAAAAATAGAAATTTTAACGGAGATTTCACTTTTGGAATCCAGTGGGGATATGAACCTTATGCAATATCTAATAAAAAAGGTGAACCCATGCCAAATCTTTTATTAGGTAGCCCTGTTGTAGCAGTAGATATCATTACTATAAAATTAAGTGACTTCTTAAAGATAGATTATCTAACAAAGGATAATCATGAAATTGGCTTAACAGATCAATTAAAAGTAACTACTTATTGGCTTGGTACACTTTCATCAATAGCACCATCTGCATTTAAACTTTTAGGGGCTGGCAGAATGGTGACTGAAACGATGTTAATTACAACAAAATTTTTAGGCAAATCATTATTTGTAGTTGGACTTGTATTTACAGCTAATGACATTATTCAAAGCAAAGGATCTACAGAGTCTATAATTTGGGGTCTAGCTGATACTAGTATGAGTATTCTTGGTTTTGTTCCAGGCTTTGGACTGGTTTCAGCTGTGTATTTTACTGGAAGAATTGGATATCAAGTATATGAAGAAATGAAAAATGAAAAATAGATATGGCAAAAATTAAGAATTTATATTGGAAAATTTTTTTTTCTGCATATTGGTTTGCAGTAAATCTGGGTGAAAAAAAAACGCCAGAATGGAATGCTAGTGGTTTTGTAGAGTTTATTTATGCCTTTAATCTTATAGGACTGATTTTTATTGTCAATTTTATATATGGAGGGGATCTTCCATTCATGATATTTTATGTTACGTTAGCAATACTTTTTTCAATTTTTTTGAATGAATTTATAATTCGTTCAAAGAAAAATGGTTTTAAAAAGCAAATAAAGTTATACGAATATTTATCAAAACCAGAAATGAGAAAAACAAAGAATAAAATACTTTTGATTACATTAATCTCTACCTTTGTTTTTATGAGTGTTAGTGTGCTAACAATAAAACCTAGTGTAAGAGTAATATTACTCAATCTTTTTAAAAGTATATGAATAAGTTGAAAGGTGGTACTGTATCAGATTTAGCATTGGCAAAATAAAAACGCGAAATTCAATAAAGATTAACAAGAATGGTAATGCCGGAAGAATTGGATTTCAAGTATATGAAGAGTTGATAGAAACCCGTCCTTATGGATATGTCCTTTAAATGATTAAAAGGTGTGGTAATGTATCAGAATTGTTGATAAGCAAATAAGATATTGATTATCAACAGAACAAAATAAATTTTGGATAATAGAGGCAGGTGTTTTCATCTGCTTCTATTATTTTTAAGCCTAAAAACTGTCCTAAAATGATTCAAAAGAAAGAAAATAGCACTTCATGCTTCAGATGTGTTGATACGTGTAAATGCAAAGGTTGTAGCTCTAACGATATCGTAAAAAACGGAAAGACCAGAAATGGGAAACAGCGTTTTCTGTGCAAGAACTGTTCAAAGAGTTTTATTCTGGATTATAGTTATAATGCTTGTAATAAGCATATCAATCAACAAATTATATTGTTTACCAAAGAAGGGCTGGGCATTCGAAGTACTGCAAGAGTGTTGAAAATATCTGTTACTACGCTATTGAAACGGATAATTGCTATTGCAGCTACAATACAGCAACCTCCAATACCAAAAGGGATGAGTTATGAAGTAGATGAGATGAGAACCTTTATTGGGAAAAAATCGAGGCTGAGATGGATTGTGTATGCATTGGAGCGTGAAAGCAAAACAGTAGTAAGTTTTAATGTGGGTAGACGTACCAATAAAACTCTTAAGCGTGTTATCAAAAGTTTGGAATTGTCGAATGCCCGAAAAATCTACACAGATAAACTAAAAAACTATAAGTATATTATTCATAAGAAAATTCATAATACCCGTGTACATTGTACTAATCATATTGAGCGGCGACCTCACCCCAACCCTCTCCAAATGGAGAGGGAGAAATATGAACTCATTTGAAACGGTTAAACCGAAAAACTATTTGTTATAGCAGGAGCCTGGTGGTATTGATAGCCGTATTGCGGATTTATTTCTGGGCATAGATGATCTCCTCATATTTCCCTCAGTTTTTTATTGCCTGATTTTTTTTAAATTCTTACTTCCACCCCTTTTTCTTTCAGATACTTTTTTAATTCAGGAATAGCTATTTCTTTGTAGTGGAAAATGCTTGCTGCAAGTGCTGCATCCGCTTTTCCTTCGTCAAAAACACGAACAAAATGTTCCATCGTTCCGGCACCTCCGCTGGCAATAACCGGTACATTCACCGCTTCGGAAACTGCACGGGTAATATCTAGTGCAAATCCGTCTTTTGTTCCATCGTTGTTCATCGAAGTCAGGAGAATCTCACCTGCACCTAAAGCTACAGCCTGTTTAGCCCATTCCACGGTTTTTATATCGGTAGGAACGCGACCACCGTTCAGAAAAACGTACCACTCGCCGTCGATAAACTTGGTATCGATCGCTAAGACAACACACTGACTTCCAAACTGAGCTGCCAAATCGCTGATAAGTTGAGGATTGCGTACGGCAGAAGTGTTTACCGAAATTTTATCGGCACCACAAGCCAACAAAACTGATACATCTTCCACACTTGAAATTCCACCGCCAACCGTAAAAGGAATATTGATATGCTTGGCAATGCGCGTTACCAGTTCTGAAAGTGTTTTACGTTTCTCGTTCGTAGCCGTTATGTCTAAGAACACCAGTTCATCGGCACCCATTTGAGCATATAAAGCACCCAATTCAACAGGGTCACCCACATCGGTTATATTTAGAAAATTGATACCTTTTACGGTTTTCCCGTTTTTAATATCTAAGCAGGGTATAATTCGTTTTGCAAGCATAATATTAGGCCCCCTAAATCCCCCTAAAGGGTGACTTTTGAGATTATTTATTATTGAGTTTTATCTGTTATAATTATTTTCGATTAATAAAGTCTAAACAATATTTCTCCCTTTAGGGGGTCAGGGGGCAATACATATAGCCGATTTGTCCTCATTCCAATTTCCTAAAGTAACTATTTCCACTTTATTAACCAAAATTTTATCATAAGGACGTTCTGCTTTTACATAATTAGCTGTGAAGCCCACCATATTCTCTCCTTTGTGACGACTTTCCCACAAAACCGGCGATGTTTTGCCACGCTGACTTTCGTAAAATGCTTTTGTTTTCTTGTCCGACAAAGCATGTAACACATCGCTTCTATGTTTTCGTTCTTTCAAGTGGACTATGTGTTCCATTTCAAGCATTTTGGTGCCGGCACGTTCGGAGTAAGTAAACACATGAAGCTGCGAAATATCCAATGAATCAATAAATTGACAGGATTGCTCAAACAGTTCTGCAGTTTCGCCTCTCACGCCAACAATTACATCCACACCAATAAAAGCATCGGGCATTAGCTGTTTTATTTTTTCTACTTTATGCGCAAAAAGCTCCCGGTTATATTTACGCTTCATTATTTCTAACACTTCGTTTGTTCCCGATTGAAGCGGAATATGAAAATGTGGCATAAAACGTTTTGCACTAGAAATATAGTCAATAATTTCATCGGTCAGCAGATTTGGCTCAATGGACGATATGCGGAAACGTACATCAGTCTGAATATTATCAAGCGCTTTCACCAAATCAAAAAAACCTTCCTTAGTGGATTTACCAAAATCACCGATATTTACCCCTGAAAGAACAATTTCTTTTGCTCCGTCGCGAATAGCTTCTTCGGCCATTGCCACCGTTTCAGCAATGGTTGCATTGCGGCTTCGTCCACGGGCAAAGGGAATGGTACAATACGTGCAGAAATAATCACAACCGTCCTGCACTTTCAGAAAATAACGGGTGCGGTCGTCGTGTGAACAGGAAGGTTTAAACTCACGAACCTGCTTAATTTCATCCCTATGCACTTCAGCTATCCCGCTGTTATCGAGTTTTCGTAAATGATCCAGAATACTGAATTTTTCATTAGCCCCAAGCACCAGATCCACACCGTCGATAGCTGCAATCTCATCGGGTTTAAGCTGTGCATAGCAGCCGGTTACTACCATGATGGCATTGGGATGCTGGCGGTTCAGACGACTAATGGCCTGGCGGCATTTATGGTCGGCAGTATCGGTTACCGAGCAGGTATTAATTACACAAACATCAGCTTCTTCGCCCGGTTTTATTTTACTGAAGCCTTCGTCAGTCATTTGTTTTCCGATGGCCGATGTCTCCGAAAAGTTTAATTTACAGCCAAGGGTATGAAAAGCTACTTTTTTATTGTTGAATATGTTGTTGTCAATCATTACTATGTTTCAAAAAAAGAGTTTGCAAAGTTAGTAAAAAATGAAGAAATACGTCCGCAACCGATTTTCTTTAGTACTTTTACCAATCAAAAATTACTACTAAAACAAAATAAAATGACATCCGTTCAACTTGTTGGTTTTTTAGCAACCACGCTTTCTGTTTTGAATCAAATCCCTCAGGCTATTAAAGTAATGCGTTCGCAGGATACACATAGTATTTCGCTGGTTATGTATTGTATTGTAGTTGTGGCAATTAGTTTATGGTTGGTCTATGGAATCATGCTGAATGATGCTCCACTTATTTGGGCAAATACACTTTCTTTATTCCCTATCGTATATATTTTCATTATAAAAATGAAAAATACTATTCAGGGAAAAGATAAACTATCAATCTAATTTACACTCTGAAATCAAAGCGTTCGGTGCGGGTTTTTTCGTAAATATCACGGTTGAAAGAGTAGAGGCGGGCGGGTTTGTGTGAAACTCCGGTCTGTATTTCGTCCAACTGAATGAGGTAAGCCATTTTATTTATTTTCCGGCGGTAATTCCGTTTGTCAAAGGTAGTATTGAAAATGGCTTCGTAAAGTTTTTGCATCTGAGTCAACGTAAACTTTTCGGGCAGTAATTCAAAAACCAGGGGTTCGTGCAATAAATCGTATCGAAGTTTTTTGAATGCTTCATCATAAATTTCGTTGTGGTCAAACATTAATTCGGTAATCTCGTAAGCGTTTGCCCAGTTTGCATCTTCCATTAACATGCTGTTATCCACATCGCTTACATTTATCAGCGAATAAAAAGCCACTGTGATAACCCGCTCATCCTTCAGGCGTGGTTTTATCCATTCAAAGTCCTGTGGGCGTGTCTTCAACCGATTTGGATCACTGAAAACCCTAAATTGTTTTACATAGATATTTTCCAATCCGGTTTGTTCCTTCAAAATACGAGAAGCGGTTTCGTCAATGTTTTCAGTTCGTCTTACCTGATTGCCCGGAAGTTTCCATTCGGTATAAATTTTCCCATTCAACGGCACAAATTCCCTCCGAACCAATACTTTAAGTGTTGATTCATCATAACCAAAAATAACACAATCTACGGATATAGTGGAAATAGTTTCAAAATTTGCTTGGTCTGTAATTGGTTCTGATGTCATATTCTGTTGAATGAGCATTGATTAACTATGCAAAGATACATATTTTTTGAATTTGTTTAGTGTCATATACACACAATTATTTTGATTATTATAAAAACAAGTGACTTAGTCTAAAAAGATACGTACTATCCTTTTGTTAGTTCATTAAATCCTGATTATATTTGCAGAAGAAAAGTATTGTTTTTTCTAAAACCAACGTTCTCAAGCTAATCGAACATATTATTAATGAGTTAATTTGTTTACTATCTATTTTGAAATTTAACTGTATTTGCCAAGCCTATAAAATGAAAAATAAATTAATTATTTTACTTTTTCTTACACTTCCACCTTGCTTCGTTTTTTCACAAAATGCACTGGATTCCTTGTTGACCCGAATAGATAGTTTAATCAATGAATCAACTCTTTATTCAACAAAAAAGGAGGTTCGTATAAAAGGAATGAAGGATCAATTAAAAAGAAAAAAATCTGATTCTGAAAAACAATATGAACTTAATTATCAGTTATATAAAGAATATAAATCGTATATAAGTGATTCTGCCATTTATTACCTGCGTAAAAATGTAGAAATAGCTACTAAATTGAATGATAAAGAACGAATAAATCAATGTCAAATTCAACTTGCCTACTTAATGGGTTCTTTAGGAATGTACAAAGAGGGGGTGGATATTCTTGAAACAATTAATCGAACGAAACTATCATCACACTTAATTTGCGATTATTATGCAGCCTATGATCATATATATGGCGAATTAGCATTTTATACTCAGGATAAAGAAAGTGCAAAGCACTATCGTCAGATTTCAACTAATTATAAAGATTCGTTGAATAATTGTTTACCTATACACGATGAGTTACGGTTGATTTTGAAAGAAACGTATTTTCGTGATATTGGAAATTACACTGAAGCAGGTAAATTAAATGATATTCAGCTTCTCAAAGCAAAAAAAGAAACTCCGGAATATGCATTAACAACTTTCTACAGGGCTTTGTTATACAGAAGGCAGGGTAAAATTGAAGAAGAAAAATATTATTTGGCGCTATCCGTCCTTTCAGATATTGCCATTGCGAATAAAGATCATGCTTCATTGTTTATGTTAGCCCGAATTCTATATAATCAGGGCGATATTGAGCGGGCATATAACTATATTCGGTTCTCGTGGAGTGAAACCGTTTTTTATAATGCCCGTTTGAGGAGTTTACAGAGCGCATCTATATTATCACTAATTGATAAAACCTATCAGGCCAAAATTGAAAAGCAAAAATCACGCCTCAAGGATTACCTGATTTTAATAAGTATTTTACTTTTAATTTTGTCTTTTATTGCGTATTATCTAAACCGGCAAATGAAGCGGTCGAAAGTTTTACAGAAAAATATTCAAGAAGCAAACATTCAGCTTGAAAATATAAACGAGGAGCTGAAGCAATTGAATGTTCAATTGTTATCTACTAATATTGACCTTTCGGAGGCTAATAAAATAAAAGAGGAATATATTGGGCGATTTATTAAGCTCTGTTCAACTTATATCGACAAGTTGGATAGTTACCGTAGAATGATTAATAAAAAAATATCCAGTGGCCAAACTGCCGAAGTTTTAAAAATTACCCGTTCACAAGATGTTTTGGATAAGGAGTTTGAAGAGCTTTATGCCAATTTTGATGCTGCTTTTCTTCAATTATTTCCTGATTTTGTAAATAAAGTAAATGATTTATTTATCGAAGAAGATAATATTGTACTTAAAAGAGATGAAATATTCAATACGGAGTTAAGAATTCTGGCATTAATTCGATTGGGCATTAATGATAGTCAGCAAATAGCTGATTTTCTGAGATACTCAGTTAATACCATATACAACTATAGGGCTAAAATTAAAAACAGAGCCAATGTAACACGAACTGATTTTGAAAGTTTAATTATGCTGATTAGATAATATTCGGAATTTTCCAATTTCTTTTTATACGCTATACTACAGAGTTCAGGTTTATAACCTGAACTCTGTTTTTTTCTCTATAGCCATTCTTCTTTCGTGTTCTATTTAAAACGATAGGTTTTGTTTATGTAAACAGTATTATTTATTGATGAATTCATTTTTAGTTGTTAATTTGATAGAAAAATAAATATTTATTCAGTAAATAGCTGCTTAATCATTTTTGTATTCGATTGTCTGGAAGTGTTATGATAATAACCCCAATAGCTAATCCACTTTTTTTTAGGTGTGCCAAAATTGTAAGTTCTTTATTATAAATAATATAGGGTGTATTTTATTGAACACTCATTCACTTTTTTATTCACGCTAAAATATTGAATAGCTGATTAAACTATTTTTGTTGAACGAAAGTGTAATAAATACACTATCACTTAAAACAATTTAATCATTTATTTATCATGAAAAACGCATTATTACTATCAATCTTACTTTTTCTGTCACTAAGTTTAGCAGCTCAAACATTAGAGAAGAATATCTTAATTGACTTTGGTCCGGTGGCTTCACCGGGATTAAGCACTGCAAATCCAGATGCCAATTTAAATTATTGGAATAACCACAATGCATTGACTGCACTTTCCACTACCGCACTTGTTGATACAACTAATACAGCTAGTGGCATTACACTGAATATTGTGACTGCTTTCTTGGCAAATGGAGGAAGTAGTTCCGGAGGTTTGACCACTCCATCAACAGCTTTATTGGGAAATTTCGCTATAGCAAATGCTACGCAAGATTATTTCTTCACACAAAATAATCAAAATGGCACCAGTACTTCTACTATGAAGTTTACGGGTTTGAATTTAGCTAAAGGCTATCGGTTTCAGATTTTTGGTTGTAGAATAACTGCAGACCCGATAAGAACGTCGAGATATACTTTTACAGGAGCAACATCAACTGTGGGAACTCTGCAAACTTCAGGCACCAATCTAGGGGGGACAGGAGTAAACGGAAATAATAGTACGATTTATTCAACACCAATAATTTATGCGGATGCAAATGGGGAGATAAAACTTGATTTATCTATAGTAACGGGTGGGTATGCTTATATCAATGTTATGAGAATTCAGCAATATACTGCTCCCAAAGTTAATGTAACAAGTATTGCAGTTTCAGGAACAGCTATTTCAACTGAAAGTGGTACAACTCAAATGACAGCAACAATAACTCCATCGAATGCAACCGTGCAGGATGTGACTTGGAGTGTAAATGATCCTTCCATTGCAACTATAAACTCTGCAGGTTTACTTACTGCAAAGAAAAATGGAGCAGTAACTGTAACAGCAACTACTAAAGAAGTTGGATCTACCATATATGGAACGGCAGCAATAGTTGTAACAAATCAATCCGTTTTAGTTCCTACAAAACAACTATTTATTGATTTTGGTCCAAATGATGTAACCAATGGAAACACGACCTTAAGTCCGGATGCAAATAACAATTACTGGAATAATGCAACTGATCCGGCCCTGACAGCTACTCCTGTAAGTTTGATTGATAATGCAAATTCAGCTACCGGATTTAGTTTAGTGATTACGACAGCCATGACCAGAAATGGAATATTAAGTGGTGGTTTACTGGCTCCTAACAGTTCCTTTTTAGGTGAGTTTGCAGTTGCAACAGCCACCCAGGATTTTTTCTTTACCACCAATGCTACGACTCCGGGGCAATTGAAAATAACAGGACTTGACCCTAATAAGCAATATAAGTTTCGTATTTTTGGAAGCAGGGATGTTTCTGAAACCCGCATAGCCAGTTATACTTTCACCGGTTCAAACACGATGAACGGAACACTTCAGACATCAGGAGCCAATTTGGGAGGTATAGGGGTAAACGGTAATAATAGCAGCATTTTTTCTTCCACTATGATTTCTCCGAATGCCAGTGGAGAGATTACAGTTGATTTGGCTGTTTTGGTGGGTACTTATTCACACCTGAATATAATGAAAATAGAAGAGTATACTAATCTAACAACTTCGATAAATAAACAATCAGATACTTCAATGAAAGTTTATCCAGGAATTTTTGATAAAGAATTGAAAATTACAGGGGCTAAAAGTTCAATAGAAATATTTAATATGCTAGGTATAAGTGTTCTATCTTGTCAGGTTAATTCTGAAAAGCTTTTAAACACTTCAACACTCCAGAAAGGAACTTACATTTTGGTAGTTGATAAAAAAGAATGTTTTAAAATAATTAAATAATTCCTTCGCTTTTACATTCATAAAAACAAAAATAAAGTTCATGAAAAAAATATTATTGCTTGCGAGCATTTTCTGCATACTTGTAAATTCCGGAGCTCAAACATTGAACCAGCGCTTATTTATTGATTTTGGTCCCAATGATGTTACGAACGGAAATATAACTGTAAGTCCCGACCTTAATGGTAATTACTGGAATAATGCCATTGATAACACCTTGAATGCAACATTAGCCTTGAAAAATGCGTTGAATGCAACTACCCCTTTTAATTTAGTGGTTACAAAGGCAATGTCGAAGAATGGTATTGCGTCTGGTGGATTATTAGCTCCAAGTGCAACACTTTTAGGTGAATTTGCAATAGCAACAGCTACTCAGGATTATTTTTTCACTACAAATGCCAGCACTCCCGGACAATTAAAAATTACGGGTCTGGATCCTTCTAAACAATATAAATTTTATATGTTTGGTAGTCGTAGTACAACTGAGACCAGATTTGTAAAGTATACGCTTACAGGTACTAATTCGATGTTTGGACTTCTTCAAACGTCAGGAACAAACCTTGGAGGTACTGGGATAAATGGAAATACAAGTGCTATTTTCACTTCAGATATGATTTTTCCAACTACTGCGGGTGAAATTGTAATTGATATTGCTGTTTCTTCGGGAACTTATGCACATCTCAACATACTGAAGTTGGAAGAATATAGCGGACCGGTGATTAATGTAACCGGTGTAAGCGTATCAGGCAATGATATCACAGTTTCAGGTGCAACTTCACAGATGATAGCAACAATTTCTCCTTCAACAGCTACTATTAAATCAGTATCGTGGACAGTAAGTGATAATACTGTTGCAAGTGTTGATGGGAATGGAATTGTATATCCGAAGAAAAACGGTACAGTGACTGTTACTGCGACATCATCACAGGCAGGTACTGTAATTGCCGGCACTAAACAAATTACGATAAATAATCAACAATCAACGCTCTATTTTTCGGGAACGGCTACTGAAAATGGCAATAATTTAGCAACCGCAATTCCCATGAAAATGGTTACTGATCAGCAGGGTCTTATAATTAGTGGAATATTTGAAATTTATACTTCGTTGAATGCATCCGGCACATTTAATTTTTATACAACAAAGGACCTTGGCACAGCAATAGTTTATGGTACAGGAGCTTCGGCAGGAACAATTCAATCTGGTGAGGCAGGCATTGATCCTGCTGAAACAGGAACCGTGTTGATTACAGTGAACGTGACAAATAATACCTATACCATTCTTCCTATTACAAATTGGAGTATTGTGGGAAGTACAATTCCAAGTGCATGGAATGGTGATGTGCCTCTGAGCTATCAGGGGAATGGAATTTGGTCAAGTACCGTTGCGCTTACAACTCTGGCTGCATCGGGTGATACACCCCGTTTTAATTTCAGAGCAAATGGTTCGTGGAGTTATGTAATGAAAAAAGTAACCGGAACTACAAATTCCTTGAGAATGGAATCTCAGGCAACCACCTATGGTGTTGCTGTTGGAGATATTCTTATGAATTATGGAACTTTTGTTATTACACTCGACTTGCGGAATTATACTTATTCAGTGGCTTGTACAGCAATTGATCCGTTAAAGATTTCAGTAATGGGTTCATCAGTCGCCAATGGATACGGTGCAACAAATCAGCTTGGTTATGCTTATAAATACTCACAAATATTAGCCCAACGCTATACGGATGGAAAAGGACAAAACTGGACTTATTCGAATATTTGTGTGAACGGAAATAGTACAGTCGATGTATTGAATCGCTGGGATAATGATTTGTTGAACGATTGCAGTTCGTATGTTATCTATGGTCTTTCGCTTGGTAATGAAGGTATTATTGGTGGCGGACAGCCTATCTACGATCAGTTCAAAAACAACTTGTTGCTATTGATCTCAAAAGCACGGGCTGTTGGGAAAATTCCAGTAGTGATGAATAATTATACCCGAAATGATTATACTGCTACTGAATACGCTTTTATTAAACAAATTGATATGCTTATTCACGAGTGGGATGTTCCGAGTATAAATATGTTGGGGGCTGTTGATAATGGAACCGGACAATATGCCACAGGATACTTTTTTGATGCATTGCATCCAAATGATTTGGGACATGCTGAAATATCCTATGCAATGGTATCTACTTTATTTGAAGCTTTACAAGCAGGAAAAGCTCAACCGGTTAAGAAAAGTGGAACCTATATTCTATCCGGTAAATCCGGAAGTTCTGACAAACTGGTTTTTGTCCCTGATAATATGATTCATCCATTCACTCTGTCATTTGATATTAAAACCAGTACCACTGGAACGATTGCTTCATTTAAACAGGGTACAAGTAATGGATTAATCAAAATTCAAGCCATCACCGGATTTATAACTTATACATCACCTAATGGCGGAACAATAACCGGAAATGTAGCTGTAAATGATGGACAATGGCATAAAATAACCTTATCGCATTTTTATGCTCGGGGTGAAACTTTATTGTATAGTGACAATCATCTTGCCGGTAGTCTGGCAGAGAAACTAATAGCCGAAAAGTTCATTTTGAATGATCTGAATGCTCCGGATTTTATTTATTACAAGGACTGGTTATTTTATCGTTCGGGTATGAATTCAACTGAAGTAGCTGCTTTAAATAATAATGAAATGCTTAAATCCAGCCTGGAATTATATTCACCACTCGATGGACAAGCCGTTTTAAGTCAAGATCCACTTGTTAATCTTGCTCAAAGCACGAATAAAATTCAAAAAAGTCAATTGTCAACGGGTTTGCAACAAAGTTTACAATCTGCAGATTTAAGTATTTATCCTAATCCGGTTTCAGAAACTCTTAGAATAAACGGATTATCCGGATCAGGAATCTATGAATGTACTATATATGGCATTGATGGACGAATAGTTCTTAAACAACAAATTGCCAGAACGAATGAAATTAATACAGCAAATTTGTCTCCTACATTTTATTTGTTGACTTTAATCGAGAAAAATTCATCTGAAAAAGTGACCTTGAGCTTTTCAAAGAAGTAGTATTTAAAAAACCTTAGTATTTTAATTATAGCGGCTGTAATCTAATGATTTACAGTCGCTATTATTAAAATTTGTTTTTTCATCTGAAATTCAACCGTTCAGTTATTCAACTTTTCCGTATATTGTAGATAAAAATAATAATTAGAATCAATGACAATCATCAATCCTTGAAATTTAAAAGTAATATTTTTTTTCGGAACAAAATGATACTTAGTGTAAAATAAACACATATTTGTTTGGAGAATCTAAAAATACATTCTATATTTGCACAGAAATTACTTATTGTGTTTCTGACACTAAATCAAAATATGAAAAAATGAGATTAATCCGAATAGTTTATGTGGGTTTAATATGCCTGATTTTAGCATTTAATCAGGTAAAAGCCCAAAACCCGATTTATTTAGATGTAAATCAACCCATCGAAAAAAGAGTAGATCAGGCTCTTTCGTTGATGACACTCGAAGAAAAAGTGGCTATGTGTCACGCTCAATCAAAATTCAGTTCCAGAGGCGTTCCCCGCCTTGGAATCCCTGAAGTATGGACAGATGATGGTCCTCACGGGATTCGCGAAGAAGTTTACTGGGATAAATGGAGTGGTGCTGGTTGGACAAACGATTCATGTACCGCATTTCCTGCACTGACTTGTCTTTCGGCAAGTTTCAATCCTCAAATGGCTTTGAATTATGGTAAAGCCATCGGTGAAGAAGCCCGTTATCGTAATAAAAATGTTCTGCTCGGTCCGGGTGTAAATATTTACCGCACTCCTCTTAATGGACGCAATTTTGAATATATGGGTGAAGATCCTTATTTGTCATCGCGCATGGTAGTTCCATACGTTAAAGGTGTTCAACAAAATGGTGTGGCTGTCTGTGTTAAACATTTTGCTTTGAATAATCAGGAAGATAACCGAATGGCTGTCAATGTACAGGTTAGCGACCGGGCATTATACGAAATCTATTTACCAGCTTTTAAGGCAGCAGTTCAGGAAGGCAAAGCCTGGTCGATTATGGGATCTTATAATCGCTTCAGAGGGGAAAATAATTGTCATAATGATTTCTTATTAAATAAAATTCTGAAAAATGATTGGAAATTTGATGGAGTTGTTATTAGCGATTGGGGTGGAGTTCATAGTACAGATGAAGCTGTAAAAAATGGTCTCGATTTGGAAATGGGAACTTCAACGAATGGATTGACAACCGATGGAACAGCACCTTATTCGGAATATTTTCTCGCAAATCCCTATTTGCGCGGTTTAAAATCAGGAAAATACAGCGAAACCATGTTGAATGATAAAGTCAGACGGATTTTGAGACTTATTTTCCGAACCACGATGAGCGCTGATCGTCCTTTCGGAAAATTTGTAAGTCCCGAACATTCTGAAGCTGCCCGTATGATAGCCGAAGAAGGAATTGTGTTATTAAAAAACGACAAGCAATTTTTCCCTATTCCGGTTGGAAAATATCAGAAAATAGCTGTAATCGGTGAAAATGCTACCCGCAGCCTGGTTATTGGAGGTGGTTCTTCTTCATTGAAAGTGGCGTATGAAGTTTCGGCATTAGACGGGTTGATAAAAAAATATGGAAAAGATCATATTGTGTATTCAAAAGGCTATATTTCAGGCGATAATGACTATAATAAGGAAGTCTCAGTAAAAATAAATACGGATTCATTGATTCATGCTGCTGTAGAAGTGGCTCAACATGCTGATATCGTTTTGGTTATTGGCGGATTGAACAAAAATCATTTACAGGATAGTGAAGGTGCTGACCGAAAATCAATGGATTTGTCATTTGGACAGGATGAATTGATTTCCGCATTACTTCAAGTTAATAAAAAAACGGCAGTAATTTTAAACAGTGGAAATGCAGTTTCAATGCCATGGATAAACGATGTTCGTGCCATTGTTCAGGGTTGGTATCTGGGATCAGAAGCCGGTAATGCTCTTGCCAATGTGCTTTCGGGTGAAGTTAATCCTTCAGGAAAATTACCCTTTTCATTTCCAAAAAAACTGGACGATAATGCTGCTATAAGTTTTGGTGAAATTTCCTATCCGGGTGTTGGAGATAATGAAGTGTACAAAGAAGACATTCTGGTAGGGTATCGCTGGTTTGATACAAAAAAAATTACTCCCTTCTTTCCTTTCGGATTCGGATTGTCATATACTACCTTCGAATATGGAAAAATTACTACGGATAAAAAATCGTATTCAGCCGACGAAACGATAAAGCTATCATTCAAGTTGAAAAATACAGGAAAAATTTATGGAGCTGATGCTGCACAAGTATATGTATCTCAAAAAATAGCATCAGTAGTTCGTCCGCTAAAAGAACTTAAAGCTTTCAAAAAGTGTTATTTACATGCAGGAGAAACACAAACCGTGGAAATGGAAATCAAAGCAAAAGACCTGGCTTTCTACAACGAAAAAACACAAAGCTGGACATTGGAATCGGGTGAATTTATTCTTTATAATGCAGCTTCTTCTGCCGACTTAAAAAGCAATATTTCTATTCAAATAAATAACTAACCAAATATTTAATTATCAATGAAACACAACAACAAAAATCGAGAAAAAACGGAAGTGCAGAAAAATAGCGCTCGTTGGTTTCGGCGTACATTGCCACTTCTTTTTGCTATAGTCATTTCGCTAAATTTGTTAGCACAAAATGCAGCAGTTAATGGCGTAGTCGTCGACACAAAAAATGAACCTGTTATAGGGGCAAATATCTCTGTGAAAGGAACTAAAATTGCAACTATCACTGATTTTAATGGTAAATTCAACATTAATGCAAAATCAGGCGATGTGTTAGTATTTAGCTACGTGGCAATGAATACCTTAGAACAAGCTGTTGGTGTAGCTAAAAATCTTAGAATTGTAATGACTGATAACACAAAAGCCCTCGATGAAGTAGTGGTAGTTGGTTATGGATCAGTTAAGAAAAAAGATTTAACCACAGCAGTTTCAACCGTATCAACCAAAGATATTGATGAAAGACCCCTAATTTCGGCAGCTTCGGCTATTCAGGGTAAAGCATCCGGTGTAACGGTTATGCAACCAAGTGGTGAGCCTGGTGCAGGAATGGTAGTTCGTGTACGTGGAAATACATCCATCACAGCCAGTAACGATCCACTTTATGTAGTAGATGGTGTGCCAATGACAGAAATTAATTTTCTATCGCCAAACGATATCGAAAGTATGCAGATTTTAAAAGATGCATCCTCGGCGGCTATTTACGGTTCGCGTGCTTCGAATGGAGTAGTATTAATAACTACAAAATTAGGAAGTAAGGGACAGGCGAAAATCACGTTTAATGCTCACGCAGGTGTTACACAAGTCGTAAAGCAAATTCAATCACTTAATACCTCGCAGTATAAAGCGTTGATGGACGAAATTGGAGCAGTTACTTTGCCTGATGGACTTGTAGATCAAACCGATTGGTTTAAAGAAACATACCGAACAGGAGTGACACAGGATTATCAGTTGTCATTATCGAATGCAACTGACAAAATGAGGTATTTCGTTTCAGGTGGCTTGACCAATGAATCGGGCGTGATACCTGTTGCTTATTATAAACGTTATAATTTAAGAGTAAATCTTGAAAACCAGATTCGTTCGTGGCTTAAATTAAGTACCAACCTGGCTTATTCTGATTATACTTCGAATGGTATTATCTCAGGTACAGGTTCTAACCGCGCCGGTGTAATTTTATCGGTAATCAATACACCAACTTATGCACCAATTTGGGATACAACCAATCCAAAACAATATTATGAAAATTTCTATGGTGCACAAACAACCAGTCCGGTGGAGAATATGTCACGTACAGCCAACAATAAAACGAATAACAACCGTTTTGTGGGCAGTGTAAGTGGCGATATTACATTCACAAAGGACCTGAAGTTTAAAACATCTGCTTCGATGGATCGTGTTTACTTTAATTCGACCAGTTTCCTTGATCCAATTTCAACTTCATACGGACAAACTCAACATGGTACTGCATCTGATAATCGTTCCCTGAGCACCATTTTGGTGTTTGATAATGTGTTGACTTATGATAAACAGATTGATAAACACGGTTTTAGTGTAATGGCGGGTTCATCGTATACCGGCTCAGACTGGAATCAGAGTTATCTGGGAGCTTCAAATTTTATTGGTTCTGATATAAAAACCTTGAATGCAGGTAACAAAATTGATATTTGGGGAAGTGGCACCAATGGTTCACAATGGGCAATAATGTCATATCTCGGAAGGCTAACGTATAATTACGACAGTAAATATTTATTGACTGTAAACTTCCGTGCGGATGGTTCATCCAAATTAAATCCAACTCATCGTTGGGGTTATTTCCCATCAGCTTCAGCTGCATGGCGTATTTCGTCCGAAGATTTTATGAAACAATTTGAATGGATAGATGATTTAAAACTTCGTGGTGGCTGGGGAAAAGTCGGTAACCAATCTGGAATCGGTGATTATTCCTATTTGTATATGTATAATATCAGTCGTATTGATTGGACCATTCCTGCAAATGCAAATGCTACCGTGAGCATATCACCTCCTTCTTCTATGCAAAATCCTGATTTGACATGGGAAACAACTACCGGCTCGAATATCGGTATCGATTTGACTGTTCTTAAAAGTAGAATTACTTTCTCAATTGATGCCTATTATAAATATACTACGGACTTATTGTTAAACTTTAAAGTTCCGAGTACAAACGGAGATTTGTGGGTTACACGTAATGATGGTGAAATGAGCAATAAAGGGGTTGAGTTTACATTAAATACTAAGAACCTGACCGGAAAATTAAAATGGGAAACTGATTTTAATATGTCCTTCAACTCGAACCGGGTAGAAAAATTAAAAACACAACAGATTTATTCTTTCGGACAAACATCGGTTGGAGAGTTTATTACAAGAATGACACCTGGTTTGCCATTAGGAGCTTTTTATGGCTATATTGCCAAAGGAGTTGATCCCGAAACCGGTAATTTATTGTATCAAACCAAAAATGGAGACAGCAATTCACCACAATTGAGCGACCGCACAATCATTGGTGACCCTAATCCTAAATTTACCTACGGTATGACTAATAATTTATCGTACCAGGGTTTCTCTCTGAATGTGTTTTTACAAGGTTCGTATGGTAACAGTATTTTCAATGTTTCACGTATGGAAACAGAAGGTATGTATGATGCTAAAAACCAGTCGGTGGCTGTACTCGATCGTTGGGAACGCCCCGGAATGCTAACTTATATGCCAAAAGCAACTATTTCGAAAGCTAATTTATTGGCTTCAACGCGTTTTGTAGAAGATGGTAGTTATTTACGTCTGAAAGCATTGACTATGTCCTATAATTTTAGCGGATCGTTCTTCAAAAAATTGGGTATAACACGTCTACAACCTTATCTGACAGCTCAGAATCTGTTAACTCTGACAAAATACAAAGGATTTGATCCGGAAGTAAGTCAGTATGGTGGTGATCCTACTCAACAAGGCATTGATTATGGTACCTATCCACAGTCGAAGAGCTATATAATTGGAATTAATGTTGAATTTTAAATTTAAGCGAAAATGAAAAATATACAAAAACTAGCTTATTTATTAACGATAACCTTTGTCGTTAGTTCGTGTGATTTGAATCTGATACCAGTCTCAAGCTTCAATGAGAAAAATCATGGAGGTACAGATAGTGTAGGAAATACGGTGAAGTTTAAAAACAGAGCTGAGATGCTTGCTGCTTATACCTATATGTACAACATTTTGACCAAAAATGAAGGAATTGAAGGTTGGACTGCTGATATGCTGATTTATTCGGATACACATGCCGATAATTCTTATCGTGGTGCTTCCGACGTCGAATTAACCCAGTTGGAACAACAAAAACAAGATGGTATTAATAAAAATATCAATCGTGACTGGGATTATTACTTCGCTATCATTGGTGCAGCTAATAACGTGATTTGCAATATAGATTCAGTTCCTGACGCTTCATTCACTCTGGCAGAACGGAAACAATGGAAATCAGAAGGACTTATTTTGCGGTCCATGATGTATTTCGACCTGGTTCGCCTTTGGGGTGACGTGCCATTAGTAACCGTACAACCACCAGCAATTACCAATGCCAATATCGAAACTGTATATCCTTTGTATTATCCGCCACGTGATTCATCTGCCAAAGTGTATCGTCAGATTATCAAAGACTTAAAATATGCATTGGAAGCTGATGGCGCACCTGCCATTGATAATACAAATAAATTCAAATTTTCCAAAACAGTCGCCAATGCGTTGCTGGCAAAGATTTATGCCGAAAAACCTGTACGCGATTATGATAAAGTAATTTTCTACAGTGGCGAAGTGGAAAAAGATGTAACGTTGGTTCCAAATTTTGGCGATTTGTTTGATATGAATACCGCCAAAACCGATGTAAAATCCCGAAATACTTCAGAATCTATTTTTGAGATTAATTTTTCAGGAGGTGGGCTTTGGTTTACCTGGTTGGTTGGACTTGACCAATCCGATCCAAACAGTAAATATGACTGGGCAAAATGGTTTACACCTTCACGCGATTTAACTGCTGCTTTTGTTGCAGCCGGAGATAATGTTAGAATGAACCAAACCATTATCAAGGCAACCGTTACCTGGAGTAACGAATATCCCTCAGTTAATTATCCATTCATGTACAAATACCGCTCGAAATACAGCAGTGTGATAAAACTTCGTTTAGCTGATATATTGTTATTGAAGGCTGAGGCATATGTTGGTAAAAGCGATATCGCTAATGCAACATCACTTGTCAACCGCACCCGCACCCGGGCTGGTTTAACCAATTTGTCAACTGTAACCATTGATGATGTGTTGAAAGAAAGACGACTGGAGTTGGCATTTGAAGGTCAGCGATGGTTCGATTTGGTTCGAAATGATAAAGTTATTGATGTGATGAATTCACTTAACAGCCGTGATGTCGGTCGATTAGCAATGGATCAGGTGAATCAGAATAAGACCTTACTACCAATTCCTCAACCACAGATTGATAAAAATCCTTCTATGGTTCAAAATCCGGGATATTAATTCAATTTATACTTCATAATTAAAAATCAGATCATGAAAAATACATTTAAATATATATTAATTGCCGGCTTGTCAACTTTTCTGTGGGCTTGTACAAACCCCGAAGATGTAGTGGTGCGTTATGCTGCATCCACTCCTAAAATTGATACGGCTGTAGTGAAAGAAGCGCAAATTACCTATGGTGATTCAATTCATTTAAAAATAGCCGTTTCTGATAAAGTGGCACCTCTGTCAACCCTGGTTTTAAGAGTTGTCTGTAATAATGAGGTGGTAACTTCCGAAACTATCCGGACTAAAGGAAATTCAATGAGTATTAATCGTACGTTTAAAGTGCCTTTTGTGGCTAATCGTCCGGACAATACTCCTGTCAAAATTTATTTGACTGAAACCAATGTTAGTGGAATTACGAAAGATTCAATAATTAGTACAACTATTGCCAAACGTCCTGCATTTCCAGAATTATGGCTGGTTACCGATGGAACGGCTAGGGGTGTAAAACTTGATTTAACTGATCCGGTAAATCTAATTTATTCAATAAAGGGACTGACATTTGGTACCACTATATCGTATAAATTAGCTACAAAAGTAAAAACTCCATTTAAAAAATTAGACTGGAGTGGACTCGTTTTTGGAAAAGTTGGTGATGGAGTAGGTGTTACTGACTCAATCAGTAACTCAGTTAGCAATGCTTCAATTATTACGACTGATGCTACCTTGGTTGGCATTTCGGAATTTACGTTCGATGCGCTGAAATTTACCGTTAAAGTAGGTGGAAAATTACTCGAACCAGTTACTACATTGGATGTGATAGCAGATCTACTTCTAAATCCGGCTTCGTTGGGTAGTCCTACCGGTTTCCGCGGTGGAAATATCTATTTTGGAGAAGGTGTGGAAGTTACATTTTCCAATATTACAAATTTGGCCAATAATTTATCACCTGATTACTTCCAGGTTACAGGTACAAATACAGCCAAATTCCTGGGAAAAACCGGATTGTATAAGGCATACTTTTTGACAACTGCTAACTACTTATACATTGAACCTCAGCCTGAAGCACTTTATCCAGATGTTGTGTGGGTTTGTGGTACAGGTTTTGGCCGTCCACAGTCACCTTACGCCAGTACTTCGAGTTGGAATTGGAACAGTCCGTTAGACTATTATGCAACCCGTAAAATTGCAAATGGAATTTATCAGGTTACGATGTATTGTAAAAACGAACCTAGCACCGATACAAATATTTATGGGAAATGTGATTTTAAATTTTTCCATAAACGTGGTTGGTGGGATGGACATGAATTGTGGGTCGACACGTATACCCTGACTCCTCCATTTCTGGGACCAACAGGAGTAGGCGGTAATGTGAAGTTGTTAAGTGCAACTGTACTTGATGGTGTTTATCGATTTACAGTAAATGAAAATGATAAAACCTTTACAGCTGTAAAACTAAACTAATTCATTAAGATTCGGGATATGCTGAATATCCCGAATCAAAAAAATACTCTCAAAAAATGATTGATTCTAAATTTCTGTTTTCACTAGTCGCATTTATTGGATTATCATTGTCTTCCTGTAAGACAGAAGAGGTTATAACCCCAATAATAACTCCTGTTCAAAAAGATGTTGATTTGTATGTTACAACAGCGAATAAATCGATGCTATATGTCAATATTCCTTTGGCATTCAGTACAAAACCGAATATGGCGATTGAAACTACCATCAATCTAAAACCTACAGAAACTTATCAGCAAATCGATGGTTTTGGTGCAGCCATTACCGGTTCAAGCTGTTATAATCTGCTTAAAATGACAACTGCAAATAGGGCAGCTATCCTAAAAGAAACTTTTGACCCGGTAAATGGTATGGGTTACAGTTATATTCGTATTTCAATCGGAGCGTCTGATTTTTCAATGGATGAATATACTTGTTGCGATACACCGGGAATTGAGAATTTTACTCTGAATGCCTATGATATTCATGATTTACTGCCGGTTTTGAAAGAAATTTTGGCTATTAATCCTAATTTGAAAATTCTCGGTTCACCCTGGACTTGTCCACGTTGGATGAAAGTGAATAATCTGACTGATTTACAACTTTATAATTCGTGGACGAGTGGTCAGCTTAATCCGAAATACTATCAGGATTATGCCACTTATTTTGTGAAATTTGTTCAAACTATGCAGCACGAAGGGATCAATATTGATGCTATAACTATTCAAAATGAACCGTTGAATCGTGGAAATTCTGTTTCTTTGTATATGAGTTGGCAGGAACAGGCTGCTTTTATCAAAACAGCTTTAGGTCCTAAGTTTGCGGAAGCAGGAATTACAACTAAAATTGTTGCTTTTGATCATAATTACAATTACGATAATATCAGCGACCAAATGAGTTATCCGGTGAAAATGTATGCTGACCCTGAAGTGGCCAAGTATCTGGATGGTGCAGCTTATCATGCCTACGGTGGTGATAAAAGTGAGTTGATAAATGTTCATACAGCTTATCCTTCTAAAAATCTGTACTTTACCGAAATGTCAATCGGCACATGGAATTATAGTTTTGATGGAGATTTAATGTGGAGTATGCGTGAACTGGGGATTGGCACCTTGAATAATTTCTGTAAATCAGTAATTGTGTGGAATTTTATGCTCGACGAAAAAGGAGCTCCATATCGTCCGGGAGGTTGTAATACTTGTTATGGTGCAGTTCAAATAAACTCTTCAGATTATAAAACACTAGATCGAAAATCACATTTTTATGTTATTGGTCATTTAGCGAAAGCTATTTCAGCTGGTGCAACCCGCATTGGAACAAGTGGTTTCCAAACCTCAGGCTTATATTATACGGCTGTTCAAAATCTTGATGGAACGTATGGAGTTGTATTGCAAAATGATACAGATAGTTCTATAAAAGTAACTTTAGACGATGCGGTTCATTCGTTCAGCTATATTATTCCTGCAAAAAGTATTGTTTCCTGTCGCTGGAAGAAATCATAAACTATTCAGGAGTATTTCTTTTAAAATTTGAAATCACAACGTTTTAAACACATATATTTTGAAACAGATATTAAAAAATATTTTTACTTTTGTCGTTTTGTTTTTTTTTCATCAAGTAGCTGTTTCACAAGTTGTAACCCCTTGGCTAACTACCGGTGATAAAACCAAACTTCTTCAACAACAATCTACCCTTAGTTTTGCTGTCAATTCAACATCAGTAGGCAATACTATGACAATTAATCCCGCTTCAACTTTTCAGAATGTGGATGGATTTGGTTATTGTATGACTGAAGGTAGTGCTGAGGTTATCAGTTCGTTGGTCAGCGTTCAACAAGATGCTTTATTAAGTGAATTATTTGATAAAAATAATGGTTTAAGCATTTCTGTCTTGAGAATCAGCATTGGTGCTTCCGATTTAAGTTCGTCCAATTACAGTTACAATGAAACTTCTGGGGATACAAATATGGCAAACTTTAGTCTGGCAGGACCGGATTTGACCTATTTAATTCCAATTTTGAAAAAAGTACTCGTTATTAATCCTGATATTAAAATATTGGCAACACCGTGGTCACCACCACGATGGATGAAATCCAATACTTCCTGGATTGGTGGAAGCTTAAATACAGTCAGTTACGCTGCTTATGCAACTTATTTTGTAAAATATATTGCAGCAATGAAAGCGCAGGGAATAACTGTTTGGGGCATTACGCCACAAAATGAACCGGAAAATCCAAATAATAATCCAAGTATGTTGATGACCTCAACTGAACAGAAAAATTTTATCAACAATAATCTTGGTCCCGCACTTGCTACTGCCGGATATTCAACGGTAAAAATCATAGCTTTTGATCATAATTGTGATAATACTGCTTATCCGATTGATGTTTGCAACAACAGCAGCTATGTTGATGGAGCGGCATTTCATCTATATGCAGGCAATATTTCTGCACTAAGCACTGTCAAAAATGCAACGAATAAGAATGTGTATTTTACTGAACAATATACCGCTTCAACTGGTAGTTTCTCTGGTGATTTTGGTTGGCACATGCAGAATGTGGTAATTGGCGCTTCAAATAATTGGGCAAAAGTAGTGCTTGAATGGAATGTTGCTAATAATTCATCGATTGGACCCTATACCTCGGGTGGATGTAATACTTGTTTGGGTGCAATAACCATCAATAGCTCTACAACCTTTACCCGTAACGTAGCCTATTATATTATCGGACAAATTTCTAAATTTGTTCATTCGGGAGCTACCCGAATAGGAGTTTCTTCAAGCAGTTCATCTTTAATTGCCAGCGCATTTTTAAATACCAATGGCACAATGGCTTTGGTAAGCTACAATTCGTCATCTTTGGCTCAAAGTGTCAAAATTGTTGTTGGTGCCAATTCGTTTTCCTATAGCATACCGGGTTCATCTGCCTGTACTTTTAGTTGGAATAATGCTACTCAGGCTGTTTCCGAATTACAAATAGAAGACCAAAAATTACATATTACACCCAATCCGGCTGTTAATGAAATAAACCTGACTTTTCCATTAACTGTCAAAGCCAATATAGCATTAGTTTCCTTAAATGGTTATGTTCTATTTCAACAAGATATTTCCAATGTCTCTGAATCAAAAATCAACACCCATAAACTTTCTTCGGGCATTTACCTGGTAAGGTTGCAAGACGAAAAAAACAGTATTTTCTCCAGATTTATTAAAAGTTGAAGATTTACCCGCTAATTTCAGTAAAAAACTGATTTTTTTAAGCGAAAACATTTTGATCTGTTTGCTTGTTATAGATAAATAGTGTATTTTTGACACATTGAGTATGAAGAATAAAATTTTAAGAATAAATTCTTTGCAAACGTTTGCATTACTTTTTATTGATAAAATTATTCCTTTGTAGATTAAATTAATTGTGAACACTTAATTTTGTGAGTGTAAAATTAGATATGGATTTTATTAAACTTAAATAATAAATTAATTCTCAATTTAATTACTAAAAAAAAACAATGTTATGAAAAGAATTTTTACTTTCGCAATCGCTCTTATGAGCTTGTTTGCAAGCAGTCAGTTGGCTTCTGCTGCAACTGCTGTGTTTAATGTAACTGTACCTGCCGGTACAAATGCCTGCTACATTATTGGTAGCTTTAATAGCTGGGATCAAACAAAATCTGTGAAACTAACTAAAGTCGATGCTACGCATTACACAGTCACTTTAGATGAAGCTACTTTTGCAACCGGTGTTACGCTTGCCACTATGCAGTACAAATATTGCAGTGGACCTGGTGACTGGGCTTATGTAGAAAAATATGCAGATGGTACTGAAATCCATGCAAACCGTGTTTATACCGGTACAAATGTTTGGGTTGATACAGCTACTCCACCAGCACCTACAGAAACTGCAATTGGTACACTTGGACAAGATGTGGTTGCTAAATGGGCAATGGTTTGGGCAGACGTACCACCAAAACCAATGAAAGTGACCATCGATGTATTGGTTCCAGCCGGAACTTTCCAATGTTACATAGTTGGGACATTTAATAACTGGGCTGGTCCTTCTGCTCCGGTTGATAGTTGTAAGATGGTAAATATGGGTGCAAATCCTGATGGAACAATTATTTTTGAAAAAACTATTTATTCACCAGATGTAAATAAATTAGCTTATCACTTCTGTAGCGGTCCGGATTGGTCATTTGAACAGAGTGCTCCTACAGGTGATTATAAATATCCTGAAGTTGCTCCAATTGTAACAGCTTGGAAAGCAATTTACGATCCAACCAAGTTAGGAAATATCGATTTTGTTGTAACTGTACCTGCTAATACTCCTAAGATTTGGGCAGTAGGTAGTTTCCAGGGTTGGAGTCAAACTAATGGTTTGGAATGTACGAAAAATATTAATGGAACTTTTAGTTTCTCTGTTAAAAATATTCAGAGTATGGAATTCAAAATGTATAACCGATTAGATGCAAGTTGGGGTTTTGTTGAAGTTGACGCTCTAGGTGTAGAAGTTGCAAATCGTAAAGCTACTGCAACTCCAGGAACAACAATTACTGTACCCATTACTGTAATTGGTTGGAAACAAGCTTTTGACACGAAAGTGGATGAAGTGAGCATTGATAACTACAAAATATATTCTAATAACAGCAAAATCGTTGTAGAAGGTGTACTTTCAACAGTAGATTTATTCAGTCTTGATGGACGTCGTGTTCAAACTGAAAGACTCTCAGGAACATTTACTTCTCAAACGTTGAACAAAGGTTTGTATGTTGTACGTGTTGACGGTGCTAGCAAAAAAGTATCCGTAAACTAATACAACTGATTTGATTTGATTGAAAGGCTGTACGTTTTGCGTACAGCCTTTCTTTTTATGAAAGTGGCAAGTTCTGAAATAGCTTTAAATACTTGGAATCACTAAAAAAATGCTTACTTTTGCGTTGATTTTTATTGTAATAAAGTTAGAACATATAAACTGATTTGTAATTATGGAATATAATACCGTTATTAAGCCCAAAAATAAATTGTTTGAGGTTGATTTCAAAGAGATTTGGCAATACCGCGATTTGTTTAGCATGTTTGTAAAGCGTGATATAATCACACAGTATAAGCAAACTGTTTTGGGTCCGCTTTGGTTTTTTATTCAACCCGCCATTACAACTATTATGTATATGGTTGTGTTTGGTGGAATTGCCGGTATTCCAACTGACGGATTACCTCAACCTATGTTTTATATGGCAGGGATTGTTTGCTGGCAGTATTTTGCCGATTGTTTGAATAAAACTTCTTCCACCTTTACGGCTAATCAGGGAATTTTCGGGAAAGTGTATTTCCCTCGAATGATTGTGCCGCTTTCTACTGTTGCATCAGGTTTGGTACGTATGGGAATTCAATTTTTGCTGTTTATTGCAGTTTACGTTTACTATATTATTATGGGAGTTCACGTTGCACCAAACGCGTATATTTTACTTTTACCACTGATAATATTAATGCTGGCTGGTTTATCGCTCGGTTTTGGAATTATCATTTCCTCCATGACCACTAAATACCGTGACCTTACCATACTTTTTTCTTTTATTGTTGGTTTGTGGATGTATGCTACTCCGGTTATTTATCCGTTGAGCACCATGTCACCTAAACGTCAATGGATTATGGCGCTTAATCCGGTTACTTCACTAGTCGAAACTTTCAAATACGGCACGATGGGTGTCGGTACTTTCAGTTGGGGACAATTGGGCTATAGTTTTGTATTTATGGTTGTATTGCTGGGAATTGGGATAGTGGTATTTAATAAAGTTCAGCGGTCGTTTATGGATACTGTATAATTAATGTAATTATGTAGTTGTGTAATTGTGTAGTTGTGTAATTGTGTAGTTGTGTAATTGTGTAGTTGTGTAATTGTGTTGCTTGGAAATGTCTAAATCTTGAAAATTATTGTTTTTTTGAACAGATAAATAATTATAAACTATGGAATTCAAGTATAGTTTTGAAAAATTGGATGTTTGGAATGATGCACGCAAATTTGTTGTTGACATATATGCTTTGACAAAGCTAATGCCTACGGAAGAAAGATTTGGATTATGTTCGCAAATTCAAAGAGCTTCTGTTTCAATTGTTTCAAATATTGCTGAAGGAACAACCAGGTTCTCTGATAAAGGAAAAATACGATTTATTGAAATAGCTTATGGTTCTTTGATGGAGGTATATTGTCAATTATATGTAGCTTTTGATTTGAAATATATTACTTTAGAACATTTTCAAAATGTGAAGATATCAGTTAATGAAATCTCAAATAAATTAAATGCTCTTAACCGAGCATATAAGAAAAGGTTAAACAATTAAATTTCGCTACTACACAATTACACAATTACACAACTACACATTAATCAGCCATGCGTTATATTTATATCTTTGCCACCCTATTCTTCACCATTTACGGTCAAATGATTTTGAAATGGAGGATTTTGAAGATTCATTGGAGTATGCCTCAAACCGGACTTTGGGATATGGTGGTCTCTTATACTAAGTTTCTGCTTGATCCGTTTATCTTTTCGGGTTTTATGGCTGCATTTATTGCATCAGTATGTTGGTCGATGGCTATGACTAAATTCCAGATTACAGAAGCCTATCCTTTTATGAGTCTGGCACCGGCTATCGTCTTTCTGTTGGGAGTATGGCTCTTGAGCGAAACATTTACGATTGGTAAAGTGATTGGATTAGTGTTGATTATTGCAGGTACAATTGTTACAGTGAAATTCTAACAAAATGAAGAAATTAGCCATCATTGGTGCCAGTTACCTGCAATTACCATTAGTTCTCAAAGCGAAGGAAATGGGATTTGAAACACATTGTTTTGCGTGGGAGGATGGTGCTGTTTGCCGAACTGTTGCTGATTTTTTTTATCCTGTTTCTATTCTGGAAAAAGAACAGATTTTAGAACTTTGCGAATCGATTGATATCGATGGAATAACCAGTATAGCCTCAGATGCTGCCGTACCAACTGTCAATTATGTGGCTGGTAAAATGGGTTTGACGGGCAATCAGTTTGCAGATGCAAAAGTATGTACCGATAAATATCAAATGCGCCGCCGGTTTGCTGAATTTGGAGTTTCTTCACCAAAATTTGTGATTTCAGCTGACGGTTATTCTATTAAGGATTTTCGGTTTCCGGTAATTGTGAAACCAACAGACCGTTCAGGAAGTCGTGGGGTAAAAAAAATAGTAAGCGAAGGTGATTTACAGGTGGCGGTAGCGCGTGCAAAGCATGAATCATTTAGTGGAAATGCAATTATTGAAGAATATATTTCAGGCAATGAAGTAAGTGTTGAAAGTATTTCCTGGAAAGGAAAACATTACATTTTGGCTATTACTGATAAAGTAACAACAGGAGCGCCTTGTTTTGTGGAACTGGAACATCATCAACCCAGTCAATTATCCAATGAAATTCAACAGAAGATAAAATTTGAAACACTTAAAGCACTGAAAGCATTAAATATCGAATATGGTGCAAGTCATTCGGAGTTTAAAATTACAGCAGCTGGCGAAGTTTTTGCCATTGAAGTAGGAGCGAGGATGGGCGGTGATTTTATAGGTTCTAATCTGGTACAGCTTTCAACAGGATATGATTTTGTTAAAGGGGTGATTGATGTGGCGTTGGGATATTTTGAAGAACCTGTAATTCAAGCCGAAATGTGTTCAGGTGTTTATTTCCTTTGTAAGGAAACTGAACGTTTGCTTACTGTAATTCAACAACCAAAAAAATACAAGGAAATTATTGAAGCAGAAATAACCGATGCAGAATTACACGACATACAATGCAGTGCCGACCGTAGCGGATATTTTATTTATCAGGCTAACAAACGATTCAAGATATGAAGATTCCTCATTTATCCATAGTTACGACACTTTACCGTTCGGAAAGATTTCTGGATTCATTTGTGGCTCAATGTGAGACTGCAATGGCTGAGATAGCTTGCGATAATTATGAAATTGTATTTGTAAATGATGGCTCGCCCGATAATTCATTGGCTAAGGTTCTTCAACAGAAAGAATCAAATAATCATATTGTGGCAGTGGATTTGTCGCGTAACTTCGGACATCATTACGCTATTATGGCCGGACTGAATTGTGCTACAGGTGAAACTGTTTTTCTGATTGACTGCGATTTGGAGGTTCCACCAACTTATATTCCAACATTTTACACTAAGTTTAATGAAGAATCGTGCGATGTGGTTTATGGCATTCAGGAAACCCGTAAAGGATCGTTTATCGAACGGACTGTTGGTGGGCTTTTCTATAGTTTTTTTAATAGTCTAACTGATACACAGATTCCTGAAAACCTGCTAACAGAACGCTTGATGAGTCGTCGGTATGTGAACGAACTGATAAAACTCGGCGATAAAAATATTTTTATGGCCGGAATGATGCAATGGATAGGTTTTAAGCAAATTCCTATTACCATAAAGAAAGGACAACGCGAAGGAAAAAGTACGTATACGCTTGGAAAACGTATTGCATTGAGTATGGAAGCTGTTACCTCATTTTCTTCCTATCCTCTGGTTGTATTGTTTAAGTTTGGTTTTTTTATCTCTGCTATCAGCGTTATTACAGGTCTTTACTTTTTGATATACAAACTATTTAATCCGGAGATAGTGCTTTCAGGATTTACTTTTCTGATTGTTGCCTTGCTGTTTTCGGTTGGAGTAATCATAAGTTCGCTCGGTATTTTAGGAATTTACATTGATAAGCTGTTTAATCAGACAAAGAACCGCCCGACTTTTATTGTAAAGGATATTTATAAATTTTAGTAGTTTATAGTTGGCAGTTGATAGTATGAATGCAAATAAGAAGATTGTTATTTTCGGTGTCAGTGATTTTGCAAGTCAGGTTAGTTCTTATCTGAAGCAAGATTCTGATTTTGAAATTGTGGCTTATACTGTTGATGCTGAGTATAATAAAATAGGAGCATTTTTAGATTTACCGGTTGTAGATTTTGAAAAGGTTCAGGAAATCTATCCTCCATCAGAATATTCTATGTTTGTGGCCATTGGGTATCATAAATTGAATTCTAGCCGTGAAACCAAATTCAATGAAGCAAAAGCTAAAGGATATCAATTAATAACTTATATTTGCTCCCGCAATTCATATTGGAAGGACTTGGAAATAGGCGAAAATTGCTTTATTATGGAAGCTAATGTTTTTATGCAGAACGTAAAAATAGGCGATAATGTGATATTTGCAATAGGCAATAAAATTGGTCATGATTCAGTTATTGATTCCAACTGTTTTATTACTTCCAACGTAATGATAGGTGGATTTTGCAGCCTTAAAAAAAATAGTTTTATTGGTATGAGTGCTGTAATTAAAGACAAAACAACGATTGGCGAATTCAATATTCTGGGAGCGGGTTCAATTATTTTAAAAAATACCAGGGACAGAAGTTCTTTTTTGACCAAATCAACCCCACTTAGTTTCGATCCAAATAATCTTATTCAGGATTTTATTTGATATTCGGATTTAAATTAAATATTAATTTTAAACAGATACCTTATGGACACGAATGAATTTATCAAAAATTTTGCAACACAGTTCGACGATACAGATTTGGCTGAATTCACTATGCAAACCCGTTTCCGTGACTTGGATGAATGGTCATCGCTCAATGCGTTGGCAATTTTGAATATGATTGGCAAAAAATACTCCGTTTTGCTTAGACCGGATGAAATGAAACCAACGAATACGGTTCAGGAATTATTTGACTTAGTAAAGAGCAAGCAGTAAGCAGAAAATAGTAAAGAATTTAATTATTAACTGCAAACTAAAAACTAAAAATATGAGTCCATTTTCGCTCGGAGATAAAACCATTCTGGTTACCGGTGCCTCCTCGGGCATTGGAAGAGCTATTGCTGTTGCTTGCTCTCAAATGGGAGCAAAAATGATTATTACAGGACGTAATGTAACCCGACTGTCTGAAACATTTTCCTTACTTGAGGGCACTGAGCATCAACAAATTTGTGCTGATTTGACAAATGCCGACGATCTTACGAAATTGGTTGAGGAATTACCCAAACTTGATGGCTTAGTGAATTGTGCAGGTATAGCAAATCCATTGGTTCTTCAATTGACTGAAAAAGAAGATGTTGATGAAATAATGCAGATCAATACAATGGCTCCAATAAATCTTAGCCGTTTAGTACTTCAAAACAAAAAGTTAAATAAAGGAGCTTCCCTTGTCTTTATTTCGTCCATTAATGGTAACAATTGTGCCTATATTGGTAGTGCCGTTTATGCAGCATCTAAAAGTGCATTGACAGGCTTCATGAAGGGTATTGCCCTGGAACTTGCTCCGCGTGGCATTCGGGCTAATTGTATTAATCCCGGAATGATTGATACTGATTTGCTTAGCAATGGCTATATTGGTGAAGATGAAATGGAAAAAGACCGCTTGAAATATCCGCTTAAACGATATGGAAAACCTGAAGAAGTAGCTTCAGCTGCTGTTTATCTGCTTTCAGATGCTACACAATGGATGACCGGTAGTAGTTTGTTGCTTGATGGAGGTTATACGCTTCAGTAGCTCTTAATCTGCGAAATGATTTTTGACATTACATTTGAATAGAATAAAAGTACGAACTTAGTTCCCCATTCGGGGTAGTGTTTTATTATGGAAATAAATTCTGAACATTGGGCAATAATCATTAATCCAAAATCGGGTAAGAAGAATTTTAGACAACAACAGAAATATCTTTTCCTGATGTTGAAACATGCGGGAATACCCTTTGATTATCGAATGACAAAATTTGCTAATCATGCTTCGAAAATTGCGCGTTATTTTCTTCAAAAAGGATATCGTAATATCATGATATTGGGTGGTGACGGCACGATGAGTGAAGTTATAAATGGTATTTTCAGTACTGATTTATCAGATACAAGTTCTCTGAAAATCGCTCTCATACCTCGTGGAACAGGTAATGACTGGGCTCGTTTCTGGGGTTTGACTACTGATTATAAAAAATCAATTGAGGTGTTTTTTAAAGGGAAAATTCAGCCAATTGATATAGGAAAAGTTGAATACGATATGGAGGGAGTGAAAGAATCGCACTATTTCATTAATTCCATTGGATTGGGACTTGATGCGGCTGTAGTCAATCTAACCCATCGATTAAAAGAAATTTTCGGAAGTCATTCGTTTATGTACACTCTGGCTTTACTTGGAGCCGTTTTTAGGTATAAAGCGCATAAAATCAGAATATTTTCAGACGAAAAAAATATCAAGGATAGTATGTTCACCATGAATGTGGCTAATGGGTGCTACAGTGGGGGCGGTATGAAACAAAATCCAAATGCTTTGCCTTACGACGGATTGATGGATGTAATGATGGCTAAGAAACCAACCCTGTGGGATATTATCACAGCCATACTCCGACTCTTCAATGGAAAACTACTCGAACATCCCGTTATTGAATCGTTTCAAACGAAAAATTTATTGGTTCAATGTGATAAAACAGCTTTAATGGAAGCAGATGGAATAATTGTCAATGGTTTTTCTCCATTCAATATCAGCATTATGCCTCATGCAATTCAGATGATTGTACCGTAAACTTCTGGCTCATTAAGTAGGACTAATTACTTTCGTCTGTTTTCGCCAAAAATCTGTTTCCATATTTCTTTCTCCCCTTTAGGGGTTGGGGGTCATAAATCTTTCAGCCTCATCCAATACATTCAATTTCCCCACATCCAACATATTGTAATCAGTCGGAATAAAGCCGGTTATGATTTGTGATGTTGCGTTTGTTAGATAAAAATCAATGATCGGAAACTTTATTGGAAACTGCTCCATCAATTCAAAAATAGCAGGTGAAAGCACCTGAATACCGGAGAAAGCCAACTTATTGTAGGAGTCTATTTCATTTAATTTAGCAGGTTTGGTTTCGCCTGTTTTCTCGTTTACCCAACCATTCAAGCGCTTGTTCTCATCAAAAAGTAAATATCTGAACGTGTCACGTTGACTTACAACTAATGTAGCCAATGAATTTGTCAGGATATGCTGATTGTAAAGTGCCGATAAATCAACATTCGACAGAATATCGACATTATGGACCAGAAAAGGCTTTCTGTCATCGAAAAACCAGGCTGCCTTGCGAATTCCTCCACCGGTATCCAACAATTCGTTCCGCTCATCAGATACTTCAATGCGAATACTAAAATTATTATTTAGCTTTAGAAAATCAATAATCTGATCTGGGAAATGGTGAACGTTGATAATTATTTCATCAAAACCACTAGCTTTAAGTTTCAGAATCACATGTTCTAACAAAGGCTTTCCGGCAATCGGAACTAAGGCTTTGGGTAGAGTGTCGGTAAGTGGTTTTAAACGGGTACCTAAACCAGCGGCGAAAATAAGTGCTTTCATTTAAATTGATATTATTTCTTTGATATGACTCACTTCGTTCGTGATATGACTTCGTGAAATTATTTGTCAGAATCGTTTTTTGGCTTTTGATTCATCAAAAGTGTTTGAGTTTTAATGAAATTATTGAGTTTATACCCTAAGACATTATGTTCGGAATACAGAACAGAATAATTTTCTTCTGAAATTAATTTTCTTTTTTTTGCTTTATCCAACCAGGTTTTGCTTTCATACAAAGAACCTCTGGCTATGTAATAAAAAAACTTCGTGAGTCCTTATAGGTATTTCGACCAAAACCTTCACTTATATTTGCTCCTACAGAATCGGAAGCCCTAACCCACTGTTTAGCCACTGTATCTTTTGAGAAATATTCCCCCCTTATTACATAATCCCAAACTTTATCCGATAAAGTCATCGACAAATTATAAATTTCCAAATCTTCCAGTTTCATTGTATAAATTTTATAATATCACTTAATTATATCACGAATGAATTGATTCATATCAACTTAAGTCATATCATAGAAATAATATCACGAACGAAGTGAGTTAATATCGTCACTTAAAGCAGCAAACGACTCTTCTTTATTCTGTTCTCGATGAATGAGTTGCACCTCCACACCAAAAGTTGAACTGATATGTTCCGCTGCTTTTTGAGCTGAATAAACCGAACGATGTTGCCCACCGGTGCAACCGAAACTAATCATCAGGTTGGTAAATCCGCGGTCCTTATACCGTTTCACTGAGGCATCGATTAATTCAAACGAATGTTCGAGGAAGTGCAGAATTTCACCATCTTCTTCCAGAAACTGTTTTACCGATTCATCAAGTCCTGTGAAATGAGCATAGCGTTCATATTTCCCTGGATTATTGACGGCACGGCAATCGAATACGAAACCGCCGCCATTACCCGAATTATCTTCTGGAATCCCAATCCGGTAGGAGAAACTGTAGACTTTTACCAACAATGTTTTTCGCTCATCGGGCTTTTTGTTGAATTGTTCCAATTCGGTCATTTGTCGTAGTTTTTCAACTAAATAGGGATATGCAGAAAAATCAGTTTTCAAGATTTGTTTCAGGTTCTCCATAGCAAAAGGGATGCTTTGCAAAAAGTGTGTTTTTTTCTCAAAATACCCACGGAAACCATATGCTCCAAGTACTTGTAGGCTACGGAATAACACAAAGTGGTTTAATTGCTGGTGGAATTCAGCTTCGTCAACGGGAATCAGTGTTTTCAGACTGTGTAAATAAACTTCAATTAATTCTTCACGCAATTCCTTACTGAAATTGGCTTTGGCCTGCCATAGAAACGAAGCCACATCGTAAGCTAATGGACCTTTTCGACCACCCTGAAAATCAATAAAATAGGGCTCTCCGTCTTTAATCATTACATTCCGGCTCTGGAAATCGCGATACATAAAGCTATCCGTTTTTGATTGAAGCAATATCTGCGAGAAACGGACAAAATCATCTTCCAGTCTATTTTCCTGAAAGTCCAGTCCGGTTGTTTTCAGAAAATTATATTTAAAGTAATTCAAATCCCAGAAAACAGATCGTTCATTAAACTCAGGTTGGGGATAGCACAGCGAAAAATCAAAACCTTTAGCCCCAAGCACCTGTATGAGTGGAAGTTTAAGCATTGTCTTTTGTAACATTTCCTTTTCTGTTTCAGAGAAAATTCCCGTTTTACGACCTTCAGCCATAAAATCGAAAAGTATAGTGTCACCCAAATCATTTTGCAAATAATACTGACAGTCAGCAGTTTCTGCCAAAACCTGAGGTACTGCTAATCCCAGCGAATGAAAATACTTAGACATGGCAATAAATGCCTTATTTTCTTCAATCGATGTTCCGGCAACGCCAATCAAAGAGGATTTTTCTCCTACTAAACGGAAATACCGACGTGGTGAACCGGAAGCAGTAAGTTCTGTTAGGGTGAGAAGTTTCTCGTGGGTGTATTGTTCGAAAAGTATTTCTATTTGCGTCATAAGCTGAATTTGTAGGTTTTCATTGATGCAAAGATACAAACATCCTTTTAAATGAGGAGTATTGAGTTAAATTAAATAATAGAATCTATAAATTAAAAAAAGTGGAAATACGACATCGCTGTCATACCCCACTTTTAATATGGTCTATCCTGAAATGTTATTTCCATACCAACACTCCTGCGGGTGTCAGTTCTTTTGTACCAACAAGGATGTTGGCATTTGTAGGAATTTCAAGTGTAACATTTGAAGAGGAATAATTATTGGCAATAAAGAATCCATCGCGCCAGTTTAAAATCACACCTTCGGGAAGTTCCTGAATACCTATTCCGGCAGTTTCATATACTTTTTTCAATACCTCCTTTTCAAAATTTGCATCGTTGGAGTCAACCCCAATGAATGTTACAGTTCCCTTACCCAGTTTGCGATGAACAACAGCTGCTTTGCCCGCATAAAACTGGTCGGAGTAAGTAGCCCAGGTTTCAGTTCCTGTATTCGGTTCGAGTATATCAGCCCAGATATTCCATAAAAAAATGTTTCCGTTGAATGAAATCTTAGCTTTTATTTTTGAGTCAAGCATGTCGTTCATTGCTATTTTAGCACCAATCAGACCAGTTATTCGGGCCGACCAGGAGGCTTCCATAAAATGACCGTTGCGATCTTTCAGACCCGTACGGCACGAAAGAACGAGATTACCTCCATTTTCAACATATTTCTGCCAGCTACTAAGCAAGGTATTATCCATCATTTGATAAGCGGGAGCTACGATCACTTTATAAGCGCTTAAATTGCAGTCTTCACCCACAATATCAACAGGTACCGAAAGACTTTTCAAGGAAGAGTAATATTTCGTGATATGTGCTTTTTCATTCCATTGAGCAGTTTGGGGTTGAATAGCTGTTTCCCACACATTATCAATGTTATACACTAAGGCTGTTTTCCGGACTGCGTATTCTTTTGGCATAACTGCATTGGGAGTATAGATTTTTCTCAACTCAAGTATTTCTTTCATAAAGGTTCGGTATTGCTTGCCACCATTCAATTCTGTAACACCATCGGTTCCCACCATGCCGTAATGAAATTGTTCGCCACCAAAAAGTGGTTGACGGAATCGATAGGAGCAAATAAAATTCAGTCCACCTGCAAAAGCATTCCATAACCATGAACGCACAGCACCCGGATAAGGTTGTGGATTGTATTTTCCCCAGTTTACCTGACCTGGCTGAAGTTCCATTACGCCAGTAACTCCATTCAGCGAACGGAAAAAGTCATTGGTATAAGATATTCTCCAGGGATCGCCCAACCTGAAACCCTGACTGCCCACACCTTCGCTATAACCAGCCACAGGATACATAGTGTAGCTGATAAAATCCAGGTCTTTACTTCTCCACGGATCCACATCAGTATGGTCGTGCATAAAGTTGGTTGTTACAAACTGTGATTTGGAAGTAAAATCTTTCAGTGTTTTACATTGCATTCCAATAAAAGCAGCACATTCATCAGCATTAAAACGTTTCAAATCCACCATTGAAGTGGGACTTGCAATTCCTGATATTAACCTGCCTTCGTTTGGCATCTCAATCTGGCTAAAATCCGAATAAATGCCCGACCAGAAAGCAGTTCCCCAGGCATTATTCAAGGCATCAATGCTTTTATATTTCTTTTTCAGCCATACTCTGAAACTTGCCTGAGCCGACGGACTATAATCCAATGTGCCGTAATGTGATGGTTCGTTATCAATTTGCCAACCCCAAACACGTTTGTCGTTTCCGAAATGCCTGGCCATTGCTTCCACCACTTTTTTTGTCAATTCCTGATATTTCGGGCTCGACCACGAATAATGTTCACGGGTTCCGTGCATGGCAGTTTCTCCGGTTGGCTTTTCGAGTAAGATTTCGGGATATTTACGACTAAGCCAAACCGGTGGAGTAGCTGAAGGTGTGCACATAATTACTTTTAATTTGTATTTATCCGCAATTTCCAGCACTTTGTCCAGCCATTTAAAATCATAAACTCCCTCAGTTGGTTCTATTTGTGCCCAGGCAAATTCTGCCACGTGCGTAAATTCGAAACCCATTTCGGCTATTTTTTTCAAGTCACGATCCCATTGGTCTGGATTCCAGGCTTCGGGATAATAATAAATCCCTGTTTCAAGCATTTTTTCCGCCTTGAAATATTGCTTTTGCGCAAATAATAGCGTGCTCAGGAAGAGAATAGTAATAATTAACACTCGTGATTTCATGTGTTTGAAGTTTTGAATTTAGATACAGTAAAAATAGATAAAATAGTGATTTGAATGGGAGTATCTTCCGAAAAATCATTTTTGAACGCAAATTACACAAATTGTGGAAATTTAAACAAAAAATAAATTTGATATTCCGTTGATTTATACGTATTTAAATATTTGCGTTTATTCGTGGTTTTCAGCGTTATTTCTTGACAAGCCAAGCGGCGTTCTACTCTTTTTCGGAGTGGACTCAATGATATAATCTCTAATTATTCAACAACAATGAAGTAGGTCCGAAATTCCTAATAAAGATTATCAACAATTTACACAATGTTTAAATGATTTTCTATATTTCATGTTTTTTTTGAGGCGATATTTAGGGGCGTACCCCAGAAATCTTTGTAGCTGAATCAAATAATACAAGCAAAGGGGCTTTAGCCCTGACATCTTAAATAATTGATTTCAGGGCTATACCCCTCAATTTCAATTTGTATTTATTTCTACCAAGATTTCAGGGCTACGCCTTTTTTTTTCAAAAATTCAAAAATTTAATATTACTCTGCATACTTTTGCAGATAATCATATCCCTAATTCTCTTTTTCTATTGCCTGAATTACCAATGAAGCAATCGTCATACCAAACATGGCAGGCATGTACGAAGTTGTTCCGTTTACCTGAGCCTTCAGGCTGCACCATTCGTGATTTACTAACTCTGCGTCACCCGGACCTTCCAGGGCTTTCGGGCACATACATTTTTCAGTTCCACAGGCGGTATTCTGTCCTTTATTCTGAAGCAATTCATCGCTGTAAACGCACAGGAACTTTTTGCTGGTACCGCCAATTCGTTTTATTCTTTTTCGCAAAGCAGCTCCCAGCGGACAGCCATCCACTTTCCAGAATTCAGCTACTTTGATGCGTGTTGGGTCCATTTTTAGCGCAGCTCCCATCGACGAAAAGAAGCAGGCATTGGTTTTAGTAGCAGTTTGAATCAGATGAATTTTATTGGACAAACTATCAATACCATCAATAATAAAATCATAAGAATCAAGCTCAAACGATTCGGAAGTTTCAGGATTATATATTTTTTGTATAGCTGTAATTTCAGCTTTAGGATTGATTTCCAACAGACGGGCTTTCAAAACATCAGTTTTTACTTTGCCAACCGTTTTGGTTGTTGCCATTATCTGACGATTCACGTTGGTAACACAAACCCGATCGGAATCTACAATCGTCAGATAACCAATGCCTGAGCGAATCAAACTCTCAGCACACCAACTTCCCACACCTCCAATTCCAAATATTATAACTTTTTTTTCAGCAGCTTTTTCTATAAAACTTTTGCCCAAAAGCAATTCTGTCCGCTGGAAAATACCCTTTTCAATACCCATTTAACTTAAGATCTATTTTTTCTTTTTGCAAACTAAGCAGTCTTAATACACTGACTAAATAACGCACAAAGATAGGTCAAAAGTTTCAAAATCGGAAGATTATATCGATCTTACGTTAACTTGTAAAAGCTTTATTATTTATTTGCAATTACTCCCCCACGCTTCCGCACGAATTCTATGTGGCAAATTTTAATTCTCTATTCATATACCACGCGATGAAATCGCGCGGGAGCATTGAGAAATTATGATTGTTGGTTTTTTCAACCTTCTTTAATTAGCCAAATTCAGAGGCAAATCAATCGGGTCAGAATATAAATAAGCTCCGGTAGGCAAAACAGATTGATTACGAATTTGAAGCAGTTTTTGCTTTTGAACAGAGTTTAGTGACTTGAAGATATTAGCAAAGGTCATTGCCTCATAATATGACATTTCAGCATCCAATTCGCCATAACGTTTTATCCACGAAAACACTTTCTCTTTGTCGGGCGTTTCGTTCTTCATAGCTTTTCGAAGTTCGACAGAAACCAATTCCCTTGTTTTTACGATTTCTTTCAGAAGCGGAGCTTGTTTTGCCATGGTTTCCGATAAATCAGCAGATTGAGCCGAAGTCAGTGTACTGACAAAATCTCTTCCACTATCACCTGTAAGTGAAGTACTTATGCTATAATCGTGATTTCCCATAGCCGGGAAATCTTTCATATAAAAACCACCAAAATAGGTTCCATGACGTTCGGGGCAGAAATACACATCGGCTTCTACCGAACCTGCATACCAACTAAACAGTTCGCTGGCATACGTCATTACACACACGTGAGCACGATGCGACAGACTTCGTTTGTCCAGATTCTCAGGAATGACAGGCCAGCTTGAAGAATTGTCGAATTGCAGTTTGGCCAATGCTGCCTTTTGTTTGGCGCTGAATGAATTGATTACTGTCCCAACAACTACCGCACGCTTATAACTTAAGTCCGCATCCAAAGTATACAGGTCTGCTCCAAGTTTACTGATTTCTACTTTGTTTAATTCCTTTCCGGTTTCCATTGCTGTGCGGAATGCTTTAATCAATAGCATGCGCTTCATGGCAAAGGCATCGTACACAGGGGCTTGCACATTGGCCAGGTCCTTTAGCTGCTGAAGTTGCTCAGGAGTCAGTATGGCAATCACATTGTTGGCAATGCGGGTCAGGAAATCGGTGTTATGCCCTTTTTTATTCTTATCGTTATCGCGCATATACTGAAAGCCAAAGAAATCGGCCACTTTGCCAGGCGGGAAAAAAGTATCAGCGCCAAAGTTACCGGTCATAAAAGCCAGCCCACTGAATGCAACCGTGTGAAGTTGAGCGTCATCGGCCATGGCTTGTGTGATATTGTATTGCTTTTCGTTGGAATCTTTTTGTCGGGGTTTTCGGGGATTTTGAGCCATCAACATTCCTGAAATCAAATAAATTGCTATAACTAAAATTGATCGTTTCATACCCTATTATTTTTTAAGTTCATACTTGTAAATCACTTTCTTATTTTTTGAAATATCAGTATTGTCGGTATTTACGAACTCGAATACAGCCTTATCTTTTTGAATGCCGACGCGCAGATAGCCCGGATTCAGGAAAATATCATTATTCTGATAGCCATATTCGGCAGCTTGATTAGAAACTCTGGTACGCTTACTTCCGGGCTGTGAAATGCACTGGTAAATAATTCCATCCTTTTCCTGACGGGCAAATAAATGATCGTGACCGTGAAAAACTACTGAAACATGATTTTTTAGCAACAAATCGTGAATAGGCATTTCCCAGCTTGGTCGGTGAGTTGAAAAACCGTTTGTTCCATCCGGATTCTTTCCGCCCCATTCATACAATCCGGCAACTTCCACTCCTCCTCGGGCTTTTCCTTTCATATCGACTCCACCTACCAAATTATGAATAAACACAAATTTGAATGTTGCTTTTGAATTTTCCAGGGTGGATTTCAACCAGTCGTATTGGGTTTTTCCCAATGTTCTGTCCCAGGGATTATCCATTCCCGAGCGTCCGGTAAATAAAAAGGGGTCGAGTACAATAAACTGGGCATTTCCCCACTCAAATGCGTAATAATCCTGCGGAAGTCCGATAAATGGAAGTTCTGAAGAATCTCCGGAATATAAGTTATTCGGCACTGGGTTTGGGAAATAGGTTTTTCGGGTCAGGTTGGACCAAACAGTCGTGTTATTTTCAGTTCCATTCAATCGTTGACCGCTTTCGCCATCGTGATTTCCCAACACAAAAAATAAGGATGACGAACTGCACAATAATCCGAAATAATAGCGCTGTGCAATGTACTGATTGAAAGCATTTTTATATTGCTCACGGTATTTGTCAGTCATAAAGGTATCACCCAAATCGAAATGAAAATCGGCCGAATCACTTGCCGCATTTAGCAAGGTGGTTTTATAGTTTTCTACTGCTGCATTTTCGTCCAAATGCGAATCGGCAGTGATCGTAAATCTAAAGTTTGAGTTTTTTGACCGTTGGGTATGAAAATGATAAACATCAGAAACTGTTTTTCCATTATCAAAAATGATCTGGTAAAAGTATTGTTTATCGGATTGCAAATCAGTCAACAGAACTTCTGTTGGTTTAGCTGGTTCAAACAACAGTTGCTTCGTTTTCAACTTTTTATCTGTCGAATTCCAGTATTCAACTTGTCCGCTGGATGGTTTATAACATAAAATGGATAGGGTAATTGAATTGGCTGTGGGTCGACCCAAAATAATATCATACGAATGAGTTGGTACTACAGTATTGAATACTTCTGCTTCCCGATTATCCTTCCGGGAACTTTTAGGTTTTTCATTGCGTTGTCCAACTACAAATGTAAAAAAAACAAGTCCCAATAAAAGACTTATTTTGCGTTTAAATTTTTGCATTGACATCCGGATTAAATCATAAAGTTCTTATCCACAAATTCCTGAAACTGAAGCTTGTATTGCAGACTTACAGGAATGATTGTTCCATCATCGTAAACTATTTCATTACGTTCAATCATATTGACTTTCTGAAGGCTGACAATATAGGATTTATGAACCCGCATAAACATAGAAGCTGGTAATTGACTTTCAAGCGATTTCAGACTAATCAGCGACATAATGGGTTTTCTGCTAGTCAGGTGAATTTTTACATATTCGCTCATACCCTGAATATAAGTAATTTCACTGAAATTAATACGGATAATTTTATATTCCGACTTGATAAACAGAAAATCCTTCGTAGCTTCAACCAGAGAATTTTTTTCATTTCGTATTTCAAGCCACTCTTTAGCCTTATTTACTGCTTTTGAAAACTCAGGCATATCAATCGGTTTCAGTAAATAATCAAGCGCATCAGCTTTAAAACCTTCGATTGCATATTCGCTATAGGCTGTTGTGAAAATGAAAACCGGTTTCTTTTTCAGGTTATTCACTAATTCGAATCCGCTTAGGTCGGGCATCTGAATATCTACAAACAATAAATCAATTTCATTGTCATTCAAATACTTAAATGCTTTTACCGGATTTGTAAACTTATCGACCAGTTCCAAAAATGGAGTCTGGTTTATGTAGCGTTCGAGCACACTCAATGCTAGCGGCTCATCATCAACAATCACACATTTAATAGTCATGTTAAGGGTATTTTAAGGGTTATATCGAAGTATTTTTCAGGGGAATTGAGACTTAATGAAAAGTTTTGGCCATACAGCATTTTCAAGCGATTTCTACTGTTTTCAATGCCTAAACCACCCGTTTCGGTACCTGTATTTCGGTTCGATTTCAGATTAAAGCAATTAAATACCAGCATTTTATCCTCGAAAACGAAGGAAATTACAATTTTACTTTTTGAATCAGTTCCTCCACCATGTTTAAACGCATTCTCAATGAATGCTATAAACAATAAAGGCGGAATTTCGAACTCCTTAAATTTTTCAGGGATTCTGAGTTCAACGATCATTTCATTTTCGAAACGGAGTTTCATCAAATCGATATAACTTTGTACAAACTCAAACTCTTTACTTATCAATACTTTGCCGCTTTCATTTTCATAAAGCATATAGCGCATCAGTTTCGATAGCTTCATGACAGCATCCCTGGCTTTAGCTGAATCAAGATCAATTAATGCATAAATATTATTCAGTGTATTCATCAAAAAATGCGGACTTACCTGATAACGAAGCATTTCAAGTTGCATTTCTGAATTTTGTGTTTCAAGAATATACTGTTTTTCTTCATTTTCATACCATTTTTTCGAAAACAACAAACCCGCATCAACACCCAGTATCAACACCGAATAAATCAATAATTGGGCGTATGGTGGAATTGGAGTAGGACGGGATGCTGCTGCTATAGTAGATAAATCCGCTGGTTTTACGTTCAGAATAACATCTATATAATAGTAACATAGTGTAAATGCAGAGATGAGTAATACAATAGAAATTAGATAGCTGACATACTTTTGCCTTAGCATAAGCTTTGGAGCTAAAAGCCAGTGATTCAGAATAAAAAGCGGGAGAAGTAAGGACTGGTCCTTCCAGATTTTCAAAACGTGAAGCCAGCTAATTTCATTTTTTACACGCGTAAAAATAACCGGCATTAAAAATAATACCATAAAAATAAAACCGATAATAATAAGTTCAAAATTACGGTTTATTTTTTCGTTTTTAAAAGGAGATTGATTCATTATTCAACCATAAATAGTTTGTAGAAAGTAAGTTCATTTCCAAGATTTACTGTTACAATATACATGCCTCTGCAAAAATGGTTTCCGTTACTGTCAATAAGTTTTAGGGCTATTGTCTGACCCGAATCAAAAGACTGATTGAAAAATGTTTGTTTTAATAATCTGCCATCCAGTGCATGAATCGTAACCGAAAAACTTTTTTCAACTGGCTGTGAAAAAGAGATATTCAAATAATCGGAAGCCGGATTTGGAAATACATTCAGCTCTGTTGCACTTGTCAGGATCAGGTTGTTTAGAGCGCTGATAGTCTTTGCTTTAACCGAATAGGAATATACAAGCTGACCATTTTTAAGAATATCCGATTCATCTTTGGGTAATCGTGAACTAACATAATCCACCTTAACACTATCGGGATTTACTGTCACACGTATATGACCCGATCCTTTCAGTACCGTTCCGGTAAAAGCACTTGCATTGGCAATATAGCCCAGGGAATACGAAGAATCTGCAGGCATGGGAATGGTTTGATAAACAAGGTTATCCATACTTTCGTAGGCATAGAGGTGGTCGTGTCCCTGAAAAAAAACATTCACATGATTGGCTACCATCAATTGATGAATAGGCATTGCCCAACCCGGACGATTGGTTGCAAATTTGTTTGTTCCATTGTCCAGTCCTCCCCATTCAAAAGTTTTGGCAATCTCCACTCCACCACGGGTTTCGCCCAGGACATGGTGTGTAAAAACGAATTTGTATTTCGCCATACTTGTTTCAAGTGTTTGTTTCAGCCAGTCGTATTGAGTTTTTCCAATGGTCCATTCCCAGTTTCGGGGTTTTACATTGGCAGAATAATATCTCCAGCCGTCAACAACCACAAATAGTGCATCTCCCCATTCAAAGGCATAATAATTCTCGGGTTTATTCATTCCAAAGCCTTCCACTTCATTATTGCCGGAGTAAAATCCATCAGGTTCGGGATTTGGATAATACATTTTACGCCAAAGTGTTTCGTAGGTTGCCAGATTATCAGGTGGAGTTTGAAGCAGATAATAGCCACTTTCACCCTCATGATTTCCCTGACAGAAGAAGAATGGCATGGAATGACAAACCAATCCAAAATGAGGAAGATTATCGAGCATAAGTTGCTGAACCTGTGCACTATTTCGGGTAAGATTAGTTATTTTATCCAAATGGTCATCACCAAATGTATCACCAAGGTCGAGCATAAAGTCTGGATTATCATGCAATTGATTCTGCAAGCAAATGTCCCACAAGGGATGATAGCCTTTCGGATCATAGGGGTGAGGATCAGCTTCGATTGTAAATACAAACGGACTGCCTTTTTTGCGTTGGGTAATGAAATGATGCTCAGTTCCTGCCAGGTATATGCTTGAACCTGTTTTTCGGTATCTTGTTCTGTAATAGTAGCGGGTCTCATTTGTCAATCCGCTTATTTTTGTAACCACCGGTTGACCAACAACACTTGTAACGACAGGAGTTGTAGCTGTATAATTTCCACTCAACACACCATATTCGATATAGGTGTCAACCTGAGAATCGAACAAAATGCTGGCTGTTATGGATACATCAGTTGGGCGACCGAGTATTTCGGTAAATGTTTGGGCCGAAAGTCTAGCAAAAATTAGTACTGACGTTATGATTAACAGATATTTCTTCATTTTTATCTTTTAATAAGTCGGGTAGTTTGAATTGTATTCTCTGATTTCACTTTCAAAAAATAAATCCCGGCTGAAACTGTTGAAAAATCCTGATTTTCAATTTGTTTCCCATTCCAAACTGATTGACCGATTGAATTTATTAATTCGTAATTTTCATTTCCACTTGCATCAAGAATACTTATTTTGTTTGAAAACGGATTTGGAAAAACGTTGAAATCGCTTGTATTAATGCCACTTACAAAAGTATTATATTTTTCAATAAAATCACCTGCTGTCATTGTTTTTCCGCTAAATGCTGCATAATCCAAAGGGTATTTATATACTCTGAACACTGAATTCATTGTCTCACCTACTCTGGCTGCATCAACATCAGGGGCAACACCCTGAGTTATTACTCCGTTTTGTTGAACCGGACATACATATTTCCATACAACTTCACCTGCTGAAGTAACTTCGCGAAATTCACCAATAGTACCCGAGCACATAATTGTGTTTCCATTGGGTAATCGTTCAGCTCCGGATATATTTTCGGAATACATTGGATATTGTGTTGACCCCTGATAAAACCACGAATAAGTCGCTGGTAAGAATTTAGAGCCAACAGTTACTGCATAGTTTCCATTGGCATCCACAGCCGGAGTGAATTCATCTACTGTAGAATAAATATTTGAACCTCCACGCCCTAAACCATTATCAAAACAGGTCATATTTCCGGCACCAGGATAGCCTGGTTTTACCCATTCTACATCATGTTGCTGGAAAAAGCGTTGATCGCTGGCTGTTCCTGCACCGTAGCATATCGGGTTTCCCCAACGGTACAACAAATCACCACCTTTACCACGTTTTCCACCGGCATGACTTTTAGCTTCGGCTGTAGTGGTGCTGTGGTCGATGATCCAAACTTCGCTGTTACCACGTACACTCATGGCTATTTGATCGAATTGTTCATTGTAGTCAATCGAGTTCATATGATTCCAGAAAGCGGGAAGTTTCTTGCCGTCGCCATCACAATCCACCAATTCTGGATGCAACTTTGGCGTTCCAGAATTTAGTTTTGTAGCGTCAAAATCCTGAATTAGATGATCCCAGGTATGCCATTCCCACACCACCGTTCCACCTTTTGGATAAGTTGGTTTGATTTCGGCTACATAATCGGGTAAAACTATTGCAGGTAGTTGTTGTGTTTTAGGATCTAATTGAAAATTAGCTGAATTAAACCCTGCAGCAACACATTCAGCAAGAGTCTTCTTTTCAATTACCAACATAATTATATTTCCATTTGGCAAAATATGTATGTCGTGATGTTGCATATAAGTATCTGTTGAGAAATCAAGTTCCCAAACCAGATTATCATCCCAATCGTATTCTTCAATTCGACCACCTTCACCTCCACCGCTACTGAGTCTGCCAGGAGTCATGCACGAACGCAAAATGTGTCCGTTTGGCAGAAGATATACCGATTGCCCGGGAGGATAGGTGCTTTTTGACCATTGATGAACTACACGACCTTCGTTGTTTATCAGATAGGTTGTATGATATTGTTTGGGTGCAAACAAGGTATATCCTTTGTAAACTTTGGATGTATCGTTAAGGAATAAGCCAATAGTGCGTGTTTGTGCAAAAATGGATATTGAACTCATTATCAAGAGTATTGATATAATTGCTTTTTTCATAATTGTAAATTGTAAATGATTAAATTGTAAATTGTTCTATCTCGTATAAATCATTTTTTTGCTGACTCTTCCATTATTATTCATTAGAACATAAAAGTAAAGTCCCTGATTCACCCGATTTCCGGAGTCGTTGGTTCCATCCCAAATGACAGTGTTTTTTCCACTGAAAAACAGTTGTTCAGTCAGATTTTTCACCACTTTTCCTTGTAAATCATATACCACTACTTTTAATTTTTGATCGCTTGGAAGTTGAAATTCTATATTTGTATTTACACTGAAAGGATTTGGAAAATTCTGAGTTTCAATACCATTATTTATATTTTCTGCTATCTTTTGGATGGCAGTAATATCGGCAGGAACAAGATAGGATGGGTCGTAACCGGTCATAGTTTTTCCCGCAGTCAGGTCATGGCCTGCCAAAGCCGGATGAGTGGCCGTATAACGATATGCTCTGAAAGCTGCATTGTCAGTTGGGTAGGTGTCAGTTTTAATTTTTTTGATACCACTTCGGGTAAATGGATTAATGTATTCCCAAACAATAGATGTATCAGCCGGACACACTTCGAAAAAATGTCCTGAATTCATAGCACAAACAAAGGTATTTCCATTAGGTAATCGTTGAGCACTTGAACCAATGGTACTAAAAAATGAAGTGTTATTTTTACTCGAATAGTTCCAAACAACTTGCTTCGAGATATTTTTCTTTTCCTTCATTAAATTTGTATTTGCCGGACTAACAATATTATATCCGGCAGTTGGTGGATCTACATAAGCCGTTGTTTTAATACCCGCTGAATTCAAATAACCATTAATTTCAAAAATATAGGATTGAGGGGTCATCTCATACAGATTCTGTCCATTATTGAAAATCAGGAAGTTTCCTTCGCCGTTCAATCCAGGTTTAATCCACTGAATATCGTGCGCTCCACCAATTTGTTTGTTTCCGGTAGAGGTTTTTTCGGGGTTTGTTGAAAATGAGGGTGCCAACCCTTGACCATATTTATAAGGATCACCAAAACGGTATAGGAAGTTGCCTACAGATGATGCAGCAAGTGCAATTGAAGCAGCTGAATCATTTTTCACAAAGGTATTTCCATGATCAATGACGTAAAATTCACCGTGAACAGAGTTTATCACAACCTGATCCAATTGTTGGTTGTAATCCATTGAATTACAGTGCAACCAGTCGCTTTTCAACGGATTACCCGTCATATTGATATTGATTTTGCCCGGAGTGTTTTTTACCACTCCGTAAGTGGCTGTTTTGGTTGCATCAAAATCCTGAACCACATGGTCGAAAAATGCCCATTCCCAAATAACTTTTCCTGCACGATTTACTTCCACCACCACATCCAACTGAACGCCGGTATAAGTTCCACCGCTTGCATTTGCGGGGTTCGCCCCTATAGCCAAGCATTGTGCAGATGTATAATCTTTGTTGGCTATGTACATAAAAGTGGAATCAGCTAATTTGGGATTATAGATTTTTACAAAGTCATGATGCGGATGATAATTTGTTCGTTTTTCGGTGTACGACCAAACCGTATTTCCATTCCAGTCGAGTTCTTTCCACACATTGGAATTGCTCGGGTCACCGCCCACAGCGTCGAGTAGTGTTCCACCTTCGGTGAAACGGGGATTGGTTCCGATTTTCCAGGAATGAATCACATGACCTTCCATATCAATCAGATAGCTTGCTCCACCCGAACCAAACAACGTGTATCCATTGTAAGCTTTTGAACTGTTCCAGTAGCGGGTTTCGGTAGGAATAAAAAAACATTCCTGTGCAACAAAAGCCACTGTGGAACTAAAAAAAATAAATAATAAAATGAATCTCTTCATAGTCGTAAATTTTTATTTTTGAACAAGTATTCTCAGAGTTGATAGTTCATTATTCACTTTCAGCCGAACAATATAGATTCCTGATGGCTGATTACCGGTATTCCAGCGCGCGGTATGCATTCCGCTTTCCAGTTGGTCATCAATCAACGTACTTAATTGTTGACCCAATGTATTGTAAATCTTCATGCTTACATTAGCTGCTACATCCGTACTGAATTGAAATTCTGCCACTTCCCTGCAGGGATTTGGATAAGCATTCAGTTTGAATTTGTCGGTTTGCAGGGTTGAAAGTCCGGTTACACCTTTTGCAAAATTCCTTGCCACACGAAACCCAATATGATACCAGGGATGATTCGGATCGAGTGGTCCGCGAAAATAGGACGGATTACGATTCGAAACGCGGGAATGACCATCATCAATGCCATTTACGATATCACCATTATACCAGCAACCACCGCGCATGCCTTTGTATTGTTTGCCATCGGGCATGAGAGAGCCTGTATCCGGTCCTTTAGGATTATTGGTTGGACTACTGGAGTAATAAGTTGAAGAATACCAATCGTAAATAAATTGCCAGACATTGCCAGCCATTTCTACTAATCCATAGCCGTTTATACTATTAGCCGTTTGATAGCTTGCCGATGTTCCTGGCCAGTTAAAATCTGTTTTTTGTTTGAGTGCTCCATCGTAGAAACCTACTGGTGTGCTAAACGGATAAAGATTCACATCTGCACTTTCGTAGGGATCACCCGTAGATGGCCAGTTAGCCAAGGTTTTATTGCCATCGATATTATTTCCCCAGGGGTAATTGTAGTAGGGATTGTTTTGTCCACCACGAGCTGCAAATTCCCATTCAGCTTCGGTTGGCAAGCGATATCCATTTTTTGTAAAATCGCAAATGCCGTTGGTGAGGTTGTAGCAAGGATTCAAACCATTTTGAGTGCTCAGCCAGTTGCAAAATGCAATACAACCGTACCAACGCATTCCAATAACCGGGTGATTTGTCCGAAAATCAGCCATTGAAAAGGTTTTACCGTCGAAACTAATGCTATAATACGAAGCATATTGATTGGTATAACAATAAATTGAATCGAGCCCACCACCATATACTATTTTGTTTTTTACCGTAATCAATCCCGCAGCATAGGCCGAATTGAGGTAAGTAAGGTACTGTTGATTAGTTACATGCGTTTTGGTCACATAAAACGAATCTATTTTTACATCATGCAAGGGCAATTCGTCACTTGGATGTTTCGGATCGACAAAACCAATGTGATCGCCCATCGAGAAAGTTCCGGCAGGAATCAGCACATCAGTAATATTCAGACTTGCATTGTCCAATCCACCGCGTACAAGAATCACATATTTGTTTACTGTTTTGGTGTCGTACGTTACCACGCCATAATCGGTATTGAAATCCCATGCCACGGCCGGTGTTTTATACTGACTGGTAGACGACCAGTAAAATGCCGAGCTAACGATATTGGGGAAATACGTTTTATTGATCGAAGGTTTTACACGCGAAACATCATTGAGCGATTGCAGCTCCTTGATATTCGGCAATCGCCAATCTGATTTTCCACCCAAGCTAACAGTTTTGCTATATGCCAGCGCTGCTTCCCAATTCATTGGAGTCGTCGACGACAATTTCTGCCAGATCAATCCTGTATAATTATCTTTAATCGTTCCGTCACCATTATCGACAAAATGAGTTACTGTAAAAGTTGTAGTTATTGGATTGCGAACTGCACGCACATTAAAATATTTGGTGCCGCCTGCACTTAGAGTTTCAGTTTTGAGATGATTGCCGATACCGCCACCGGCATTAATAACCCATATTACGTTTGCATTATCAGCCTGCCTGTCGCTACTCCACCAATATTCCGCTGAAGTTGAAGTAAAGTAAGTGCTATTCAGTGCCGGGTTGTTATTCTCGAAATAATTGATACTGAATAATTCAATTCCGGTTGGTAGCCGCCAATCAGTAAAACCTCCAAGGGTCAATGTATCGCAATAAGTAATAGCCTTTTCAAAAGTCATTTCGCCACCATCGGTTTTTTGCCACATGAGTCCACTGTTATTATCGGTAGTTGTTGCATTTCCATTGTTGGTAAACGACATAGGATTTATCACATAATCTGCATCTTCACCTGCAGTAGTAGTATAGCTTACATTCTGGCCTGTATCCGAAAGTTTGAATGGAAGTAGCTTTTGAGCCTGAGCATTCAGTATCAAAATTCCTAATAATAATAATAATATAAAATATTTTTTGTTCATATCACAACAT
>CAIUTB010000041.1 GCA_903901975.1 uncultured Bacteroidales bacterium
CGTTATTTAATGAAACACTATTGCCTGAAATAAAAGGACTTGTTCCACAATCATAAACAATTGTAAATGATTTCCTAAGTTCAAAACTCCAAATTCGCCCGCCATAAAATGATCCTTGTCCAGCTTTAAAAAACGAAAATTTTGATTGCATCATTTTGTTAGTTTTTAACTAGTTAAAGTATATTAATAACCGATTATTTATAACCTAAATTCCGAAAGTTAAAAATGCAACTTCAAATTTAAACATAGATTTTCTAAAAATCAAATATTTACGCATTTTTTTCAGGTTTTTCATGTTTTTTTTTAATTTCTTCGGGCTATTGTCTGATTTTCAGGGGTTATTAACAATAAAAGGGAGGTTGTTAACATACCTCACCCTGAGATGCATTTCAAATCTCTGCTGAAAATTGCGAATGGATTACGTCAGTATTAAGTCGTAGTCTTTTTGCGAATAGATTCTTAGGAAAGTCTGTCTTGCTGAAGTGACCCACTTTACAGGTACTGCGATAAACCGAAGGATAAAGCTTTTTAGACGCATTGATTGCTTCACGAAGGTAAGTTTCTGACTGTATATTTTTTTTATGTATTCAAACAGGACAAAGGATATTGCTGATAATATCATAAATACGGTGTTCGTGTCAAGCCATGAAAAAGGAAGGTGTGCCCAGTTAAAGTCATTGTTCAAATAAGCAAAGTTTGGTTCTATGGATGCCCTGTGGTTATAAAATTCCACCACTTCTTCAGCAGCCATCGTCTGGTTGTTGGTAATAATCCCGTAATAATCGTAACAGGAATTTGAAAACAAATCGGTTTGTCCATCTTCCCGCTTTTTGCGGTGCACAACAACATGATATGACTTTTCACCACTAAACGGACAATAGTTAATCGTAGCCACTTCCATTTCCTGTTTGTTTATTTCAACCTTTTCCCAAGAACTTACCTGGGAAGCTATCGCCATATGCAGATCAGGTGATGACATAATCCGGATGAAAAACTCCAGGCCTTCCTGTGCTTCGAGAACTTCTATTACTGATTTCTGATAGGCTGCACAATCGCTCCTGAAATATTTGACTTTGATACCGGCAACATTAATGAAAGCATCTTTCAATGTCTTTGCCATCCGATACTTTGCCGGACTATTACCGTTACGTCCTTCAATATATACAGGCAAACGATTGATAAAGGCTACCCCTGGCTGGTATCCGTCAACATGTTTATAGGTTGGTTTGCTGTCATATTTATCATTGGGAAGTATCACATTGTCATAATCCATGATATTGTCAGCTTGGGAATTAATAAGCCCGCAATGTTTAATAATACCGGATAGCAAGGAATTTAACGGTTTATTGGAATTTATCTCATGCTCTTTTCCCTTTTCTGTCGTATAAACCCAGGTATTATCTGCAAGCTCCTGACTAATAATTGAAATTGTATCAGGGCTGCAGAATTTTAAATGATTATAATCATTGAAATTCTCTCTAAGATATTGGATGTCTTCCAAACAAGTACCCCCGCACATTTGGGAAAAAAGCAATGTTTTGATGCAATCACTGTATGAATATTGAGCATTAATTGCCCTATTACCAAGTTCATTATCAATAAACTTGTAAATCCCTTTGTCCGAGAAGGTGTTATTTAAAAAATAAATCCCACCATGTGGATTGATTTTAGTAAAACTTTTTTTAATTTTGACCATTGTATATTGTTTCACTCACTAAATTAGTGAGTAATGATGGTCTGTGCAAGTACTTGATTATCAAGTTTTGCACAGACTTTTCAACAATACACTTTCGGAATATAGGTAACCAATTAAATAATAAAAATACCAATTGAGTTAATATAAAGTAAGGGAAAAAAGGTTGAGGTTAGGTGTTATTGCTTTTTTATAAGATCAAGAGTATAATCTAAAGCTTTTTCAGAAGGAACATAAATGTCAGGAACAGTACCATTAAAATCATTTTCTGTTGCTCCAATTTCATACCACAATTTATGAGATATAGTTAAGTTCAATTTCGAGTTTGGAAGTGTTGCTTTTATGACATCTCCATAATGTATTATCCAACCACCTGTTTCTTCTCCAATTATTTTACCCATTTTGTAGTATTTAAAACATTGTGCGAAACTGGCAGCAGAAGAAAATGAACTAATGCTTGTTAACAAATAATGTAATCGGAAAATAACAATACATAGTTAACGGAAAATAAGAATACACAATTTCGGAAAATAAGGATACATAAATTCAGAAAATAAGAATGCAGAGATTCAAACTGCAAAAACATGTTTTTGCAGTTTGAATTTTGAAATTTGCCAGGTAACTAATACATGGCAAAATGAATTATAAAGTAAAAATTAAATGGTTTATGTATCATCAAGTTCATCACATGAAACGCGAAGGACATAGCGTTTCTTCAATATCAAAGGAAACTGGCCTGAACTGGAGAACAGTAAACAAGTACCTAAACATGAGTGAAGAAGAATATGAGCAACTTCTTATAAACCTTGATATTAGGGAAAAGAAACTGTCGCCATATGAAGATTTTATTAGAAATAATCTTTCTAATTTTCCAGAAACAGGGGCATCACAGATGCATGATTGGTTAAAGGAACATAATCCTCAATTTCCGGATGTTCCTCAACGAACGGTGTATAACTTTGTAAAATATATCAGGCAAAAATATAACATTCCCTACCAAAAAGCCTTGCGTGAATTTATGATTGTAGATGAATGTGATTATGGACAGCAATCACAGGCTGATTTTGGACAATATAATATGCGTACTACAGATGATTGCAGAAAAAAGGTTTGGTTTTTTTCTATGGTTCTTTCCCGGTCAAGACAAAAGTTTGTTTTCTTTAATGATAAGCCATTCACCACAAAAACTGCTATCATTGCTCATGAAAAAGCTTTTGAGCACTTTCATGGGATACCAATTGAAGTTGTTTATGATCAGGATAAACTATTTCTCACCGATGAAAATGCAGGAAACTTAATCTTAACAAAGGAATTTAAAAGTTATGCAGGTTTAAGAAAGTTTTCATTGCATTTTTGCCGTAAAGCTGACCCACAAAGCAAAGGTAAAATTGAAAATGTAGTAAAATATGTTAAACAAAATTTTTTATATAATAGAGAATATATTGATATTGAAATACTTAATGGTCAAGCAACTGCATGGTTATATAGAACTGCAAATGCAATAATCCATTCACGTACAAGAAGAGTTCCTGAAAAAGAATGGATTATTGAAAGGGAACATTTATCTGCATTTGTCCCAATTCAAATAACATCGCCTTTATTGGCCTATAATGTAAGAAAGGATAATACGATAAATTACCATAGCAACTTTTATACATTACCAAAAGGGACATATAAAGGACAAGACACTCAGATATTGTTAAAGGAGGATGA
>CAIUTB010000042.1 GCA_903901975.1 uncultured Bacteroidales bacterium
ATTTATCGGCGCGTGCTTACGACAGAATCATTAAAGTTGCACGAACAATAGCTGATCTGGAAGAATCAGAACCAATTTTATCCAATCATATTGCCGAAGCTATCAATTATCGAAATCTTGATAGAGAAGGCTGGGCAGGATGATATTAGTTTATAGCTGATGGTTTATAGTGAGAATCACATCATTGTTCATTTATTGTCAAATTAACTCATTTTCATTTTCCACAATTTTCTATTACCTTTGTCCTCGAAAGGAATTCGGCTCGCTTCCAGGGCTGTTTTTCTTTCTTTTTTCTAAATAACTGAACATTTAGCCGTTTTATACGTTTGAAGTTCAAACATTCTAATGGGGTGCCTTAATATTTCGGGCTGAGATCATACCCTTTGAACCTGCACGGGTAATTCCGGGAAGGGAATAAGACAAATTCATCCGTTTCATTTTTTGGCTCTCAAAATCTAATTTATTAATCATTTAATTCATTGATTATGAGACAAATTTATATTTCAGCAATTATGCTATTTTCTGTTTTTTCTATTTTTGGTCAAAATGTCATTAAAGGAAAAGTGACTGACCCGAATGGGATTGCATTGGCGGGAGCAACAGTTTCCGTACAAAATTCTTCCAGTGTTCAGACTACCAGTTCTAGTGGAACTTTCATGTTCGAAAGTCTGAAAAATTCTTCAGTAAAGCTAATTGTTTCTTATGTTGGTTATGAAACAGCAACAGTTAAAGCAACTGCCGCTAAAGCAAGTTTAGTAATACTTTCAGCCAAAACCTATTTGATACATGAAGTGACGGTTACTTCACTTCGTGCTTCGGATAAATCGCCGTTGGCTTACAGCAATGTGGATAAAGAAACCTTGTCGAAAACTAATCTTGGTCAGGATATTCCTTATCTTCTATCAAACACACCATCCCTAATTGTGACATCGGATGCCGGAACGGGAATAGGTTATACCAATTTCCGTATTCGTGGAACAGATGCTTCGCGTATCAACGTTACCATCAACGGAATTCCTTACAACGATCCTGATGAGCAGGGAGCATATTGGGTCGATGTGCCTGATTTGACTTCTTCAGTGGAAAATATTCAGGTTCAACGCGGCGTTGGAACGTCGACGAATGGTGCGGCTGCTTTCGGAGCAAATATCAACATTCAGACAGATAATCATGCACCCAAAGCATCGGGCGAACTTTCGGTTTCTGCCGGTTCTTTCGGAGCGCAAAAAACCACTGTAAAAGCCAGTTCCGGCTTGCTGAACGGTCATTGGGCAATCGATACCCGTTTGTCGTCCGTTACTTCAAGTGGTTATATTGATCGTGGTTCGGTAGATATGAAATCCTATTTCGTTCAGGCCGGATATTATGGAGAAAATACAACCGTTAAGCTGGTGGCCTTTGGTGGAAAAGAGAAAACCTACCACGCCTGGGATGGTGTTCCGAAAGATTCGCTGGTTACACACCGTACTTACAATCCTTGTGGATTTATGGGAACTGATGCATCGGGCAATCCGCTTTATTATCAGAATCAAACCGACAATTACATTCAAACTAATTATCAGTTGCTTGCGGTACATTCATTCTCCAGCGAGTTGACACTGAATGCAGGTTTGCATTACACCCGTGGTGACGGTTATTACGAAGAATATAAACAGGATCAGACACTCAAAACATATTCAATTCCTTCATATATACTGAATGATGCTCCGGTTGACAACAGCGATTTGGTTCGTCAGAAATGGATGGGAAATGATTTTGCCGGATTGATTTTCTCGTTGAATTATCAAAAAGATAAACTGTCGGCTCAACTTGGTGGTGCAGCCAATAATTACTGGGGAAATCATTTTGGAGATGTAATATGGGTGAAGAATTACGTTGGAAGTATTCTACCTGTTACAGAATATTATCGTAGTAAGGTGACTAAGTTTGATGCCAATATATATCTGAAAGCGAATTATGAAATCAATTCAAAACTAAATGTTTACGGCGATTTACAATACCGCAGAGTAAATTACAACATGAACGGAACGAACGATCAGTGGGTAGATGATGCTACCGGAATGCAAGAATTAGCCGTCGACAAGGTATTTGACTTTTTCAACCCGAAAGTAGGAATTTTCTATCGTCCGAATAAAGAAATTGACTTGTTTCTTTCATTTGCTGTGGCTAATCGTGAACCAACACGAACCAATTATACTGACGGAACTCCGGGCATTTGGCCAACCAACGAAACGCTTTACGATACAGAATTAGGCTATAAATTTCATACTGAAGATATTTCATTCGGTGCAAATGCTTACCTGATGTATTATCACAATCAGCTGGTTCTGACTGGAAAAATTAATGACATTGGCGAAATGTTGACAGAGAATATTCCCTTTAGTTATCGTGCGGGTATTGAATTGTATGGTAGCGCCAAAATCACAGACTGGTTAAAATGGGATTTGTCAGCAACGCTGAGTGATAATATAATTATTGGTTTCAAAGAATATGCTGATATGTATGACGCAAATTGGAACTGGACTTCTCAGCAAATGAACGATCTGGGAAATACAGCGATTGCTTTTTCGCCTAATTTTCTGCTGAACAGCAATATTGTGTTCAAACAGGGAAATTTCGAAGCAGGAATTCAATCTCAAAATGTTGGTAAACAATATATTGATAATACCAGAAGCGACGACCGTGTATTGGATGCTTACATTGTAAATAACCTGCGACTGAGCTACGAACTTCCTATAAAAGGCTTGCGAGGAATCAATTTTACTTTCATGGTGAATAATCTGCTTGATGCAAGCTATATCAGTAATGCATGGGTATATTCCTATTATTTGGCAGGTTCAAGATTAAATGATTTTGGCTATTATCCACAGGCAGGAAGAAACTTCCTTGCAGGTATTACTGTAAAATTGTAAAACATATCATAGCGAATCGAAAGAGGAAAGAATTCGATTCTTTCCTCTTTCTTGTTGTGCGCCGAGCATGACGAGTATATTTGACGGTTCAAGTCCGTTATGGGGGCTATCAGTTGCCAACCATTAGCTTAAGGCAAGGGTGTCCATCGTGAGGTGGAATCTGAAGGAAGCCGGCGGCAAATTTCCGGTCGAA
>CAIUTB010000043.1 GCA_903901975.1 uncultured Bacteroidales bacterium
CTTATTTTTCTCATCTTATTATCGCTCTGTTCGTGTGTAAATTAAGAAACCGCCGTATACCGAACGGTACGTACGGTGGTGTGAGAGGACAGTGAGCGAACTAATCGCTCACTTCCTACTCGATTATACATTTTTTTGAGCGACTCGATTGATGTTAATTATTTGTTTTTATTCGATATTTAAATGGTCAGTTAACATTATTTAATGGACTCAAAACTCTTCTAGAATAATTATGCTAAAATAATGATATTATGATACTTATACATAATCATACTAATTAATATTTTGATATATAATTGCAAAATTGATAAAATGAAAATATTTTTTCGAAAAAAACAAATTTAGTGTTTGTTTTTTGAACTTTTTTATATTACTTTTGTTAATTAAAGTATAATGCTAATACAAAAATGATTACTGTATTAGAGTATTTAATATTTAAGAAGAAAAGCTATGTTCACTATATCTAATAATTAAAAAAACAAGAAAATGGAAAACGAAAACAAAATTCTCGAAAAACTGCTAAAAGTACCAACTTATACTCTGGGTGCTTTTACAATTGATGTGCCGAAAAGACTGCTAACAACGAAAGGTGATTCAAAAAAACTCACCAACAAAGAACTTCATTTGTTAATAACATTGGCTTCAACCCCAAATGTATTGTTAGAACGTAAGTATTTGCTTGAATCTATTTGGGAAGAAAACAATTATTTCAATGGAAGAAGTATGGATGTTTATCTTTGTAAACTGCGTAAATTATTGGCTGCAGACCAAAGAATAAATATCGTCAATATTCATGGCAAAGGTTATAAATTAATTGCACCAGTAAATTAATTTTATAATTGTAAGATAATAAACAATTTAATAAAGAGATGTGAGTTTTCACGTCTCTTTTTTTTGAATTATATGTAACTCATTTCTAACTTTAGTTTGATCCAAACGTTTAAAATGATACAATTATTAAAATCGGGGATATGGAAACAAAATCAATTAGTAAATCAATCTATTTTGATGCTGAACCGAATGTAATTTATAGTTTATTTATTGATAAAAATAAACAAGCAGAATTAACCGGATCAGCTGTTGAAATGAGTAACGAGATAAATGGTCATTTTAGCATTTTTGATGGATATTGCCAGGGATACAATATTGAAATAATTGAAAATAAAAAAATTGTTCAGGCCTGGCATTTTGCTGAAGATGGATGACCGGAAGATCATTATTCAATATGTGCTTTTACGCTTGAATCCCTTGAAAATAAAACAAAACTGACTTTCACACAAACTGATATTCCGGCACATAAAGCTGAAGAACTTGAACGAGGTTGGAATGATTATTACTGGAAACCCATAAAAGTATACTTAAAAAATTGTTGATATTTTGTTGTTTGAAAAAGAATGAGTATTTTTGTATCGTAAAAAATGTGGAGAGATTTGGACTGCTTGCAACCACAGAAAAAAATGCTAAATCGCAACACTTTCTGCCCCTTACAAAGTCCTACGCACTTTCCTGTTTAATTTACAAGAGATTTTAAAACAATTTTATCAACATTACTGTTTGATGTTGCAGTTTGCCTTGTAGCAATAGTAATTTGAAAACAGTAAAAAACGTAAATTAAAAATGGGATATTTATTTTCATCCGAATCGGTTTCTGAAGGTCATCCTGACAAAGTAGCCGATCAAATTTCAGATGCCATTCTGGATAACTTTCTGGCTTTGGACAGCACTTCAAAAGTGGCCTGCGAAACTCTTGTAACTACCGGACAGGTTGTGTTGGCCGGTGAAGTAAAATCAAATGCTTATATTGATGTTCAATCCGTGGCTCGCCGGGTCATTAACCGGATTGGTTACACTAAAAGCGAGTATAAGTTCGATGGTGATTCCTGCGGAATTTTCTCTGCATTGCACGAACAATCGGGCGACATCAATCGTGGCGTGGAACGTGAAGATCCAATGAATCAGGGTGCCGGTGACCAGGGAATGATGTTCGGTTATGCAACTAACGAAACAAAAAATCTGATGCCAATTGCACTTGACCTTTCACATGCATTGGTTGAGGAATTGGCGGCAGTTCGTCGTGAAGGCAAAGTAATGACTTACTTACGTCCCGATTCAAAATCGCAGGTAACCATTGAATACGATGACAATAATCAACCTGTAAAGGTCCACACAATTGTTGTCTCGACCCAACACGATGATTTCTCAAAACCTACAGCAACAAAATCGCAGGATCAAGCTGACGAAGAAATGTTGTCAATAATTAAAGAGGACGTAAAAAGCATTCTTATACCTCGTGTAAAAGCATTGGATGTTCAGTTTGCTCAATTAATCAAAAATGATTTTATACTTCACGTAAACCCAACCGGAAAGTTCGTAATTGGCGGTCCTCATGGTGATACAGGTTTAACTGGTCGTAAAATCATTGTTGATACTTATGGTGGTAAAGGCGCACACGGTGGTGGTGCTTTCTCGGGAAAAGATCCTTCGAAAGTAGACCGTTCGGCAGCTTATGCAGCCCGTCACATTGCTAAAAACATAGTGGCAGCAGGTGTTGCAACTGAAGTATTGGTACAGGTAGCTTATGCTATTGGTGTAGCAAAACCAATGAACCTGTATGTGAATACCTATGGAACTGCTCTGGTAAATCTCAGCGATGGCGAAATTGCTATAAAAATAGAGAAACTTTTCGATATGCGTCCGAAAGCCATTGAAGAACGTCTGAAACTTCGCAATCCGATTTATGAGGAATCTGCTTCGTATGGTCATGTCGGTCGTACTCCTGTAGTGGTTACCAAGAAATTCAAAGACGGTAACGGAAATGAAATTAGCCGTACTGTAGAACTTTTCACATGGGAAAAAACCGATAAAGTAGACGAAATCAAAGCTGAATTCGGAATCTGATTAGATTTTAGAGCAAAATGTCTGATTATTAAACATAGAACTCTCACTTTACAATTTGTAAAGTGTGAGTTCTTTTTAGTATAGCCATAATAATCATTTTCATTTCGTTTAATATTTTCAACAGTTTCAGCATGCGGAATTTCCATTTTTTACTGTACATTTGTATTATACAAAAACCGATTGAATTATGGGAAAGAATAAAAGAAATCTGACTGAGACTATCAAGGGCTTTATTCTGCTCTGGTGGGGGAAATTCATTGATTTTCTACCTGTTGCGTGGGAATTTATCAAGCTTTGGTGGGCAAAGTTTATCGTATGGCGGAAAGTCCGGCTTGTTCGATATCGCGGTTTAGTGTGGTATCGGAAAATTGCGAACCTCATAGTAACTTCCATCGTTTTGTTTCTGATTTATCTGTTTATTGTTGATATCAACTTGTTCTGGTTATTCGGAAAATCTCCCGGTTTACGAAGTATCAGTAATCCCAATCAATCAACAGCAACCTTAATTTACAGTTCTGACGGAAAAGTACTAGGGAAATATTTCAGGGAAAACAGAACCCCTGTAGTTTTTGACGAAATTTCTCCAAAACTGATTAAAACACTTATTGCTACTGAAGACGAACGTTTTTATAAACATTTCGGAATTGATTTCGAAGGGGTTATTGCCGCCATGAAAGATATGACTCAAGGTCGGAGTCGGGGTGCAAGTACTATCACGCAGCAATTAGTCAAGAACATGTATAAAACCCGAAATCAGTATTCTACCGGACTTTTTGGGTATATTCCCGGCGTTAAGCTGATTATCAGCAAAACGAAAGAATGGACAACTGCTGTGAAGATTGAAATTTTCTATAGTAAAAAGGACATTCTAACCATGTACCTCAACACCGTTGATTTTGGAAGCAATGCTTACGGAATTCATACGGCTTCCAAAACATTTTTTAAAACAACACCTGCCAAATTGAATTATGAGCAATCAGCCACCTTAGTTGGTCTGCTGAAAGCTACTTCGTCATACAGTCCCATTACACATTCAAAGCGCTCGATGGAGCGTCGAAACGTGGTTTTGGATAATCTGATGAAACACAAAGTCATCACGCAGCACGAATGCGATTCGATGAAATTAATTCCTATCCGCTTAAATTACAGCGTTGAACAAAGTTATGATGGTGATGCCCTTCATTTCCGTGCCTATCTTGAAAAATACCTCCAGGACTGGGAAAACGAAAACGGGTACGATATTTTCTCCGACGGACTTAAAATATATACTACCATCGATTCACGGATGCAAAAGTATGCCGAAGAAGCCGTGAACCGTCAAATGCGGATTGTGCAACGCAAATTCTGGGATCACTGGCAAGGTCAAAATCCATGGCAGGATGAAAACCACAAAGACATTGTGAACTTTGTGGAAGATATTGCAAGAAAAACCAAAGCCTATGCTTTGCTTTCAGCCCGTTACAAAAATCAACCCGATTCAATTACTTATTTTCTGAATCTTCCACATCGCACCAAAGTATTCGACTACGATGAAGGTGAAAAACAAGTAACGATGAGCATTATGGATTCTATACGCTATATGAACCACTTTTTGCACAGCAGTTTTGTAGCTATGGAACCTGAAAGCGGAGATGTAAAAGCGTGGGTGGGCGATATCAATTTTAAATTCTGGCAATACGATAAAGTAGCTCAATCCAAGCGTCAGCCGGGCTCAACCTTTAAACTTTTTGTATACACTGCCGCTATGATGCACGGCATGTCGCCTTGTGATTTGATGGTGGATAAGCCGGTGACCTGGAAATTTGATGAAAGTGGTAAACAAAAGGCCTGGACTCCCCACAATGCCAACGGTAATTTTCTGAATTATCCGGTAACGCTGAAAAATGCTTTTGCACAATCCATCAATACGATTGCTGTTCAGATTGCACAACAAGTCGGTATTCCCGAAATTATCAAATACGCCTATTTGCTTGGAATTAAAACGCAGCTTGAAAATCAGCCTTCTATCTGCCTCGGTTCATCCGACGTTTCTTTGCTGGAACTTGTAAATTCATTCGGAACTGTCATTAATGAAGGAAATTATCATGACCCTATATTGATTACCCGTATCGAAGACAAAGACGGAAACGTTATTTATCAACCCAAAACTGAACGCCGCCGAGCCATTCCGTATGAAGATGCATGGCTTATGACCGAAATGCTGAAAGGTGGTATGACTGAACCCGGTGGAACTTCACAGGCACTTTGGAGTTGGGATTTGTTCCGTTATAATACTGATTTTGGTGGAAAAACCGGAACATCGTCCAATCACTCCGACGCCTGGTTTATTGGTGTGTCACCGAAACTGATTGGTGGAGCATGGGTTGGTGGCGAGCACCGCAGCGTGCATTTCCGAACCGGAGAACTCGGGCAGGGAAGCCGCACCGCATTGCCTATTTTTGGTATGTTTATGGAAAAAGTACTGAAAGACGAAAGTCTGAAACAATACCGTGGAAAATTCCCTACCAAACCCAAAGAACCGATTACACGCAATTATGGTTGCCATACCGTTCTGCCTCCCGATTCGGTAGCTGCGGATACCTCTGTTATGGAAGGAACCGATGTTCCGGAAGATGTTCCGCTTAGCACAGAACCAACCACTCCTGAATAATGTAAATAGGGCTGAATGCAATTGCAATTCAGCCCGATTTGCTTATACTGAGTATCTGTCAATTGGCCGATATTGCAATTGTACCTAATACTACTTTTCGAATTATTTATTCGAGATTTATTGTCTGACAACTACACACCAAATTTCTGTCGCCATAGCCGTTATCCACACGAGCCACATTTACCCAAAACTTGTTTTCGGCCACCCAGTCGGTTGGGTAAGCTGCTTTTGCACGGCTGTAAGGGTGATTCCATTCATCGGAAACAATGCTGTATTCAGGGTGCGGGGCGTTGAGTAATACATTGTCGGTTTTGTCGGCAGTGCCGTTTTCCACTTCTTTAATTTCGGCATAAATCTGCAACATAGCTTGTGCAAAACGATCCAGTTCGGCCAGCGATTCACTTTCGGTTGGTTCTATCATTAATGTTCCATGTACAGGAAATGATAGGGTAGGAGCATGGAAACCATAATCCATCAAGCGTTTGGCAATGTCGGTTTCGGTTACGCCCGAAGTAGCTTTGAAGTTACGTGCTTCCAGAATCAGTTCATGACCCACACGGCCTTTTTCGCCGGTGTAAAGCACACCGTAGCTGTCTTTCAGTTTAGCCGCAAGGTAATTGGCATTCAGAATAGCAATTTTGGTAGATTGAGTCAAACCTGCTTCACCCATCATGCGTATATAGCCGTAAGTGATGGCTGTAACGCTGGCACTTCCGTAAGGAGCAGCCGATACCGTGTTTTGTCCGAAAGTTTTACTGGGAAGAAAATCAGCTAAATGATCCGCCACACAAATTGGACCAATACCCGGACCGCCACCACCGTGAGGAATAGCAAATGTTTTGTGCAAATTTAAGTGACACACATCGGCTCCAATAGTACCGGGATTGGTCAACCCAACCTGCGCATTCATATTTGCCCCATCGAGGTAAACTTGTCCACCGTTAGCATGAATGGCTTCACACATATCTTTAATATGTTCCTCGAAAATTCCGTGCGTAGAAGGATAAGTAATCATACAGCCCGCCAAGCAGTCTTTGTTGGCTTCGGCTTTTTCTTTCCATTCATTCCAGTCGGTGTTTCCACCTTCGTCGCATTTCACTACTACGATATTGAAACCAGCCTGAGCGGCACTTGCGGGATTTGTTCCGTGTGCGGAAGCAGGAATTAATAAGGTGTTGCGCTGCGTTTCACCTTTCGATTTAAAGTATTCACGAATAGTCATTAATCCGGCATATTCGCCTGCTGCACCTGAGTTTGGTTGCAGACTGCAAGCCGCAAATCCGGTGATGGCAGATAAGTATTTTTCCAGTTCGGCAATCATTTCGTTGTATCCTTCGGTTTGGTTGGCCGGAGCAAGTGGGTGAATACCGCCTAATTCGGGTTTACTCATTGGAAGCATTTCCGAAGCCGCATTCAATTTCATGGTGCATGAACCCAATGAAATCATGGAGTGAGTCAATGAAATATCCCGGCGTTCGAGTTTTTTGATGTAGCGCATCATTTCTGTTTCGCTGCGATAGCTGCTGAAAACAGGGTGAGTCAGGTAAGCCGACTTACGTTCCAGATTTTCATCGATGGAAGTCAACCCTTCCAACTCATCTTCCTCCGCAAAAACGGCTGAATTTCCATCGGCAGTTGCCAGAATTTCAATCAGTGTATTTACGTCATCTATGTCGGTGGTTTCGTCAAAGCTGATACCGATTTCAGCGCTTTCAAAATATCGGAAATTCACTTCGTTTTCCAGGGCAATTTCTTTCAGAACTTCAATGTTTATACTTTCCGGCAAAGAGATTTTTAGTGTGTCGAAGAAATTATCGTTTTCCTGTGTAAAACCGTATACCGGAAGTATTTCGTTGATATAGGTGGCAATGGAATGAATACGTTGAGCAATGGCTTTAATCCCTTCAGCACCGTGATAAACGGTGTACATACCTGCCATAGAAGCCAGTAAAGCCTGAGCAGTACAAATATTCGAAGTTGCTTTTTCTCGTTTAATGTGTTGCTCGCGGGTTTGTAAAGCCATGCGAAGAGCTGTTTTCCCATTAACATCCTTGCTGATGCCAATGATTCGTCCGGGCATATCACGTTTGAATTCATCTCTTGTAGCAAAGTAAGCAGCCGCCGGTCCGCCATATCCCATGGGAATTCCCCAACGTTGGGTAGAGCCAAATACAATGTCAGCACCCCATTCACCGGGAGGAGTAAGCAATGCCAGACTAAGAATATCAGCAGCAACAGCTACTTTACAACCTAAAGAATGAGCTTCAGAAACTAACTCAGCATAATCCTCTACATTTCCGTTCGCATTTGGATATTGAATTATTACTCCGAAGTGTTTGTTAGTCAATTTCCAGTTTGAATAATTTCCAATTTCCAATTGTATACCCTGAGCAGCTGCTCTGGTTTTTAATACGGCAATGGTTTGTGGAAAAATAGCACTGTCAACCAGCAAGATATTTGCTTCGTTCTTCACTTGTTCCCTACTGCGAAGGTTCAGCATCATAGTTGCAGCTTCGGCACCGGCAGTGGCTTCGTCGAGCAAGGAGGCATTTGCCAGCGGCATTGCCGTAAAATCACAAATTGCTGTCTGGAAATTTAGCAATGCTTCCAGGCGACCTTGAGAAATTTCGGCTTGGTAAGGCGTATATGAAGTGTACCAGGATGGGTTTTCGAAAATATTGCGTTGAATAACAGCAGGTGTTACGGTGTCGTACCAACCTTGTCCGATATACGAACTAAAAAGTTTGTTTTTGGATGCAATTTCCGAAATGTGTTCGGCATATTGATGTTCGGTAAGAGGCTCTGGTAGTTCAATAGGCACTTCCAACCGAATAGAAGCAGGAATGGTTTGGTCGATTAATTCATTCAGGCTTGAAACGCCAATTGATTGAAGCATACTTGCTTCGTTTTGCGCGGAAATACCAATGTGGCGCAGGTGTAGCATATCTCTCATAATCTTGAATCTATTTGAAATTTGCCCACAAAATTACTTTTTTCTTTTGTTTTTAAGTTAGAAAAGAAAGAAAAGATATGAACAAATGCCGAGTTTTTTTGACAACTTTCAGCTTATTACTTTTCAACAGAAATACTGATAAATTGTATAGAAAATCCAGCAAAATTAATCAGTTTTTTGTTAGTTTAGTAAACCAATTGGCTCTTGAATTGTTTAATAATTCAACAAATAGACTCGTAAGTATTAATTTTTTATTTTGAATTTAATGAACATGTTAGGAGACATTCGAAAACAATATCTTTTTGCAGCCCTGAATGAACAAAATGTTCTGAAAAACCCGTTTGAACAATTTGAGATTTGGTTGAAAGAGGCCATTGAGAGCAATCAACTTGAACCTACCGCTATGATTCTCTCAACGGTTGATGAATCCTTACAACCGCATTCGCGCGTGGTTTTATTAAAGGAATTTACGCATGAAAGTTTTGTCTTTTATACAAATTATGAAGGGCATAAGGCACAGCAAATAGCATCGAACAAGCGGGTTTCACTTGTTTTCTTCTGGCCAAGTTTAGAAAGGCAGGTAAGGATTGAAGGCAAAGTTGAGAAAATAAGCGAAATTTTATCGTCATCGTACTTTAAAACCCGACCGATTGACAGTCAACTAGGTGCATGGGCTTCACCACAAAGTCAACTAATACGCTCAGCAGATTTTTTGGAACAGCAATTTCAATACTATAAACTTAAGTTTGGCGGTGACGTGCCGAGACCCTCGCATTGGGGAGGTTATAGCGTAAAACCTGTTTCCATTGAGTTCTGGCAGGGAAGAGCGAATCGGCTGCATGACAGATTACTCTTTACATTGGGAAAAAGCGGATGGAATTTGTCCCGATTAGCTCCATGACAATACACCTGATTTATAATTCACAACTCATAATTGTTCAAATTTCAGATTGTGCCACATTTAGAGTATCTTTGCAGACTTTTAATTGTGCAGTATGAATTGTGCATTATATATTCTATAAATGACTTTTACCGACTTTAATATCAACTCTCCACTTCTCAATGCTCTTGATGATTTAGGAATTTCGCAACCAACTACTATTCAGGAAAAAGCTTATCCGGTTATCTTGTCGGGTCGCGATATGGTGGGGATTGCTCAAACTGGAACTGGAAAAACCATTGCCTTTTTACTCCCCACGCTCCGTCAATGGAAATTTAGCAAAGAAAAAAGTCCAACAATTTTGGTTGTTGTTCCAACGCGTGAGCTGGTGCTGCAAGTGGTGGAGCAGGTAGAAAAGCTCACCAAATACATGAATGTTCGGGTGGCCGGAGTGTATGGTGGGGTGAATATGATTCGTCAAACTCCCTTATTAAATGCCGGTTTAGATGTATTAGTTGCCACACCGGGACGATTGCTTGACTTTGCATTGAACGGAACATTGAAGCTTAAATCAGTAAAACGATTTATTATTGACGAAGTTGACGAAATGTTGAATCTCGGTTTTCGTCCACAACTTATCCGCGTGATTGATTTATTGCCTAGCAAACGTCAGAACCTGATGTTTTCGGCAACAATTACCGACGAACTAAAAGATTTTATTGCCGATTTCTTTATCGATCCACTCGAAATCGAAGCAGCCCGAACGGGTACACCGCTCGAAAATATTAAACAAGCAGGTATTAAAGTTCCAAATTTCAATACCAAAATAAATTTGGTGGAGAATCTGCTGAGAACGAATCCTGACTTTTCAAAAGTATTACTCTTTGCCTCTACAAAGAAAATGGCTGATGATGTTTTCGAACGTTTAGAACCCATGTTCCCGGAACAAATTGGAATTATTCACTCCAATAAATCACAGAATTTCAGGTTGGAGGCATTCCGTTCGTTTAATGCGAATAAACTCAGGATGTTGGTGGCTACCGATTTGGTTGCTCGTGGTCTTGATTTTGATGATGTGACGCATGTGGTAAATTTTGATATGCCCGAAGTTCCTGAAAGTTATATGCACCGAATAGGACGTACCGGTCGTGCTGATAAAAAAGGAGTTGCGCTGGCATTTATCACCAAAGCGGATTCGGATTATCGCAAAGCCATTGAAGATTTAATGGGTCAGAAAATTCCATTGATGAAAATGCCTGAAGAAGTGCTTGTTTCAACTGAACTAACACTTGATGAACTGCCCAAGGTAGCCATGAAAAATACTTTGGTGAAAATTCCAAAGAAGGAAGAAGGCGGTGAGGCTTTTCACGAAAAAAGTGCCAAAAACCAAAAAGTAAACATGAAAGTCCGAAGAGCGGAATCGATGAAAATTAAGTACAAAAAGCCTAAAACCAGAGGGCAAAAGAAAAAATAAGTCTCATAATCAGAGCCTTATATCTTTCGTAAAATATTAATACATTTTTCCAGACTTTCTTCCCAATGTGGAATCTTGATTCCGTAAGTTGATTTAATTTTTGCCTTATTCAACACACTATAATGTGGGCGTGGAGTTCGGACAGGAAAATCCTTACTTTCAATCGGTTGTACATTACAGCTAATTCCGGCAATTTTATGGATTGTTTTCGTAAAATCGTACCAACTGCACACACCTTCATCCGAAAAATGGTAAATTCCTGGAACAAATTTTTCTGATGAAATAACTTTCAAAATTGCTTCTGCAAGGTCAGCTGCGTAAGTTGGTGAACCAATCTGGTCAAAAATCACATTCAATGAATCTCTTTCTGTCCCGAGTTTCATCATTGTTTTTACGAAATTATTTCCAAATGATGAATATAACCAGGCTGTACGAATAATTACCGATTCCTTGCAACTTTCAATCAATGCTTGTTCACCTGCGAGTTTTGATTTTCCATAAACAGTTGCCGGGCTTACCTCCTGATTTTCTCTATATGGAATGTGATTTGTTCCGTCAAATACATAGTCTGTTGAAACATGAACAACTTTAATACTATTTGAAGTTACTACTTCGCCAATGTTCCGAACAGCATCAGAATTGATTTTATAGCAAAGTTCAACATCGTCTTCAGCTTTATCCACGGCTGTATAAGCAGCACAATTTACAATGAAATTTACCGAATTGGCTTTTACAAAGCTATCCAAAGAAGTTTTATCACAAATATCCAGTTCATCTACATCGGTATAAATATAGTTGAATTGTGGATAACGTTTTGCGGCTTGCTGCATTTCGTTGCCAAGTTGTCCTTTACTACCTGTAATCAGAATTGTTGTCATATAATACTATTTTATTGCGATGCAAAATTCGATTTAATTCGAGTAATTCGTATCTTAGAAATTTTTGTCAGCGTCAATAAATAAAGGATGTTTCATGTCTTTCTCCGAAATAATAGCTTTATCTGCAGGTATTTTCCAGTCGATAGCCAGATTCGCGTCGTTGTACATGATACCTCTTTCAAGGGTTGGACTGTAAAAATTGTCACACTTATATGTAAATAAAGCAGTCTCACTTAATACGGAAAATCCATGGGCAAATCCCTGTGGAATAAGAAATTGTAAGTGATTTTCTTCAGTGAGTTCTACACCAAACCATTGCCCGAAGGTGGGTGAGTTTTTACGCAGATCTACAGCCACATCCCACACACTTCCAACTGCAGCCGAAACCAGTTTCGATTGACTTTGAGGATTAAGCTGGTAGTGCAATCCGCGAATTACACCATACGACGATTTGGATTGATTATCCTGGCAAAAACCCAAGTTAATACCGGCTTCCAGATAGTTTTTTTTGTTATAAGTTTCACAGAAAAACCCTCGTGCATCACCAAATACACGAGGTTTTATGATTAATAAATCTGGTATGGGAGTTTTAATTATTTCCATTGTTTAGTATTACCCCTAGCTCCTAAAAAGGAACTAGCTAAGTTATGATTTTAAATTCAATAAATGTAAATGACTGCGTCTTATTCCCCTTTAGAGGTTAGGGGTCATTTTTCGCTTGCAATTTTAATCAGATATTGGCCATAATTGTTTTTTTTAAGTGGCTCAGCTAGTTTGAGCAATTGTTCACGTGTAATATAACCGTTCCGAAAAGCAATTTCTTCCAAACAAGCAATTTTTAAACCCTGACGGTTTTCAATAGTTGCAATAAAGTTTGATGCTTCGAGTAAACTATCGTGTGTTCCGGTATCGAGCCACGCCATTCCACGTCCCATCATTTTTAAGCTAAGACGTTCTTCTTCGAGATATAAGCGATTCAGGTCGGTAATTTCAAGTTCACCTCGTTTCGAAGGTTTTAGTCCGATCGATTTCTTTATCACATCATTGCTGTAGAAATATAATCCGGTTACAGCATAGTTTGATTTTGGTTGTGCAGGTTTTTCTTCCAGACTCAAGACCTTTCCATTGGCATCGAATTCAGCCACACCGTAACGTTCAGGATCATTCACGTAATAACCAAAAACGACAGCTCCATCTTCCATCTGTGCAGCTTCACGCAAGGTGCGTGAAAAATCAAAACCGTAGAAAATATTGTCACCCAACACCATACAAACACTATCATCGCCAATAAACTTCTCACCGATAATGAAAGCCTGAGCCAATCCATCGGGTGAGGGTTGTATGGCGTAAACCAACTTAATGCCTAAATCATCACCATTCCCAAGCAAATTTTCATACAAATGAATATCCTGTGGCGTAGAAATGATTAATATTTCTTTAATTCCGGCAAGCATTAACACCGACAAAGGATAGTAAATCATAGGTTTATCATAAACCGGTATGATTTGTTTCGAAATACTTTTTGTTACCGGATATAAACGTGTTCCGGAACCTCCGGCTAATACGATACCTTTCATAATATTGTTTTTTAGTGGATAATTTAAACCTTCAAAAATAAATAAAAATTAGCAATAATCTGTCTTTTGAGAAAATTATTATTCATCAAAATCTAATTCTCCGGATTTGTATAAGTTGTAATTTTTGGTCAATAACACCATCAATTTACTGATTTCAGTCTGCACCTGTAGTGTTTCAGGTGATATTTCGGACTTTTTCATCCGTAAAAGCATGATACCATATTGAAAGTTAAAACACAGTTCAATATCAGATAATTCCGATTTGTTTTGATTGCGTAGCTGGCTTATAAATGGCAATATATGATAAAATTTACTATTGTAGCCGGCATTTTGTCCAGATTTTAATAAAAGTCCGTGTAACTCGTCTATCTCCAGGATGATATTTTTATTTAGTTGCAAATGTCCTTCTTTCTGAATATTTTCCAAGCGCATCATTTCAATCAAACTATCATACCAGCCATATAAGCTTTTACGATCGTCATCAGAAACCGGATACGGCTTGATAATTCGATCATTCAACGCATCTATATTGAGCTGAAATGCTCGAATCAAATCTTCTATCTGCCACATATAGAGCAGATATTCGCAGATATTTTCCTTTTTAAGTTTGCGAGCAATAAACATAAAATATAAAAGATAATCCCTAATCTAAACTAGGATTCAAACTATTTTTTTTATAAAATTATTCGATATTTTTTTTCTGCAAGCCTACAATTATGAGTATGTGGTCATTTCAACTCGTCTGAAGTATATGCTTTGGGCAACTTGCGCAGATTATATTGCGAAGCCATAATTTCGCCATATGCACCAGCTGAACGTATAGCAATCAAATCAGCACGTTTGGTTTGATTCAGTACGAAATCTTTGGCAAAAGTATCCGACGATTCGCAAATGGGACCAACCACATCATAAACCTCAGTTGGAAGTTCTGAACTGATATTCTCAATCAAATGAAAAGCCTGATACAAAGCCGGACGAATCAAATCGGTGAAACCGGCATCCAGAATGGCAAATTTCTTTGTTGCTCCCTGCTTTACATACAATACTCTTGATACTAATGTTCCGCATTGTGCAACTACCGCACGTCCCAACTCAAAATGAAGTGATTGACCGGGTAATAAATTCAAATGATCGCGATATACTTTAAAGAAGGCTTCAAATTCAGGTATCGGGAAATGATTCGGGTGTTCATAATTGATGCCTAATCCACCACCCACATTGATATTTTGAAGTGTTACACCTTTGGCTATAAATTGTTCCTGCAACTCATTTACGCGAACGCACAAGTTGTGAAATGCAGTCATATCAGTAATTTGAGAGCCAATATGGAAATGAATTCCAATCAGTTTTACATTCGCTAGGGTCTTAATCAAATCAACAACCGAATCAATATCTTCCATATTGATTCCGAACTTGTTTTCATTCGTTCCGGTAGTAATATAATGATGGGTATGAGCGTCAACATTTGGATTGATACGCAAAGCTACCTGTGCAGTTTTACCTTTGGCAGCAGCCAGTTCGTTGATCACTTCCAACTCGGGAACCGATTCAGCATTGAAACAAAAAATATCATTTTCCAATCCAAGATTGATTTCCCAATCGGCTTTTCCAACTCCGGCAAATACCACTTTTGAAGCAGGAATTCCGGCATCAAGTGCAGCCTGAACTTCGCCACCACTAACGCAGTCGGCACCCAATCCTGCATCTTTAATTACCGCCAGTACACTTGGACTCACATTGGCTTTCATAGCATAATGCACATGAAAATCCGATTTTTGAGATTCGGTATTTATTTCTTCCAGGGTTTTGCGAAGCACATCCAAATCGTAATAATAAAATGGAGTCTGAATCTCGTTGAATTTATTTATCGGGAATTTTCCTTTAATCATAAAAAAGTTACAAGTTACAGGTTACAAGTTACAAGTTTGTTTTTGAAAACAAAAAAAATAACCAAACCCGAAAATTAATAAAATTTGACTGTCAACTATCAACTATCAACTAAATAGCGCAGCACTTAATGCATTCAACGCACGTTTTTTGTCGTCAGCTTTTATTAGAAACGAAATGTTATAGTTACTTCCGCCGTACGAAATCATACGAACCGGAATTTCGCTCAATGCACCAACTACTTTGGCCTGAAAACCAATATTTTCGAATGGCATATCACCCACCACGCAAATAATCACCATGTCTTTGTCAACGCTAACTGTTCCGAATTTCTTCAAATCGTTTACTATTTCATCCAGTTTTTTTGCGTTGTCGATAGACACAGAGACTCCAACTTCCGAAGTAGTAACCATATCTATTGGAGTATGATGCGACTCGAAAATTTCGAATACTTTACGCAAAAATCCATGTGCCAGCAACATGCGGCCTGATTTTATTTTAATAGCCGTGATACCATCTTTTGCGGCTACAGCCTCAATTTTACCTTTTTTGCTTTGGGTGGAAATTAATGTACCATGAGCTTCAGGTTCCATCGTATTCAACAAGCGAACCGGAATATTAGCCAGTTTGGCTGGCAGAATACAAGTTGGATGAAGAATTTTTGCTCCGAAATAAGCTAACTCGGCAGCTTCTTCAAAATGCAAAACCGGAACCGGCTTTGTACCTTCCACAATACGGGGATCGTTGTTGTGCATACCGTCAATATCCGTCCAAATTTGAATCTCAGAAGCTTTTACTGCAGCACCAACCAACGAAGCAGTATAATCGCTGCCACCACGTTGCAGGTTGTCAATTTCGCCATAGATATTTCGGCAAATAAAACCCTGAGTGATATAAATCGTTTTACCGGGCTGAAGTTCCAACTGTTTTGCCAGATTTTCAGCTATAAAATTTGTATCTGGTTCTGCATTTTTGTCAATGCGCATATATTCCAATGCAGGTAATAAGGTGCTGTTTTCACCAATTTCCTGCAAATAAAGCTGGAACATGGCGGTTGAAAGCATTTCACCTTCAGCCAAAACTGCTTTTTCTTCAAACAGCGTGAAAACTGCTTTGGAAAATGAACGCAAGTATTCAAAATGTGATTTCAATTCGGTTTTGGCTTCTGATATATATTTTTCGGTTGAATATAATTCGTCTACCACATCGGTGTATTTTTGCTCCAATGCATTAATTCGCTCTAATGCTCCGGCGTTGTTTGTTTTGTACAGGTAATCAGAAATTTCCACCAAACTATTGGTAGTCCCCGACATAGCCGATAAAACAACAATTTTCTGTTCTCCATCGCAAATTAATTTGGCAACATCTTTCATTCGGGCAGCAGAACCTACGGATGTTCCGCCGAATTTTAATACTTTCATTTGTTTATAGTTATATTGTAATTTGTCAAATCAAAATTAGCCACAAAAGTAATATTTTTTTCTCAATAATTTTCCATTTGCCATCTCGATTATTTGCGTTACATTTGCAGAATAAAGCATTTAATCCATGATAAAAAAGCTAATTTTAGTATTCTTGTCAATTTTCTGTATAAGTATTTATACCTTTAGTATTGATGCTTGGATTCGGATTAACTTGTTGGGCTATTTGCCTAATGCTCCAAAAAAGGCCGTTTTGCTAAGCGAATCCAATCAGGATATTAAGCAGTTTAGTATTCACGATGCACTCACCAATGAGGAATTGTCAGTGTTTAATACAGTTATTTCAAAAGCTGAATTCCAATCTTTCAAAAGCACCTATGTTCTTGATTTTTCTAATTTTAAACAAGAAGGAGCATTTTATATAAAGGCTAATTTGATTTATTCACCCACCATTTATATCAACAAAAATGTATATCTCGGTTCGGCGGATTTTCTGCTGAATTTTATTCGTCAGCAACGCTGTGGAAATAATATCGAATTTAAGACTGATAATCATCCCATTGAAGGTTATGAATCGACCGGCAATGAGTTGAAATCAGTTAAAAACAGTCCGCCGGAATCTCCTAATTCCAGATTATCCAAGTCAAATTCCCGAAAATCAAACCAAAAATCCATCAGTACTGCTGAGTTGGAAACACCAAAATCGGTTGATGTGATAGGTGGATGGCACGATAATGCCAGTTTTATCCAAAATGGATCTACGGCTGCTAATTCCGTTTATCAGATGTTGTTTGCCTATCAAATGAATCCGAATTCATTTAGCGATAAGTTTGATGCCAAAGGGAATGAAGTTCCGAATGGAATTCCCGATATTTTGGACGAAGCCAAATGGGGACTGGATTGGCTGTTGAAAATGTATCCTGATAAGGACTTAATGTATCATCAGGTTGGCGATAATGTACAAACAGAAGCAAGTAATATCAGTTTCGATGAACATGTGAACGTTGTAGTGCCTCAGGAAAATGGACGTCCGGTATATATTGCCACCGGAAAACCTCAGGGCTTATTTATTCAAAATCATTCCAATGGAATTGCCTCGATAGCAGGTAAATACAGTTCAGCTTTTGCACTGGGGTCACAGTTACTCGTTAAAAATTACCCGACATTTGCCGATACTTTGAAAGTTAAAGCATTGAATGTTTACGAATTAGGCAAAAATTATCCGGGAGTATGTCAAAGTGTGCCCTATAAATCATCTGTTTTTCAGGAAGAAGACAACTGGAGCGATGATATGGAACTGGCCGCCGCACAACTTTATCAACTGACTTATGACCCGAATTATCTGAAAGAAGCCGCTCGTTTTGGTCGGATGGAACCTGTCTCGCCGTGGATGTGTTCCGACACAACTGCTCATTATCAATGGTATCCATTTATCAATTTAGGGCATTTTTTGTTGCTCAATGTCGAAAATCCACGTTTCCAAAAAGAATTTAAGGAAAACTTACTTAGCGGAATCCGGCGCATGAGTTCGTATGCTTCTGCCAATCCATTTAATGTGGGTGTACCATTCGTTATGAATTCAAATAATCTGGTGGTGGCTTTGGCTACGCAATGCCGATTGTACCGTGCTTTGACAAATGATTCTTCATTCGTTGACATGGAATCCGGATTGACTGACTGGCTGTTTGGTCGAAATCCCTGGGGGAAAAGTATGCTTACAGGATTACCGAAAAATGGAAATATCACTTCAAGCCCAATTTCCGGGAGTTTACTTGCAGGAGCGGTTCACAAAAATTTATATAGCTATTTGCAAGCTGTCAATTTGTTGAAAGATGACCCGTATGCTCGCTTCCAATCCGACTGGGCAGTTTTTCACGACGATATTTCTGATGTTGTAACAAATGTTCCAACTTTCGATGGAACAGCATCTTTGTCGTATTTGCTCTCGGGCAAGCAAACGGAAGGCGTTCCGGGTAAACTGGCTGATAATAATGAATATGATTTTGGTGCTGTAACACGAACAGATACTACAAAAAAACAAATCAGTCTTGTATTTGCGGGACATCAATTTAACGACGGGCATAAAATAATACAGAATGCACTTAAAAAACTATATATTAAAGCATCGTTCTTTTTTAGCGGCGATTTTTATCGAAGTCTGAAAAACAAACCTATAATCGATGGTTTGATGGCCGACAATCACTATTTGGGCGGAAATTCTGACAAATACCTGCAATATAGTTCTTTTCAGAACAGAGATTTCATGCTGCTGAATAAAATACGTTTTATCACCGATTTGAAAGCCAATTATAAAGCAATGGAGCGGTTTGGAATTACAAAGAATCAGGCACCGTTCTTTTTACCTCCACACGAATGGCACAACGATAGCATCAGTAATTGGTGCAGAGAAGTGGGAGTGAAGTTGATTAATTGTACAGCGGGTTTGCTTTCTAATTATGACAGCTCTACACCCGAAATGCGGGATAATTATTATCCTTCAACTGAAATTTACAAACGTATTTTAGAAGTCGAATCTAAAGAAGGCTTGAATGGTAGCATTCTGCTTTTCCACGTTGGTACTGATTCCCGCCGAAAAGATAAGTTTTATACTCAGTTGTATAATTTACTTGTCGAACTTTCAAAGCGTGGTTATGATTTTGTAGACTTATACAAAGCCACTGATTTGGTTGATAAAGTTCCAAAAGAATCGAATAAAACAGGCATTAAAGCAGATAAAAAAGAAAAAAGGAAGAACTGATTTGTCCTTCCTTTTTAATTGCATTTTAGTAAGGGTGGAGAACGGGGCTCGAACCCGCGACCTTCTGAACCACAATCAGACGCTCTAACCAACTGAGCTACGACCACCATGTTTTGCGAGTGCAAAGATAATACAGCTATTGAATTTGTGCAACTATTTTTTTTTTATAATTTGATCGTTTTTTGCAAAAGGCTAATATACAGAGAATAAACTAAGAAATAAAATGAATTATTATATTTCAACACCCGAATTAGATGCTCAAATTACGGAAATAAGTCAAAAAATCAGGTTGTCGATGAATGGAATTGTGTCTGAGCAGATGACCGAAAAGGGAATTTTGTATAAAAAAAACTATGGTGTTGCTATTCCACGAATCAAAGAAATTGCTTCAGAATATTCTCCGAATCACGACCTGGCTCAACGGCTCTGGAATATGAAAATCCGGGAAACCATGATTATGGCTTCTTTACTTGAACCTTCTGCAAATTATTCAGTTCAGCTGGCAAATGAATGGGTGCAGAATTTTAATCAGATTGAACTGGTAGAGCAGGTTTGCATGAATTTATTTGCTCGCCTTCCCTTTGCAACTTCCCTTTGTAGTAAATGGGTTCATTCTGAAGATATTTGGATTCAGATTAGCGGATTTATTCTTGCAGCAAGGGTTTATAAAGAATTTAATCAGGAACAATTGAATTATATCATTCCAAAAGCCATAGAAGTTTCTACTATAGATAATTTTCATCTTTATAAAGCTATTGCACTTTGTTTAAGTCAGATTTGCCGGAAAGATAATGAAACTGCCTTCGCCATTCTTAGTAAAATAAATGAATTTCAAGAAGTTGGATCAATCGGACAACAATTTATTTTAGCTGATGTGAAACAAGAAATGTTATTTTTGGGAATATTATAGCAAAAAACAATGCAAAAGTTGTACTTTTGTTGGACCCAATTTTAACCCTATGAAACGAGCAATATAATAGGTTTAATCCAAAAGAGGAAGAAAATCTAATGCGAGTTCCATGCGACAACTAAAAAAACAATTATTTACGCATGAAAGAAGAAGTTTCCTTTGAAGCTGTCAAAGAGATTTTTACTGATTATCTCAAAGAGCACAAGCACCGTAAAACGCCTGAACGCTATGCAATTCTGGAGCGGATTAATGCTTTCGAAGGTCATTTCAATGCAGAAGTATTGTATAATATCATGTTGAAAGACTATCGGGTTAGTTTAGCGACAGTTTATAACACCTTGGAATTATTACTCGATTGTAAGCTCATCATCAAGCACCAGCTTGGCGGTCAGTTTGCTCAGTACGAAAAAGCTTTTGGAAACAACACGCACAATCATTTAATTTGTACCAGTTGTGGCAAAGTGAAGGAATTTACCGATAAACAATTACGAATTTCGATTCAATCCCGTAAGTTTGCGCATTTTTATTCTACGCATTATACCTTGTATCTCTATGGTTTATGCCACAAATGCAAGGCAAAATTAAAAAACACAGAATCCTGATTTATAAGGCTATTTATCAACGAAAAAGATGAAAAAAGCATTCAAACGGTTCTTCGGGAAGATGAAACTGAATGCCGGTTTATGTGAATTATAAAATTAATTATTTTAGCTATGAAAGTAGATGTTTTGTTAGGTCTCCAGTGGGGAGATGAAGGAAAAGGAAAAATTGTTGACGTTTTGACTCCCGGATATCAATTGGTAAGCCGTTTTCAGGGAGGTCCGAATGCCGGTCATACTCTGGAGTTTGAAGGAAAGAAATTTGTATTGCGATCAATTCCGTCAGGGATTTTTCAGGGCGACAAATTAAACGTTATTGGTAACGGTGTGGTGCTTGATCCCGCCTTATTTAAAGCTGAAGTTGATGCATTGGAAATAGCTGGTCATCCGCTTACTGACCGATTGAAAATTTCAAAAAAAGCTCATCTCATATTACCTACGCACCGTTTGCTTGATGCTGCTTACGAATCAGCCAAAGGAAGTGGCAAAATTGGAACTACCGGAAAAGGTATTGGACCTACGTATACCGATAAAGTAAGTCGTAATGGGGTTCGTGTTGGTGATATTCTTCACAGTTTTGATGAAAAATATAACGCAGCTATTGCCCGTCACAAAGAAATTCTGAAACAATATAATTTTGAATACGATTTAACTGAACTTGAAAAGAGTTGGTTTGAAGGAATAGAATGTATCAAACGCTTCGATTTAATTGACAGCGAACATTTTGTGAATGAAGCCATAAAAAATGGTAAAAAAGTATTGGCTGAAGGTGCTCAGGGAACTATGCTCGATGTGGATTTTGGCTCATATCCCTTTGTAACTTCTTCAAATACCATTTGTGCAGGTGCTTGCACCGGATTGGGAGTTGCTCCCGGAAATATCGGTGAAGTTTATGGGATTTTTAAAGCATATTGTACCCGGGTTGGTAGTGGACCTTTTCCAACAGAATTATTTGACGAAACCGGTGATTTAATGCGTAAAATAGGTTTCGAATTTGGCTCGGTAACCGGTCGCCCACGTCGTTGTGGTTGGATTGATTTGGTGGCATTGAAATATGCGGTGATGATTAATGGTGTCACTCAACTTATCATGATGAAAAGTGATGTGATGGATGAATTTGAAACGATTAAGGTCTGTGTCGCTTATAAAATCGATGGTCTGGAAACAGAACAATTTCCATATGACTTAAATGATGGTGCTGAACCCGTTTATGTTGAACTTCCGGGTTGGAAAACTGATATGACTGCTGTACAAAGCGAAGATGAATTTCCGGAAGAATTCAATGCTTATATCAGTTTTCTGGAAGAAGAACTGGAAGTGCTAATTAAAATTGTGTCGGTTGGTCCTGACAGAGCGCAGACAATAATTCGTTATCAGGAGTAGCTTGATTGATTGTTAGTTGAGGTATTTCTGCATATTAACTGTCAACTATCAACTGCCAACTAATATGTCATTTTGTCATTGGCAAGGATTTTGAGAGAAATACAGCTCAAACCAATTAAAAAATTAAGATTATGTTTATAGGCTATATTATTTTTGGAATTTTCGCTTTAATAAGCTGGTTGATTTCAAGAAATTTGAAATCAAAGTTTGAACGATATTCACAACTTCCCATTCCACGCGGAATGACAGGAAAAGATGTAGCTACAAAAATGCTACGTGATAATGGAATTTACGATGTTCAGGTGATTTCGACCAACGGACATCTGACCGACCATTATGATCCGACAACCAAAACAGTAAATCTGAGTGAAAACGTTTATGCTTCGAGTAATGTTGCTGCGGCTGCTATTGCGGCTCACGAGTGTGGTCATGCTGTTCAGCACGCTATGGCTTATGCTCCGCTGACATTGCGTTCGAAACTGGTGCCGGTTGTGAATTTTGCCTCCAACTGGATGCAATGGATTTTGCTTGCCGGAATTATATTTGTTAGAACGTTTCCACAGCTTATGCTTGCTGGAATTTCCTTGTTTGCTTTGACAACCTTGTTTAGCTTTATCACCTTGCCGGTAGAAATAAATGCCAGTTCGCGCGCATTGGTTTGGCTCAATACTTCAGGAATTACCAATTACGAAACTCATGATCAGGCAAAAGATGCTTTGAAAACAGCTGCTTATACCTATGTTGTTGCTGCTCTTGGCTCATTGGCTACCCTGGTTTACTATATTTTGATTTATCTTGGCGGAAGTCGCAGGTAGATTATAAGAGTCTAGTTGACAGCGAAATGAAAAAAATGGAGTTGAATCGAAATTATTTTGATTCAACTCTTTGTATTTTAAAAAATAAATAGTATTTTTGCAGTCCGTTTCGGATAAGGTAATCAAGAAGCAATGCCCAAGGCAACTCACCTTC
>CAIUTB010000044.1 GCA_903901975.1 uncultured Bacteroidales bacterium
GACTTTTTATGAATAAGATAGACAGAACAAAAATCAATATGGATAAAGTTAGAAATTATCCAACAGTGAACGATGCACTTGACAAAGAATATGGTTTAGTAGGAACTGCTTCCAGAGAAAAATTCACGGAACAAGCACAGGCTTTTTTTACAGGACAACTTATAGAAGATGCCCGTAAAAATGCACATTTGACTCAGGATGAACTTGCCAAACGTGTAGGTTCAAACAAATCGTATATTTCGCGCATTGAGAACGGTAAAACCGAACCCAAAGTATCTACTTTTTACCGTATTGCCAGTGCATTGGGCTTGTCGGTAGATTTGAATCCGATACATTCCTAAGAGACAGAAACAACAAATAATCCTTTTGGATTTAATGACTTTAACCGCCTTTGTATTTAATTATGCAAAGGCGGCTTTTTATTTTTCGAAAATTAGATTGCAAAGTTAAAGTAAATGAGTAATTTTGTAACTCGGAAAGGATTAGAAATCCTAAATACAAGTAGAATATACGGTATGTACAATGTTTCAATAAAAAAGGAAAACACTTAATGAACAAACAACAACTTGCTGCCAAAATATGGGAATCGGCCAATAAAATGAGGAGTTCGAAAATTGAAAATCATGAATATAAAGACTACTTACTTGGTTTTATTTTCTACAAATACCTTTCGTATCAAGAGATCAAATTTGTCAGAAGCCAGGACTTTACTGAGGAGGATATAAAAGGCCTTAACGAAGAAGATATAGAGACACTAGAGCATATCAAAAGCAATATCGGCTATTTCATTACTTACGATAATCTATTTTCTACTTGGATAAAAAATGGCAAGGATTTCGATGTTTCTAATGTACGTGATGCCCTTTCCGCTTTTAATCGTTCAATTAGCAACAAACACAAGAAACTATTTCAAGGGATTTTCACTACCTTAGAAACTGGATTGAGTAAGCTGGGGGATACTTCGGGAGCACAAACCAAAGCCATTGGACAATTGCTTGATTTAATCAAAGACATTCCGATGGATGGTCGACAGGATTATGATGTACTTGGTTTTATTTATGAGTACCTAATTAGTATGTTTGCTGCCAATGCTGGCAAAAAAGCAGGTGAGTTCTATACCCCTCACGAAGTATCGCTTTTGATGTCCGAAATTGTGGCTTTTCATTTGAAAGATAGAACAGAAATATCAATCAATGACCCTACAAGCGGATCGGGGTCATTGTTGATTAATATTGGTAAATCTGTTGAAAAACGCATGGGTAATGCGAACAATATCAAGTATTTTGCACAAGAGTTAAAAGAGAATACCTACAACCTCACCCGAATGAATTTGGTGATGCGTGGTATTTTGGTCGATAATATATTTACCCGCAATGGCGACACCCTTGCTGACGACTGGCCATATTTTGACGAGAGCGACCCTACTAATACCTACAATCCACTTTATGTGGATGCTGTAGTTTCTAATCCGCCTTATTCGCAACAGTGGGATTCTACCAACAAAGAAGCCGATGCACGTTTTGCACGTTTTGGTTTAGCACCAAAAACGAAAGCAGATTATGCTTTTTTGTTACATGACTTATATCACCTCAAACCCGATGGCATTATGACCATTGTATTGCCTCATGGTGTGCTTTTCCGTGGTGGTGAAGAGGGTAATATCCGCAAAAACCTGATTGAGTTCAATCATATTGATGCTATTATTGGTTTACCTGCCAATATCTTTTTTGGTACAGGTATTCCAACTATTATCATTGTACTCAAACAAAAACGTAGCAATACGGACGTTTTGATTGTGGACGCTTCGAAAGGTTTTGTAAAAGTGGGTAAAAACAACTTTCTACGTGCTTCGGATATTAAGCGTATTGTTGATGCTGTAAACAACCGCGAAGAAACGACTAAGTTTGCTAAATTAGTAAGCCGTGACACATTGCGCGAAAACGATTATAATCTGAATATTCCCCGCTATGTAGATTCGAGCGAAGATGTCGAGAGTTGGGATATTTATGCTTCTATGTTTGGTGGCATACCACACACTGAAATTGATGAATTGCATAAATACTGGAAGGCTTTCCCGGCTTTACGTGCCGATTTATTTACAACTGTTTCGGAACATTGCGCAAAGGTCAACGTAGATCATGTAAAAAACAGCATTCGTCAGCACCCGGATGTAATCAATTTTACCAACGCTTTTGCTACTGTTTTTGAGAGCTTCCACCAATTGCTTCGTGACGAATTACTTACCAACATGATGACCCTCAGCATTTCCAACGAAGAGGAGGTATTGAGTCAGGATATTTTCAGCCGTTTGGTGTCTGTCCCACTCATTGACAAATACATGGGATTTCAATTGCTATACGATGAATGGTTAACCATTTCAGGCGATTTGGAAATACTACAGACCGAAGGCTTTGAAGCTGCCCGATTGGTTGACCCCAATTTGGTAATCAAAAAGAAAGACGGCAAAGATGTTGAAGTACAAGAGGGTTGGAAAGGACATATTATGCCGTTCGATTTGGTTCAAAATACTTTATTGAAAGCGGAATTAGACGCACTAAAAGCAAAGGAAAACCGACAAGCTGAAATCACTGCCGAATATGCAGAAATACTGGAGTCGTTGACCGAAGAGGAAAAAGAAACCGACATTACCAACGAAGCAAAAGATAGCTTTGCAGCTGCTGCCGTAGCCAAAGAAGCCAAACAAATTTGTACAGACGATGTGCACATCGTATCAGATTCCTACGAAGCCAAAATCCTCAAAGTAGCTGATCTATTGGTGGAAGAAAAAGCCCTGAAAACCCAAATCAAAGCCGATGCCGACAAACTCCATAAACTGACAAAAACCACTATCGAAAGCCTGACCGATGCACAGGTGCATGAATTGTTAGAACTGAAATGGATTACGCCATTGGTACTCTCATTACACCAACTACCCGAGCAAATTGTAAGCGGACTGGCTGCCAAAGTTCAGTATCTTGCCGACAAATATGCCACTACCTACAAAGAAGTGGTAGAACAAATTCACACTACCGAAAAAAGTCTTACCACGCTGATTGATGACCTTACAGCCAATGACTTCGATTTGCAAGGACTTGCCGAGTTTCAAACTTTATTGAAAGGAGAATAATTATGGCAACGGAAAAGAATATACCTGAAATAAGGTTTAAAGGTTTTGAGGGGGATTGGGAAGAAAATCGATTAGGTAGCTTTTCAAAATTTCGTAGAGGCTCATTTCCACAACCATATGGTAATAGTGAATGGTACGATGGTGAAGGTGCAATGCCTTTTGTTCAAGTTGTTGATGTAACTGATAAACTTACATTAGTAGAAAACACAAAACAAAAAATCAGTCAACTTGCTCAACCTAAAAGTGTTTTTGTTGAAAAAGGTAAAGTAGTTGTAACTTTACAGGGTAGTATTGGGCGGGTTGCAATCTTGCAATATGACGCATATTTAGACAGAACATTGTTGATTTTTGAAAGCTATGAAAAAGAGACTGATTCAAATTTTTGGGCATATACAATACAACAGAAATTTGAAATTGAGAAAAAAATGGCTCCTGGTGGAACTATTAAAACAATTACAAAAGAAGCACTTTCTTCTTTCCAAATATTATTGCCAAAACTCCCAGAACAAACCCAAATCGGAACGTATTTCCAAAACCTCGACAGCCTTATCTCCCTGCACCAGCGCAAATACGACAAGCTGTTGACAGTAAAAAAAGCCATGCTCGAAAAAATGTTTCCCAAAGAGGGGGCCTATGTGCCGGAAATACGATTTAAAGGGTTTGATGGGAAGTGGGTAGAAAAAACTTTAGGGTTTGACATTGCCGATATAATTGGTGGAGGTACACCAAGCACATTCGAACAAGCATATTGGAATGGTAACATTGACTGGTATTCTCCTACTGAAATTGGTGATAATGTTTATGCAAATGGTAGTGAGAAGAAAATCACAGAATTAGGCATGCGAAAATGTTCAGCAAGGCTATTACCTGCTGGTAAAACTATACTATTTACTAGTCGAGCAGGTATTGGTTATATGGCAATATTACAACGAATTGGAACAACTAATCAAGGTTTTCAATCACTTGTTTTGAAAGATAATTACAATACTTATTTTATTTATTCAATTGGGCATTTAATAAAAAAATATGCATTGAAAAATGCTTCTGGTTCTACTTTCTTAGAAATATCAGGTAAAGTTCTTGGCAAAATGATACTTCTTGTACCTACTTTTGAAGAACAAACCAAAATCGGCACATTCTTTCAAAACCTTGACACACTAATTACCCAACACCAAAAAGAGTTAGAAAAATTGAAGAACCTGAAAAAGGCCTGTTTAGAGAAAATGTTTGTATAACCAAAATTAGATAGATTTACTATGTCATTTACCAAAGAAAGCGAGTTCGAAGCGGCATTAATTGAGATATTGCAGAATAAGGGATGGGAAAAAACTATACTTAAAAATCCCAGCGAAGCCGATTTGTTACGCAATTGGGCGGATATATTGTTTGATAATAATCGGACAATCGATCGCTTGAATGATGCACCGCTCACCGATACCGAAATGCAACAGGTGATAGAGCAAATCACTACTTTAAGTACTCCGCTCAGGCTTAACGGCTTTATCAATGGTAAAACCATCTCTATCAAACGCGACAACCCTGCCGACCCTATGCACTTAGGTAGTGAAGTTAGTTTAAAGATTTATGATCGTCAGGAAATAGCCGCCGGACAAAGTCGCTATCAAATAGTACAACAACCACAGTTTTTAACAAGTAACCGTATACTAAACGACCGTAGGGGTGATATGCTACTACTTATCAATGGTATGCCTGTAATACATATTGAACTCAAAAAAAGTGGCGTTTCGGTTTCGCAAGCCTACAACCAAATAAACAAATATAGGGGTGAAGCAGTATTTACGGGCATTTATTCACTTGTACAGATATTTGTAGCCATGGAGCCCGATGAAGCTGTCTATTTTGCCAATCCAGGTCCCGATGGGGTTTTCAACAAAGATTATTGTTTCCATTGGGCGAATTACAACAATGAGCGTTATAATCATTGGCATGAATTTACTTCAAAGCTACTCAATATCCCCATGGCGCATGAGTTAATAGGTTATTATACTGTGGCAGACGATTCCGATGGCATACTCAAAGTAATGCGCAGTTATCAGTATTTTGCTGCCAATGCCATTTCGGATAAGGTAGCAAAAACCGATTGGAGTGCAAAGAATAACCTTGGTGGATATGTTTGGCATACCACAGGTTCGGGCAAAACGATGACCAGTTTTAAATCAGCTCAATTGATTGCCAACTCCAAAAATGCTGACAAAGTAATATTCTTGATGGATAGGATAGAGTTGGGTACGCAATCATTGAAAGAATACCGCAATTTTGCCGATGCGAATGAAGACGTACAAGCTACAGAAGACACACATGTATTGGTTTCGAAACTGAAAAGCACAAGCCATGCTGATACGCTGATTGTAACTTCGATACAGAAAATGAGTAATATCAATGGCGAAGAGGAGGTTCTAAATACCCACGATTTGGAAATAATGACAGCCAAGCGAATTGTTATTATTGTTGATGAGTGTCATCGTTCTACCTTTGGTGATATGCTGCGTATAATAAAATTTACATTTCCTTCGGCTATCTTTTTTGGTTTTACGGGCACACCCATACATGATGAAAATCAGAAAAAAGACAATACCACTTCAACCATTTTTGGTGACGAACTTCACCGTTACAGCATTGCCGATGGTATAAGAGATGGAAATGTGTTGGGTTTTGACCCTTACAAGGTAATGACTTACAGAGACAAAGATTTGCGCCGGGCTGTAGCTCTCGAAAAAGCGAGAGCAACCACAGAACAGGAAGCTATCAATGACCCTGAAAAAAGCGAAGTTTACTATCACTATATGAATGCAGCTGAAGTGGGCATGGCAGGACACTATGACAATAATGATAATTATATTGTTGGCATTGAAGACTTTATACCTAAATCACAATTTAGGCGTGTAGAACATAAAAATGCAGTAGTAAATGATATTATAGATAATTGGATACGATTAAGTCATGCAAGTAAGTTTCATGCAATATTTGCAACTAGCAGCATACCCGAAGCGATTATGTATTATAGGCTTTTCAAGCACCTAAATCCCGAATTAAAGGTTACTGCCCTTTTTGACCCCAACATAGACAATGACGAAGATTTTGCAGAAAAAGAGAATGGACTTGTTGAGATAATACAAGATTATAACAGTCGTTATGAGCAAGATTTTACGATGGCAACACATCATAAATTAAAGAAAGATATTGCAGCCCGTTTGGCACACAAAGAGCCACATAAGCGCATTCATCTCACACCTGAAAAACAAATTGATTTGTTGATTGTTGTTGACCAAATGCTAACGGGTTACGATTCGAAATATATCAATACTTTGTACCTAGACAAATTGTTGAAATATGAAAATATCATTCAAGCATTTTCGCGCACTAATCGCCTTTTTGGACCCGAAAAACCATTTGGGACTATCCGTTATTATCGTTATCCACACACCATGGAGCGTAATATTAATACAGCAATAAAGATGTATTCGGGTGATAAACCGCTGGGGTTGTTTGTAGAGCATTTAGATGATAATCTGAATCGTATGAATTCGATTTACGATGATATATCTTTGCTTTTTGAGCGTGCTGGTATACCTGATTTTGAGAGATTGCCACAAACACCGCAAGAGCGAGGACAGTTTGCAAGACTGTTTAAGGAATTCAATGATAAATTAGAAGCAGCTAAAATACAAGGCTTTACTTGGAGTAAACATCGCTATGAGTTTAAGAATCCAACTAGTAGAGCGAAAATAATCATTGAATTACATTTTGATGAAACAAATTATTTGATTTTGTTATTGCGTTACCAAGAAATGTTTTCGGGCGGTGGTGGAGGAGGTCATGATGTTCCCTTTGAAATTGATATACATTTGACTGAGATTGACACGGGTGTTATCAATGCAGATTATATGAATTCGCGTTTTGAGAAGTATTTAAAAATACTCGAAAATGGTGATTTGGATATCGAACAGAAACAAGCAACGCTCGACGAACTGCATAAATCTTTTGCCAGTCTGACACAAGAGGAGCAGAAATATGCGAATATCTTTTTGCATGATGTTCAAAATGGTGATGCAACGCTTGAAGCGGGTAAAACTTTTCGGGATTATATTACTGAATATCAGTACAATGCCAAAAATGACCAGATAAAACGTATTTCGTTGTTATTAGGATTGGACGAAACAAAGTTACGTAATATGATGAATGCTGGATTAAATGAAATTAATATCAATGAATTTGCTCGCTTCGACGACTTGAAAAATACAGTAGATAGACAGAAAGCAAAAGAATACTTGGAACAGCTGGAAGGAGTAACAATCCAGAATTTTAGAGTTAATATCAAAGTGCATAATTTGCTTTTGAGGTTTATTGTTAGTGGTGGGTTTGAAATATAATAAAACACTTTGTATTTAGTATTTGTGCCACTTTAGTTGTGTACTACAGAAAAAATATCTTATTTTCATAGGAATAAAAAAAATAACAATTTTATAAATAAAAGCTATGTCTAAATTGAATGTTGATCAAAAAACAATAATGTTACTTTTTTCTGATAAGAAGTCAGATTTTCTCATTCCCGACTACCAAAGACCATATGCATGGGAGGAAACTCAATGTCAAACACTATGGGATGATATTTTTTCATTTGCTTTTCCTGACAATAATTGCGACAAATTTGATAGTAATGAGGAGTATTTTTTAGGTTCAATTGTCACCTTTGAAAATGAAAACCAAAAAAAGGAAGTAATTGATGGTCAACAACGCCTAACCACTTTAATGTTATTATTACGAGCGTTTTATGCTAAGTTTAATCATATGCAGGATGAAAATTCTAAAAGTACAAAAAAGAGAATTTCTGAATGTTTGTGGAAAACCAATGAATTTGGAGATGCAAACCTAAATGTATTAAAAATTGATTCCGAAGTGGCTACGGATAACGATAAAGATGAATTTCTTGATATTCTAAAATCAGGTATTGTAAATAAAGACCAAAAGAGTAACTATGCAAAAAATTATCGATTTTTTCAAGAAAAAATTGATGCTTTTTTAAATGAATATCCTTCCTATTTTGCTTATCTGCCAGCTAGAATTCTACGTAATTGCATTCTTTTACCTGTTGAAGCAGAATCCCAAGATACAGCTTTAAGAATTTTCTCGACATTAAATGATAGAGGGCTACCGCTTTCCGATGCTGATATTTTCAAAGCACAATTTTATAAATATTACAGTGCTAAGAATGAAAAAGAGTCTTTTATTGAGCAGTGGAAAGAGCTTGAAGAAAGTTGTGGTAAAATCTTTAAACCCTTATACGGGACTCCGATGGATGAGCTTTTTACAAGGTATATGTATTACATACGTGCAAAACAAGGGGTTAAATCTAGTACTACAGAAGCTCTTCGTAAATTTTACGAGAAGGGCAAATATTCTATCCTAAAACAAGAGGAAACATTACCTAATCTTAAAATATTAGTGAACTTCTGGAGTGATGTATACAATCAAAATTCTGATAGGTTCTCTGACAAAATCCTTAAAAAGCTATTCGTTTTGTATTATGCACCAAACGGTATGTGGACATATTTCTTATCCGTCTACTTTTTACATAATAAAGATGCAAAGGAACAATTAGACGAAACGAAGCTAGAAGAATTTCTAACCAAAATTATCGCCTTTGTTTGGGCATATTCTTTTATAAATCCTGGTGTAAATGCTCTTCGTACACCCATATATGCCGAAATGATAAATATTGTAACAGACAAAACTGTAAATTTTAATGACTATATATTCGAAGAAAATACCCTCACAACTGCAATAAAGAACTTCGAATTTAAAAATGGAAGACCCATTACAAAGTCAATGCTTACTTGGTGGGCATTTATTACTGAATCACAATCCTTGCCTGAGCTTAGCAGTGTTTTTGAGGTTGAACATATTTTTGCCAAGAAAAGGCAAGAAAATGATAAGTCTCTCTCAAATATTAAAAATCTAGAATCTCTTGGAAATAAATCTTTACTTGAAGAGAAAATAAACATTAGGGCTTCTGATTACAGATTCGTAGACAAAAAAAAGTATTATCTTGGCTTTACAACGGATAAAGGACACATAAAACCAAGAACAATAATTTATGAATTAGTAAATTTAGCAAGCAATCGTATTGACTTTTCAGAGAAAGATATTGAAAATCGTAACAACGAAATAATCGATGGCTTTATCTTATTTCTTAAAGAAAATAACTTTATAAAATAGTATTTTTGAGAATACAAGAAAAAAAATCAATTCTCCCACTCGTGCAGGTTTGTAACCTGATTTGACAATCATAGATTTTTTAATTTGAAAATATGTGATCAATTTACAAAAAATAAAAGAGTATGATAAACAAAGAAAGTTTAATGGATGATCTTGATCTCGATGAAGAAGAATATCAGGAATTGAAGAGTAAGGGATTGTTGCCGGATAAATCAGAAAAGGCCTATACGAGATTTGAAGAAATGCTGAAACAGGGACCTCCGTTTGATTACGATGAACTTATGTTTTTAGGTAAAATGGATTTAGATAAGTTTAGTGAGAAATATCCTGTGGAAGCACTATTCTACATGGATTTGTAGGTTCTTTGGTGACCTAAATGGTATCAAAACTCATATATTCAAAAATCATAAATTTGTCAAAAATATTTTGACATTTATGTATTAATTGTTTAATTTTGTACTCAAATTCAATCGCAAAATTATTAATCATTAATAGTGCCTAAATGAACAAATTATTAGAAAAAAAGGAACTTACAATCAATGTATCTCCGGTTATGCTTTTTTTACTCGCTCAGACAATTGTAAATAATCAAGAAGGATTGCTCAAAAACCTTGAAAAAAATTTAGGTTTAACTGCAAGTGGTCAGGAAGATATAAAAGCAGTAATCACAGAATTAAGCGAAGTCTCAAAAAAATACATTGCTGAAGATCTTACATTTTCATAAAAACTAATTAATTTTCAAAGACAAATCAAGTCACTTCACTATGTTCACTATATCTTTCTGATTGCAAAAGGCAGTACATATCTATGTTCTGTCCTTTAAAAGCCACTTCCGAGTGGCTTTTTTTGTATCCATAAATTCAAACCCATGGAATACAACCACTTCAGCTATGCCCAAATGCTTGCAAATAAGCACAAAGCATTAAACCCTACCGACTTTTTTACTTGTTCCGAAAGTGATAACCTACAATCGCTTATGGAGCGAATGAGTTCAGTAAACAGCACCGTATTGGTGGCATTGGACGGCAAGAACGCTGACTTTGTCTACAACGATGCAGAACGCCTGAGCAAGCGGCCTCAATACTTTTTAATGATTCTCACTCCGGCTTCGTTGGAAGATTCAGCTGCTATACTTACTACACAGGCAAACTGTGAAGCTATTGCGCTGCAAATACAAGCTCGAATGATGCTCGATAGCCGTAAGTACCAACATGGACTTACCGGCTTACTACCCGAAACATTCACCATTCGTGGAATAGGTCCACTGTGCGATAATCTTTTTGGCGTAATTATGGGATTCAATGTGGAAAGTGGAATTGATTATTCAATCAATCCTGAAGTGTGGGAAGAATGAAAGAGCTAAATGAAATGACCGTTGGCGACTGGATAGATGCAAAAACTGGCATGAGAGCCGGAGCATTTAAACAGTTGGTTAAAACAGCAAAAGCCGGAGGCATTGCCGTTCCAACAGTGGTGAATTCAAATTTCAATCCACGAATAAAATTTGAAAGCTTGTCGGGCGACGATACCGAATTCTTTCAACGTGTGAAAGATACGGAAAGCGTAAACAAGTTTAATGCTGCCGTAAAAGCCTGGAGTAAAAAGGTGGAAGCAGAACTCAAAGCTTCTGCTGAGAGTCGCTTTGGTCATAGAATCAGTGACCAGATTTCAGAGAAATTCCCGAAACTGTCAAGCAGTATTGAAATCAATTTACGTTTCGACAATCAATACAAACTTGAAACCCGAAGTGTCGGCTTTAAGTTTGCACGTCATGGCGTTTACCTCCATTCCGGAGCCGGTACAGGGTACGGCGGATTGACCGGAAGTAAATGGACTGATAAATTCGGAACACTGAAAACAACCAATGCAGCCAGTATGAATAAAATGGGTACCGGTGAACGTAGGGCGGAACATTGGTTCAACGATATTATCCGAAATAACACGGAAAAACTGGCTGATATTTTGGCTGAGTATTCCCTTGATTTAGTAATGAATCTGGACGGAATTTTCCTTTCTGAATAATCATAAGTTACAGAAATTGTCCTTTAGAAGCCACTTAGTTGTGTCTTTTTTTGTGCTTGTAAATTAAATGTGAGCACAATGGCAAACGATTTTAAACGGGGAATCCGGGTATATTTAGAAACTTCTGATTACGGTAGAGGCATTGATCAGATGGTAGCTGCTACCAAAAAGTACGAAAAGGAATTGGCAGACCTGACTGCTGAAACCAAACGCATGACAGATGCCGGAGTAAACAGCGGAAAAGCCTGGAACGATGTGCAGTTGAAAATGAGTCGCCTTGAAACTCAAATAAATAAAAGCAAGGCAACTGAAGAAGACTACAAAGCCAAACTGAAACAGACCGAAAAAGTACTCAACAACCTTTCAGGTGTATCGTACAATGAGTTGATTGACGTGCAGAAAAAGCTTCAGAAGGAATTGAAAGCCACCACCCGGGGAACGGACGAACACAAAAACAAACTTGAACAGTATGAGCGAGTAAGTAAGCAAGTTGGTAAGGCACAAGCCGAAATGAATTCTCACTTGGGAAGTCAGGAAGGTATAATGAGCAAATTGGGAAATGCCACCAACAAATACTTTGCTATGGTCACCGCAATTGTTGCCGTTGTCACCGGATTGACCATGGCATTGAAAAAATTCATGGATGCCAGGAATGAATTGGAAGATGCTTCAGCAAACCTTCAGGCACTTACCGGACTTGGTGATTCGGACGTGAAGAAATTGGAAAACTTCGCCAAAGAAATGGCTACCAAACCACTTGAAGGAACAGCGATACGCATTCGCTCCAGTGTGGCCGAAATCATGGAAGCTTATAAATTGGTTGGCTCTGCTAAACCTGAGTTGCTGAAAACCCCTGAAGCATTAAATGAGGTAACCAAACAAAGTATGATTTTGGCGGCAGCTGCCGGAATGCCATTGAAAGAAGCTGTTGAAGGAACTGTCATCGCATTGAACCAATACAGTGCAGGTGCAGAAGATGCAGCCCGATACGTGAACGTATTGGCTGCCGGTTCAAAAGAAGGTGCGGTGGAAGTTCCTTATATCACAACCGCTTTAGTGAAATTCGGAGTGTTGGCAAAGATGGCCAATGTTCCGATTGAACAATCCGTTTCA
>CAIUTB010000045.1 GCA_903901975.1 uncultured Bacteroidales bacterium
GGAATCACCAGCTACTAAGGGTTTTCAACATAATCCTTTTTTTTCAGCTTGCCTTTAGCCCTTCATAGAAAACAATCCCGAGACAACCCCTTATTAAGTTCGCATGCTATCAGAGCTTTGCTAGCTGGTTTATTTATCAGCTAAATATACCAGCTTATTCAACCACGAACTATCAAGTTAATGAAATAGTACGATTACAAATCTGCACCAGCAAGGATATTTGTACTTGTTTTTGCTTTCAAAGCAGGCAATATATTGCCTGTCAGTTAATTAACTTATTTTTTTTCTATAATCGATTCGGACGATATTACTTTATTATTGGATGATTTTTATATAGCTCATTTGTCGTATATATTATATTTGCCTCTTAAATATGCATACTATTGTTAATTAAACTCTATCATCATGAAAAAAATGATCGTAAATCACCCGGAAAATAATATTCGTTTTAACCGAATTAACTCCTTTGTTGCTGCTATTGCATTAGCTGTAATTGCTTTGTTGCCTTTGAATTTTATTTTTGGGCAAACAGTAGTTGTTAATGGGAATACTAAAACCATTACTTATATAACAGCTACAGGAAGTCCTTTTACATGGACTTGCACGGCTGGTATTAATTCTGTGACAGTTCAATGTTGGGGAGCTGGTGGTGGCGGAGGTAGCTCTGCAGTTACACAATATGCTACCGGAGGTGGAGGTGGAGGTGGAGCTTATGCTACTTCAACTTTCTCTGTTACTCCTACGAACTCATATTCGGTTGTAATTGGAGCCGGGGGTGCAGCAGGAACAGTAACAGGTGCTGGAACAGGGACTGGAAGGGGGACTAGTGCAACTGCAGGTAGCTCTGGTGGAAATACAATGTTTAGTTATAATTCAACAAATTATGTGATAGCAGTTGGTGGAGGAGGTGGAGGTTCGACAACAACAACCGCAAGTGGTGCTGCAGGTGTTGCAGGCGCTGCAGGTTCTTGTACTCCAATTACTGGGGCATATAGTGGTGGTGCAGGGGGCGGTAGCGGTACTGGATCTAGTAGTAAATATGGAAATTCAGGTGGTTCCAGTGCAGGTACAAGTGCAAATGGTGTTGCAGGGTTAGGTATATCATCATCTGCTCCAACACAAACTCCACCAACTGGTGGTTTTGCAGGAGGATTAGGAAAACAATTTGGTAGTGGAACATATGGAAGCAATCCGGGTGGAACTGCAGCAGGAGGATCAGGAGGAGAAGTAAGTAGTAATACTCCATATGTCGGAGGAATAGGTGGTGATGGTAAAGTTGTGATTTCTTATACATTACTTACACCTCCAACTTTAGCAGTTGGGAGTGCCAATGTTGATAATTCTTTTACCATAACTTTTACAGATGATGCAACCTGGCGTTCAAACATAACCGCTGTGAAATTTGGTGCAAATACATTGACTTTAAATACTGATTATACTCTGGCTAGTGGTGTTTTAACTCTGATACCAGGTGGAAGCGCAAGTAGTGGCTTGAGAGCTGCAGGAACTCAAACCGTAACCATTGTATCTACTGATTACACCGATGCAACTGTTTCACAAACTATTGGAGCAGGGGCAATTAATAAACTACAGGTATTAATGCCGAATGAAACTGCAGTTCCGGGAACTTCGACCGGAAAAACCGGTACACCAACAACTCAAACCGCCGGAAACGCAGTAAGCGTAACGGTAAAAAGTGTGGATCAATACTGGAATGTGGTTAGTAGTACGCAAACCATTGCTATTACAAGTTCTGATGCCAATGCTACTTTACCTGCCAATGCAGCTTTAGTTGCAGGTTCACAGACTTTTAGCCTAACTTTCAAAACTGCAGGAAGTTATACAGCTACTGCCACCGATCAGGCTTCTGCACTGACAGCAAATACAGGATCTTCAACCACTGTTAGTGCAGGAACAGTCAATAAACTTCAACTTCTAATGCCGGGTGAGTCTCCGGCACCAGGAACTTCAAGCGGTAAAACAGGAACTCCAACAGATCAAACTGCCGGTACTTCTTTTACAATTACTGTAAATGCTGTGGATGCTAACTGGAATGTGGTAAGTAATACAAATACTATAGCAATCACCAGTACTGATGCTAACTCAACTATGCCAGGCAATTTAGCTTTAGTAGCAGGAACTAAACCATTTAGTGTTACGATTAAAACAGCTTCTAATTTTACATTAACAGCTACAAATAGTACGAATGGTTCGATAACTGCAAATACAAGTCCTTCAACAACGTTTAATGTAGGAGTGGTTAATAAATTACTAGTATTAATGCCGGGCGAATCTCCGGCACCCGGCACTTCAAGCGGTAAAACGGGTACACCATCTGCTCAAACCGCCGGAACAGCATTTAATGTAACTGTAAATGCAGTGGATGCTAACTGGAATTTTGTAAGCAGCAATACATGTACAGTTGCAATTAGCAGTAGTGATGGTTATGCTTTATTACCATCCAATGCAGCATTAGCTTCCGGAACAGGTACTTTTAGTGTAACTTGTTTGACATCCGGAAGTAAAACGATTACTGCCACTGATCAGGCTTCTGCACTGGCAGCAAATACAGGTACTGCAACCACCATTAATGCAGGTGCATTAGCCAAATTACAATTATTGTTGCCTGGTGAAACTCCAGTTGCCGGAAGTTTAACCGGTAAGACCGGAACTCCAACCAGTCAAATATCAGGAATAGCTTTTACAATTACTGTAAACGGAGTGGATGCCAGCTGGAATTTGATAACCGGAGCTACCGATAATATACAGATAAGTTCTTCCGATGTTTCGGCCACCTTGCCGGGAAATAATACATTAGCCTCAGGAACCAGAACCTTTAGTGTTACAGCATCCACGGTTGGTTCAAGCACTGTTACTGCAAGCAATCTAACTAATGGTTCAATAACTGCAAGTCAAAGTGCAAGTATTACTGTAAATCCAACTCCGATAATTACTGCAACGCCTTCAGGACTTGCTGCATTCACAACTAACTATGGAACAGCCTCTACAGCACAGGCATTTACGGTATCGGGTAGCAATTTGATTGCGAATATCACTGTAACAGCACCAACAGGTTATGAGGTGTCTAAAACTGTCGGTGGTGCAAGTGGCTATGCTGCCACTCAAACTCTAACTCAAACGAGTGGTTCTGTTTCTAATGTAATAGTATATGTGAGACTAACAAGTGCTGCTGTGATTGGCTCAAATTCAGGAAATGTGGCTATGAGCAGTACCTCGGCAACTACAATTAATACTGCTGTAAGTGGAAGTGTAAATGCAACATTAATTGCTGGTTGGGACTTTCAAACCACAACAAATGGAGGTACTGCTGTTGCTGCGGCACCAAATTGTCCTACTGTTTTGACAGCAAATTTTGGATCGGGTAACTTATATCTTAATGGTACAAATGGTTCAAGTTCATGGATTGCTGCAACAACAGGAAATGAATTATTTGGATCAACAGGTAGTAATCTAAACACTAGCGGTACAAGTCTTTCTACGACAACAACTACCCCAGCATGTCTTTCACCTATTGGTGGTACTTCATTGTCTGCAAATGGTAAATGCATGGTTTATAAATTTAGTATGACAAATTATAAAGATTTACTCGTTTCATATGCTAGTATTGCATCTGGTACTGGTTTTACAACTCAACAATGGGATATCAGTACTGATGGATTAAGTTGGACTACTGGTCAAACGATAACAACACCAACAGGTTCATTTTCTGTTTCATCACTTACTAAAATCACAAGTTTAGATGGTTCTACAAATGCTTATTTGCGCGTTACTCTGACTGGAGCAACAGGAGCGTCAGGTAGTTGTCGTTTTGATAATGTCCAATTAAATGCAACTCCTACTTCTCCAATAATTACAACAGGAGGTGGTCCATTGACCAGTTTAAGTACTAGTCATGGAACAGCATCGTCTGCTAGCAGCTTTACCTTAGCGGGAGCTGGCTTGGGTACTACTATATCTATTGATGCTTTGTCCGGTTATGAGTTTTCAACAGCACTAGGAGGTACCTATACTTCAACCTTAAGCAATATTTCTGCCACAGGTCCTACAACTATTTATGTACGGCTTGCTGCTTCGGCTACTGTAGGTTCGTATAATGGTAATATTCATTGTTCGTCAGGACTTACAACATTGGATATTCCAATGACAACCGGAACAGTCACAATAGGAACTCCAACACTTTCAATAAGCAACACTCCTGTATACAATGCTTCTTCACACTCAGCTACAGTAATTGCTTCAGCGGCAGGTACAGTAAGTAATGTATTGTATGCGGGTTCAGCCACAGCTCCTACAAACGCAGGTTCGTATGCTATTACGGCAGACTTTGCAGCCACCGATAATACAAATTGGACTAATTTGACCGGAGCAAGTGCTGGTACTTTTGTTATTTCAAAAGCTACACCTACCTTATCGATTAGCAATTCACCTCAAACTTATACTGGTTCTGCTCAGGCAGCTACTGTAAGTGCTTCTGTGGAAGGTACAGTAACGAATGTGTTATACGCTGGTTCGGGTACAGCACCCACAAATGCAAATTCCTATGCTGTTACGGCAAACTTTGCAGCCACCGATAATACAAATTACAATAATCTGACGGGAGCAAGTGCCGGTAGTTTTACAATTTCTCAGCTAGCTCTTACAATTACAAGTGCAGCTGCTATAAGCAAAACCTACGATGGAAATAATACAGCCAGCATTACCGGAACATTAAATGGTATTGTAAATTCTGATGACGTAACTTTATCAGGTACCGGAACTTTTGCCAGCGTAAATGTAGCCAATGACATTGTTGTGACATCTACTTCAACGCTTGCTGGAACAAAAGCTGCGAACTATTCACTGACACAACCGACAGGATTAACGGCCAATATTTATCCGGTACTGTCCACTTTCTCAAAAAGTGGTTCGAGTAACTGGAGTACAGCTTCAGAATGGACTTATGCTCCATTGGCAGCCACCGATTTAGTAATTTCGAGTGGTGAACTCATTATTGATCAAACGCCAATAAGCGTTCATTCTATTACCGTAAATCCCGGTGCTAAACTAACGCTTAATTCAGCAAAAACCTTAAATGTGGGTACATTCATCCTTCAGAGTGATGCCGGTGGTACCGGAACTTTTGTAGATAATGGCGGAACGCTGAATGCCAGCACTACCAATGTTCAGCAATATTTGACCACCGGTCGTAACTGGTATATTTCCAGTCCGCTATCGGGAGCAAGCAGTGCTGTGTTTAATGCTGCAGCGGCTTCAAATATCAATAAATTGTATAGCTATGATGAAACCCAGGGAAGTTCCGCTACGCTTAACTGGCCTCAAATTACAGATAATAGTACATCGCTTGCCGTGGGCAAAGGATATGTGGCGAATGTTGATGCCAGTCTTTTGGCAGCCACCAATGGAGTCACATTCAGCGGAGGAAGCTTAAATACCGGCGATATCACTACCGGAGTAAATAGCGTACCGGCATTGTCGTATACATCAGATCAGGCTTTTGCAGGTTATAATCTGGTTGGAAATCCATACTGTTCGTATTTAAACTGGAACACGGTAAGCAAAACCAATCTGGCATCAACCATGTGGTATAAGACCAAAGTAGGAGGAAGCTATTATTTCTACACCTATCATGTTGTAGATGGTGCTGCAGGAATAGGTATCAGTGTTCCGGCGGATGTAACGAACCTGATTCCGCCCATGCAGGCCTTCTGGGTACTGGCCAGCGCTTCGGGCAGTTCGTTGACTTTCCACAATAGCGATCGGGCACACAAGGATGTAACTGGCAATATATTACGAAGCAGGGCGCAAATCAATTCAGCCGTGCAACTTGCCCGCCTGCAGGTTTCCAATGGTGTGAATACGGACGAAACAGTATTGTACACGTACCCTACTGCCAGCAATCAGTATGATAGCTACGATTCGCCCAAAATGAGCAACGGCAATGCAGCCATTCCTGAAATTTATACCCTGGTAAGTGGCGAAAAACTGGTTATCAACGGAATGAACAGCATTCCGTTTGATACAGAAATTCCGCTTGGCTTTACCACCGGTCAGGCAGGTAGCAACTTTAGTATCAAAGCATCCGAATTGAACAATTTCGTAGCAGGTACGCGGGTTATTCTGAAAGACTATCTGGATACTAACAATCCGGTGATTGCCGATCTGAGCGATGGCAGCAGCTATGTATTTAGCTCTGGAGTAAGCACGAATAATACCAGCCGTTTTGCTCTGATTTTCAAAGCACCTTCGATAACTACCGGAATAAACCCTGCCGATAGCGGAAGTTTCTGGATTTCGACCAATGCCAATGGACAGATTATACTGAATGGAACGCCAAACGCTGAAACATCCGTAGCCGTTTACAATGCCATTGGTCAACGTATGGCTGCTCAAAACCTGAGTTCAACTATCAAAGTACTTGATCCCCGACTTGTGCCGGGAGTGTATACGATTGTTCTAAAAAGCGTAGGGAAAACAGCCACTACTAAAGTAATTATTAAATAATAATTCAAGCAAGGCCGCTAAGTCGGAGGAATAGAAATTCCGGCGATTTGGCGGCTTAGCACTAAATTTAAAAACCATTAAATCAGATCATACTATGGCTAAGCAACAAAAACAATTCTATATCGCTCCACAAGTTGAGCTCATAAAACTTGATAATGAGATTTCACTGCAATTGGAATCCACACCTCCTCCGGCACCCGGAGAAGCAAAACTGAATACTCCTGACTACTTTAATAACGATCCGTTTAAAACGATTCAGGCATAAATACTGATTTTGATTTAAAATAAAAGAGTCTGTCTCAACATTAAATTCGCGTCAGAATTTTTTATTGAAAAATCGTAGAAGTTGTTTGCTGATTGTAGTTGAATCATGTAAAGCAGATTCGATTCGTACAATATCAATAATTTATTGTATGATTTTTATAGTATTTATGTCGATTGCTTTGAATCTTTGTAACATAATTAAATCAGCTATAAAAAAAACTTAAAACCAATTATTATTCATAAAAACTCACTATTATGAAAAAGAATTACAAGACCATTAATCGATTTTTCTCCTTATTTTTTCTTACAAGCCTGGCTATTCTTCCCTTTAATTTACTGGTCGGGCAAACTACAACTATCGTAGGCTCAAACACGGTAGTTACGTATTCCACTTCCACAGGTAGTCCGTTTAGCTGGAATTGTCCTGTTGGCGTAACTTCAGTTCAGGTTGAATGTTGGGGTGCCGGTGGTGGCAGTGGCGGAACATCTACGAATACTGCCAGAGCTGGTGGTGGGGGTGCCGGTGGTGGCTATGTTATGAATACCGCAATTTCGGTTATTTCTGGAACAAATTACACACTTGCAATTGGTGCCGGTGGAACTGCAGGTGGCTCAGGTGCTTCAGGTGCAATAGCCGGTACCGGAGGTAATTCAACAGCAACTTTTGGTTCAACAATCCTAACGGCTACCGGTGGTGGCGGTGGCGGAAATGCAACAAGTACAAGTGTTCCAGCTAATTGTGGAACTGCAGGTGCAGGTTCATCATCTTCAAATGTTGGTTATTCAGATTCCTATAATTTTGCAGGTGGTAATGGTGCACCCGGAGTTGCAGGTTCCCGAAGTGGTGGCGGCGGTGGTGCTGCCGGCAGTAATGGCGTCGGTGGTGCTGCAAGTACAGCTGATGCAACAGGTGGTATAGCCGGTACAGGTGGTGCAAATGGTTCAGCCGGAATATCTACAGGAAACGCAGTTGCAGGAATTGCTCCCGGTGGTGGTGCCAGTGGTGGCTATGGTAGTTCCAAAACCGGTGCGGCCGGTGGCGCAGGGCAGATAACCATTACTTACCTAACTCCTCGAACAACAGCTGTTTCTAGTCTGACAAACTCAGTTAATGCTTATGTTTTAAACGGCAAATTAGTACTAAGCGACGGAGATGTTTATAACAGTATTGGAAAGAAAATTGCTTCTGTAACTCAAAAAACAGAACTTTCACTTAAGTCAGGAATCTATTTCGTAAAATCAAATAAATCAATTCAGAAAGTTATACTCTGATTTGGATTTAAATTTAGGCTATAGAGGCTGACCCAATATCATGTTGGGTCAGTCTCTTTTTTTATACTGGAATATTAGAATAATAATAATCGAACAATATTGACAACTAACTGAATTATTTTTATATAGGTCTAAGCATATTCCATTTACTTTTGTAATTATTATTAGTACTAATTTATAATTTAACGATTATGAGAAAGAATTACACTTTATCCAGTATGCTACTTTTTATGATAGCATGTATCCCATTTAATGTAATGCTAAGTCAAACTACAACTATCGTTGGATCAAACACGGTAGTTACGTATTCCACTTCAACAGGTAGTCCATTTACCTGGGTTTGTCCAACAGGAGTAACATCCATCCAACTCGAATGTTGGGGTGCCGGTGGTTCAGGTGGTGGCGGTGCCAGTGGTGGTGCCGGAAAAGCCGGAGGTGGTGGTGCTGGTGGATCTTACGTAAAAAACACAACTGTTACTGTTCTTCCCGGATCTTCTTATGCCGTTACTGTTGGTGCTGGCGGAGCTCCTGGTGGAACTACTTCTACAGTACTTCCTACTCCCGGTGGAAAAACCACTTTTTCTAGTAATTTAAATGATAGTATAATTGCCGTTGGAGGTTTGGCTGGCAAATGGGGAAGTTCAGGAACTCCAAGTGCGACCGTTGCTGGTTCGACTGTTGGAAATAAAGGTTTTGAAGGATCTTATAACTATGCCGGTGGTGATGGAATTGCGGGTTATGTTTATCTTTCGACACCGGTATTTTCTGGAGGTGGTGGTGCTGGAGCAGGTAGTTTAGGTGCCGGTGCAATTGGATTTGGTACAAATCCGGGTGCCGAAAGCATTGGAACCGGAGGCGGTGGAAACGGTGCTGCCGGAGTTATCGCAGCTAACACGAACGGACTTCCGGGTTATTCACCAGGTGGTGGAGGTTCTGGCGGATTCGGTGGATCAGCTGGAAGGGCAGGTGGAGCAGGTGGAAATGGTCAGGTAATTATTACTTACCTTACTCCTGTAGAAAATGCCGTTTCAAATCCAACATCAACGATTCATGATACCTATGTTTCAAATGGCAAATTGGTAGTAACTGCAGCTGAAGTTTATAACAGTGTTGGAAAGAAAATAGCTACTGTTAATCAAAAAACAGAACTTTCACTTAAGTCAGGAATCTATTTTGTAAAATCGAATAAATCAATTCAGAAAGTTATACTCTGATTTTGATACTCCACAGGGGTTGCTCCAAAATAGTTTGGGTCAGCCTCTTTTTTTTATTAAAATAATCAAATCATAATCGAACAATATAGACAACTAACTGAATTATTTTTATATTTGTCCGCGCATATTTTATTTACTTTTGTAATTATTATTAGTACTAATATTAAATTTAACGATTATGAGAAAGAATTACACTTTATCCAGTATGCTACTTCTTATGTTAGCATGTATGCCATTGAATGTAATGCTAAGTCAAACTACAACTATTGTAGGTTCAAACACGGTGGTTATTTATTCCACATCAACCGGAAGTCCCTTTCCCTGGTTTTGTCCGGTAGGAGTAACTTCCATTCAGGCTGAATGTTGGGGTGGTGGTGGTTCAGGCGGTGGTGGTGCCAGTGGTGGTACTGGAAAAGCCGGAGGTGGTGGTGCAGGAGGATCGTATGTAATGAATACAGCAGTAACTGTAGTACCAAATGCACTCTTTACTGTAACGGTTGGTTCGGGTGGTGCTCCTGGTGGAACTGCTTCAGCAAATCCGGGTAATCCGGGTAACTTATCATATTTTGGTGGCGGGAATATTGTAACATCAATACTTGCACTTGGTGGTGCCTCCGGTAAATGGGGTAGCACCGGAACTCCAAGTACTGCAGCTGCCGGAACGAATGTTGGAAATTCAGGCTGGACAGAACCTTACAATTACGCCGGTGGGACTGGTGCTGCCGGTTTAAGCGGAACTTATACCGGAGGTGGTGGTGCAGGAGCTAACAGTTTAGCAGTTGGTGCCGATGCTACATCGCCCGGTGTGGGAGTAGGAAATAATAGTATTGGTGGTGTTGGTGCTAATGGCGGTGGTTCTGGTGCTTCCGGAATTTTAGTTACTGCAACTAACGGTTTAGCAGGTACCGCTCCCGGTGGTGGTGGTTCCGGCGGTTGGGGGTCATCTTCACTAGGTAAGGCCGGTGGAGCAGGTGGGTCAGGGCAGGTAATTATTACCTACGTTACTCCGGGAACAACAGCAGTTGCCTCTTTAGCAGATAAAGCTCTTTCTTATTGTTATAACGGAAAACTGGTTTTTTTTGGAGGAGAAGTGTATAATAGCGTTGGTATAAGAATCTCTTCGTTAAGTTCAAATCAACGGACAGAACTTTCACTTCGTTCGGGAGTTTATTTCGTAAAAACATCTAGCGGAACGCAAAAAATAGTTTTGCAATAAAGACAACAAAATAAATTACAGTTGTTATTTAAATGTATTCATTTCATGAATGAGGTTTTTGTCATGCTAAGCTTATTCTGACGCATTGAATTTATCTAAAATCATTGATTCATTTCATTTCCAAATTGTAGAATTCGCATTCTTGGCAAGCCAAGTGGCAAAGCCGAGCGTTCAAATGAACACAATATTAGTGTATATAATTCGCAAAAATATAAGTCTACTGATACTGATGCTGTTTAGCATAATCAGTGTTCAGGTCAATGCACAACTTATGCCGGTGGCGGATGCATACATTAATGGTGCAGCAGCATCTGCAGCTTTAAATTACGGTACCGATCTTGCTTTGAGAGTAAAGAAAGGTTCTTCAGCTATTTATTCCCGAAAAACATTTATCAAATTTGATCTTAGTTCTTTATCACCTGCAGATACATTGAAAAATGCCATATTGAAACTGAATGTTACGACTTTTCCGAAAGTAATGAATATTCAGGTTTTACAAACTACAGACAATTGGACGGAGACTGGTATAACCTGGAATAATGCTCCTGTAAGCGGAGCGTTGATATATTCCCGCCAAATTACCGGAACGGGTGTGTATAGCTGGGATATTTCAGATTATCTGCGTCAGGAATATAGGGGTGACAAAATGCTTTCATTGGTTGTTGACGATGTGATAGGCAATGCGGTGGAAATGTATTTCAACAGCAGGGAATCAGGCGCAAATGGTCCGCTAATTGAATTTTCAACCACTCCACCTCTTCATGACCGAACCGTGGAGCTTCCTCCTTTTATTAGTTCCGGTATGATTTTACAACGTGACTTGCCCTTGCATTTCACAGGTTGGGGTTCTGCCGGCGACAGTGTAAAGGCAGTTTTTAGCAGACAATCCAATATATACACACAGAAAGTACTGATTGATGCGAATGGGAGATGGAATATGGAAATGCCCGCACAACCGGCTACAACATCCCCCTGTACCTTGACTTTTGAACTTATTGCTGTAACCGGAACGTTACAATCACTAAATGATATTCTGATTGGCGATGTGTGGTTGTTCGGTGGACAATCGAATATGGAAAAAAAAGTAAACTCCTGTCTCGATTCTGCATTGCTGGTTTCTCAGGCCAATACTTATCCCTATATTCGTTCGTTCAAATCAAGTTATAATAACAGAACCACTCCGCAGGAACATATAAAAAGTACCGGAGGTTGGTTTGCCTGCAATGCTACAAACGTAGGTGCTAATGTGACTGCTATCGGGTATATATTTTCCCGCAATTTGTATAACAATCTTCAAATTCCGATTGGTATGGTTCAGTCGTACAAGGGTGGCACTGAAATTGAAACATGGATGAGCCGGGATAAGATTAATAATGATCCTGATTTGTGTGTGCTTAATGGCCGGATTGCTTCCGGTGACACCACCAATGCCGACAATTATATATCTTGTAATTTTAATGGTCAGATTTATCCGCTCAGGGGAATTCCGCTTAAAGGAATATGCTTCATGCAGGGAGAAAGTAATACCAAAAGAGCGCTGGAATACAGGTTGATGTTGAAAAAACTGATTGAAGACTGGAGAACGCAATGGGGTAGGAGTGTTATTCCTTTTTTATATGTTCAAACTTTCAATATGGGTGTTTCTTCTAACCGCACGATAGAAGAAATTGACTGGGCTGATCTTCGCGAGCAGCAACAGCAAGTATTGACTTTGGATAATATGAGCAATTTTCATCTTTGTGTGACACTTGATACCAACGAAGATCCGGATGCTCCCGATGCCTTGATACGTATTCATCCGAAAAACAAAAGACCGGTTGGAGACAGAATGTCACTGCAGGCACTCAGGTATGTTTATGGAAAAGATATCGTTGCCGATAGTCCTATCCCAACGAGCTTTCCGCTTAGAAACGATACGGTTTTTGTCGTGTATAAGAATGTTGGAACGGGTTTGAAAATAAAAGATGGGGATGCTTCACTTAAAGGTTTTGTTTTAGCAGGGAGTGATAAAGCCTATAAAGCTGCTACTGCCACTATTGTGAATGATAGCATCATTGCTGTACATAGCACCCTGGTGTCCAATCCCGTTTCATTTCGGTATGGATGGGCTAAAAATCCGGATTGCAACTTGTACAATTCTGCTAATCTGCCTGCATTTCCAATTCGTACCGATAATTATACTTCCGGAATGACCTATGCCACTTTTCCGTCAAGCTGTACTGCAAGTGCCAATGCCACTCTTTCAGATTTAAAAATTGCCGGCACAACGCTGCCCTCCTTTAGTACTAGCAAATACTTGTATTTTTACGATTTGGGGAATGCTAAAACTATTCCTCAGCTAATAGCAACAGCTGCCAATGCCAATGCAACAGTTTTAATAACTCCTGCAACTACAATAAACGATTTGGTGGGCAGAAAATCTGTTATTACTGTTACTGCCGAAGATGGCTCTAAGAAGTTTTATGAAGTAGTTTTTACTGCAAGTGCAACATCCGATGTGTCCGAAATTACTTTAAATGGAATAACTGTATTTAATGTAAATCACAAGCTTATGGTGGATGTATCTTCATCCGACAATGGAACACTTAAGTTGTATGATGTTTTAGGCCAATGCATTTTACAGTCGGAATATAAAGCTAATTCGCATAATGAATATCCTATTCCACAGTCCGGGATTTTTATAGCTTGTTTAATTTCGAATAATGGAAAACAGAAAAGTGTAAAACTAAACATAAAATAGTTTTATGCAGATTCTTTATGATCATAAGATTTCAGTGAAATATAAATTTCGAAAATTGCTAAATAAACTTTTAATAAAATAAACATGAGAAAAATTTCTTTTTTACTTTTTTTTGCTTTGCTAATAAATATATTAGCAGCGCAAACGACCCAACAACTCAAGGTTTACGACGACACGTATCTGTACAAAGGAACAAGTGGTACAGGCGATGAAATTCGTGGTTTAGAGCCTTATCTTTACACGTACCATTCTACTGCAGGTTCTCAATATCGTCGTGAAACATTTCTGAGATTTGACATTTCAAGTCTGTCCACTTATCTGAACACCGTAAAACTTCGGGTTTATGCCGATGCACTTCCCGAAGCGCATGGCTTTAATCTATATCCTCTATCCAAAACAACCTGGGTGGAAGATGATTTGACATTTAATAATAAAGCCACAAAAGCAGGTGCCGATATTTCAACGGCTTTCACAACAGTAGCGGGACCAATTACAACTTCTGCTCAGTATTACGAATTTGATGTAACTTCTATAGTAAAAGACTCGATAAGTAAAGGAGCTCAGTTTATCGGATTTCGATTACGCGATGCAACGGTTGTGAAAACTGCTTCAGGTGCTGCTGCAATAGCAAACTGGCATTCAAAGGAAAATCCAAGCGGTAATTTTCCTATGTTTCAATATGTAGAACAAGACATATCAACGCTGAAACTTCAAACTCTCAATGTTGATGGAAACCTGTTAACGGGCTTTATTTCATCAAAGTATAAATATTTCGTCAGTTTGCCCTGGGATGCAACTATCATTCCGACAGTAACAGCTACAGCTACCGATGCAACAGCTACTGTATCGATTGCTGCAGCTACTTCATTAACCGGTAGTGAAGCTCAACGTACAACAAAGGTATTAGTTACAAATACGGCTGGAACATTGACCTATAATGTTGTTTTTCAATTAAATCCACCACCTACAAATTGTGACATTGCAGGTGTAACTATTGATGGAAAACCGGTTGATAATTTCACCACAGCAAATACAAATTACACAATTGATGTTCCTTATAGTTGGAATGTTAATTCTGTGGTAATTGCTCAGCCAAGCGACCCGAATGCAACTTATCAGGTTGTAAAACCAACTAATCTTAGCGGTACTGATTCGGAAAAATCATTAGTAATAACCTGTACATCGGCTAATAGTCAGGTGACAAAACAATATAGTATCGTTGTAAATGTGTTGCCCAAATTAGATGTTATTCTGGCTATGGGACAATCGCAAATGGCTGGTCGCGCACCTTATGCGAATGAAGGAAGCGATCCGATTCCGAATGTTTATTTACTTACGCCCGGTTTGTATATGGAACCTGCCCGAAATCCATTGAATCGATACGCCAATATCACTAAAGATGCTACACTTGATGCGTTGAGTCCTTCTTATTCGTTTATAAAGAAAGTTCAAAGGCTAACAGGACGTACATTTGGCTTGATGGTAAATGCACAGGGTGGTTCATCTATTGTTAGCTGGTATCAGCCAGGAAAGCCGAATTATGATTATTCCTTACTCCGGATTAAAGAAGCGATGAAATATGGCGATGTAAAAGGAATTATATGGCATCAGGGTTCGGCCGACAATAGTGCTGCGATTGCTGATAATTATGTTTCGTACAAAGCTGATTTTGCAGCTATGGTAGCTAATTTCCGTAAAGATTTGGGTATGCCTGATTTAATGTTTTTCTGTGGGGAATTATCCGATGGACGCCCTGAATTTGATGGTTTTAATTTGAATGTGATTCAACAGGTTAAGTCGTATATCCCAAATTCTGATTATAGTATGGCTACGGGAACAATTTTGTTATCGGATGGCATACATTGGGACGAACCGAGTGTGTTAATGATGGGCGAACGCTATGCCGATAAATTTTTGGCGGATGTTTATAACATTTCCTCGAATGTTGATATAAAAGATAATTCAATACCCGCAATCAATACAGCAAATGGAATGTTGCAAATTAGCAATATCAAAACCAATACTTCATTGCAGCTGTATGATGTAGTCGGTAAATTAATAAAGCAATTGAAATTAAACGCCAATGAAACATCAGAATTCAGTATTTCTAAAGGTGTTTATCTCTTAGCATTTGCTGATCAGAATAGGAGCAAGACTCTAAAAATCAGTGTCCAATAGTAAAAATAACCTTTCTGTCTGGCATCTCCGGTTTATGGAATGTCAGATAGGAAGGTTCGATTAAACTTGCCTGAATTGTCAATACGGATTTTGCCTAATAAGCTAATCTTTTCTATTGGCACAAGTATTTCTATATTCGCCCGGAGTTTGCCCTGTTTTGTTTTTGAAGAAATTGTTGAAATATTCAGAATTTTCAAAGTTTAAACTGAATGAAATTTCTTTAACCGACAAATTTGAAGTTGTGAGCATAAGCTTTGATTCATTTAGTTTGAGTTCGAGCATATATCTGGATGGAGATGTGCCTGTTAATTCTTTGAAAGCCTTTCTGAATTTAGAATACCCAATATTCAATTGTCGGGCAACATCTTCTGCAATTAGGTTTTTATATACTGATTCACGCATAATAACCTTGGCTTTGTTTATACTTTTTATCAAATCTTCGTCTTCAAAATTACCTGTTTTATCCCGATAGTACATTAATCCAAGAATATGCATAACAATGCCTGTAAGGGCTTGCTGATAGCCAGCTCGTTCTTCATTTGCGATCTCTATAGCTTTTAGGTATAAATCTACAATTCGTTCATTCAGTCCGATATTAAATACCGGCGGACGATTAAGAAAATATCCTTCATCCACTATTTTTTGTATGATATCGCCCTTAAAACCAATCCAGTATTCATTCCAACCTGAATTCTTAACCGGCCGGTATGTGTGCCATACTCCCGGCATAAGGAAAAACATTTTTCCTTCAGTTATAAGACAGGATTGCTTTGAAGGTCCAAAGGTAAATACGCCATTACCATCCGTTATATATAGCAGTTGATATTCATTTAATACCCGACCATTTTCAACGTTGAAATAATACTCAAGTGGGTGATTTTCCGGAGGATATGAATCATTCTCACAGACTTTCTGATGCCCTACAGTTGTGACAGTCATTCCCCATTGCTCGTCTTGTTCCGGGATAATTAGATAATTAAGGCTTTGATCTGATTTCTTGTCATTCATATTGAATCGTACTTGAATTGACTTACAACTGACAAAAATATAAAAAAATAAGAGATTCACAACCTTTTTAAATAAATGGAGATAGATAGAATCATGTTACTCCATTTAAGATTCAGTCTATCTTCAAGATTTCCGGTAGACCCAACATAATATCTATCCGATTTATCAGAATACAAGATGTATGTTATGAACATTTTAAAAAATAAAAAGGTCGAACAAATTAATGTGCGACCTATATTAAGTGGGCGTTGA
>CAIUTB010000046.1 GCA_903901975.1 uncultured Bacteroidales bacterium
CCTGAACAACAAAAAGAATTGCCCTACTAACTGAATTCTACAAACCTATATTTCTTGTTACTTTAGTTACAAATAAAGAAAAGAAGAGGTATAATACTGAAACATAGACAGTTAAAACGTAACAAGAAAAAATGTATTTTGTTACATTGAGTTACAAAAATTACAGTGGAGTTACAGAAGTTACGTGCCTGTTACGATGTAAAGTGCTGAATATCTGAATTGTAATAAGAGTAACGCATGTAACAGGAAAAATTCGAATCGCTGTTTTTCCTATACTTTCTTTCAAAAAAAACAAACTCTTTAATTGAATTATTACCAAATGACCACAAAAATAACGATTGACAAACACCTTGCCGAATACTGTATCGGCAAATGGGGAGACGGAGAAACAAAAATTGTTTCCTTTCCGACCAATACAGACTTATATATTACTATTTATGATTTACTGATAAAACGACCAATCGATTGTCAAACAGACAATGGCACACTTGAAATTAAACTGCCGGTCCGCAGAGCTAATGATGATTACGGTTTTAGAAAGAATCCGGAAATCTACAACTATTTATCTAAACGGAGTTGTAGAACCCTCAATAAACGGATTGGCAAAATAATGTGGGGTGATTTTCATGGTTTTATGGTTAATCAAAGACATAGTATATCAAGGCCAAAGAATGAGAAATTATACAATATTGATATAGTGCATATGTTTCGCTGTAAATACATGATTGAAGCTATATCCGAAGATGCATTTTTGAAAAATTATTATCGTTGGGACAATGTTTTGAATAAAAAAGAAAAACGACCATATACTAAGAAAAAAAAGTGACTTTTTTTTGTGTACATAGTGTATCGTTTTGTCCGATTTTTTGGGAGTAAATACAAAAACAATGCTATCTTATTAATTATCAACTAACTAACTTTTAAAGAAAAAATATATGGATTCTATCGGTGGAATTGTTTCAGCTCAATATGTTATCGGGACTGAAGTGAAAGGATGCTTAATTCACAACGACAATATACTATTGTCATTCGTTGGAAATCACAATTGGAAAGAATTTCCGGCTACTCCTTCAAAAATTGAAGTGAGCGTAACGCCCAATACACAAAACGGATTAGCCACTTATACAGTGGCTGCAACTATTTATTGCCCTCGTTTTAAACTCACAAAAATGGGTGAGTTCAATTCCCTGGCGTTGAGAAAAATTCTCTTGAAAATAGAAACGGTAAACGGTGATGTGCTGGTTATCGGTGACAAGTCGAATCCGTTGAATGTTCTGGTCGAACCATTGACACCTTCGGCAGTAAATGGATATTCCGGAATTAAACTGTCAATTTCAGGTATTTTGACCCATTCTGCACTCTGTTTGGTCGGCTAATAAGTCCTTTAATTCATTTTTTAATAGCAGTATTCTTGCAATTCAATTGGCAAGGATACTGCTTTTTTTATTTCAACAAATCGCTTATGCTCTACTTACACAACATATTAAATGGAATTTGGATGATGGATGAAGCTTATGCTGCAAACTATCTTCCATTGGTAGCTTCATTTATCAAAGGCGAACAAATGACTGCAAAGCCAACTGAAGTTGAATTGAATAAAAGAAACTCCATTCAGTTTGCCACATTCCCAAATGATGTTTTGTCAGTTTCGTCAAACTCAACCGGCATAACACCCGAAAATGCACCCCAAGGCTCAATTGCCATTATCAATATCGCCAACGCAATCACCAAGCAAGACCAGGAATGTGGCCCTGCCGGAATGAAAACCAAATCCGATTTATTGAAACGCTGCTATGCCAACGACAATATCAATTCGGTGGTATTGGTAATTGATTCGGGCGGTGGTCAGGGAATGGCCATGCGCTTAATGGCTGAAACCATTTCGCAAAAGAACAAACCAGTTGGCGCATTTATCGATGACAACTGCTGCTCTGCTGCATACGGCATTGCTTCCGGCTGTGATTTCATTGTGGCCAATAGCAATCAAGCTCAAATCGGAAGCATTGGAACGTATATCACCATTGCTGACTACACCGAAAAGTTCAAGCAAATGGGCGTAAACCTGATTGAGATTTACGCTTCTGCTTCGACAGATAAAAACAAAGAATTTTTTGATGCGATACAGGGAAACCCTGAACCGATTCGCGCCATAGCCAATCAGTTCAACGAACACTTTTTATCCCTGATAGAATCCAACCGCACGGACAAGCTGAAAGCTGATCGTACAGTTTGGGGAACAGGGAAAGTGTATTTCGCAGAAAAGGCTTTGGAACTGGGCTTGATAGATGGAATTGATACGCTTGAGAATTTTATAAATTATTTTAATACCTGATAAATGACAAAAATCTTATCGACTGCTGCTTACAATGTCCTGAAAGGGAAAGCAGACAATTTTGATGCTGTTGTAAATGCTGTTGTTGCAAGCAACGATGGTGTGGCAGCAGAAGATGTGACCCTTGAAACTATTCAAGCGGCCATTTCGAACGATGACGTTTCGGAATCAACGGAACGTGTGACTGAACTCGAAGCTTCAGTGGAAACATTGACCACTAAAGTAACTGAGTTGAC
>CAIUTB010000047.1 GCA_903901975.1 uncultured Bacteroidales bacterium
ATTACTAATTGTATCCACACCTGTATTAATCAGTTGGATACTATAAAATTGTGACCCATCACCTCCATTAAAGGTAATTGAACCGGGTGTATTAAAATCGCCGATAATATTACCTTTAATATTCACTCCGCCTTGAATATTCAATCCATGGAACATTGCCGTGCCGGTGTTCGTCCAGTTAATGTTCTTAACTGTATTGTTTAATACATTACTAACAGGACTTGCAGGGATATTCATTACCAATGCTCTGAAATTATTATTTGCTTCTGTTTTAGTCCAGGGCGTACCACCGCATTTCGTTGCCGATCCTCCAAAGTAGTTTCCGGAAACAGTGTGATTACCTCCTGATTGAATATGGACTATTTCGTAATCTGCATCTTCTATACCAACAAAAGGAGTAGTTTGATAAAAACTGTTGCCTGTTATGGTGAAGCTTTCATTCATCTTATCAAGTCGAATAGCCATATTCAGCTGTGTAGGATCTGTTGCGGGTATAAAAAAATCGGCAAAATCATTGTTGCTAATCGTATTCAATTTATTAGGTGCTCCGGTTAAACTTCCAGCTGAATAGAGTGAATAGGTAGGTCTTAACCCATTGGCATTGGTAATTAAATTATTACTAATCGTATTGTTATTATTACCACCAATGGCACTGGTAGAACCTAAGGTAATTGTTCCACCGAAGATATTTGTTCCCGAACCTTTTATAGTACAATACTTTATGGTGTTGTTTGATGCATCCAATTTCATTGTAATAGTAGAAGCGATAGCTGGATTTGTTCCACCGGTATTGATAATAGTTAACGCACGTGTGGTGCCAATTTGATTCACACGTCCATCGATTGTTACATTATTTGCTCCGACCAATGAAATAAGTGACCCACTAAAATCTCCTGAAATAGTTTTGCCTTTTACTGTTGGGTAAATTTTAAGAGAAGTCCAAACCGCATCTTTGCCAGTTATTCCAACTAAATCTGATGATATTACACCATCACTTGGTTCAATAGTATTGTCAATAATCTGTAATTCAATAGCTCCGATATATAAGCCATCGGTATTTGCATTGATGGCTGCCATAGCTTGACGAAGGGATGTAAAATCTGCACCAGTTGTACCAACAGTCTTAACAACCTGAGCTTCAGAACTCCATGTAAATAGACCCAATAAAAGGACCAACGATAAAGAAAGTAATTTTGAATTCATAATATTAATTTTAAGGGTGAATTATTGGGAATTTATTTATCAATGCTCGAATCAAACAATGTAAAAGAATGAAAATTCTGTCGTTGTAAATGTAATACACAAAAGGCAGTATTATCCCCTGCTCAGAAATAATATATTTTCAAAAAGGTTTTCGTTGCGAATTCAATTCAACCTTTTATTCATGTCGATACAAAAAAAACTAATCATCTATATAATTTAATTATTTTATTGGATAGATTCAGCTTCTGTTGCTGCTTTCCATCATGACAATCAGTACAACTTACAAAATGTATATTATTTGGGCTTTTAGCATCTGCATAGGTGGTATTCATTTTGATTACATCAAGTTTACAGTTGGAAATGGCTGGGTGGCATTTGATGCAACTATTTCGGGCATCATTACTGTGCGTATCATGACACGCCATGCAACTCAGACCTTTGTGAACTCCACGTGGTGTACGGTCATCGCTGGTTCCGGCTTGGTGAGTTGCATTGGGGGCGTGGCATTGAACGCAATTTCGCATGAGCAGATCGTCAGATACTTTAACGGCGCGTTTTCCTTCCCACAAGGTGAGTTTAGGTAAATCGGAAACCGAAAAATTCATTTTCTCGTGGCGGTCGTAAAAAGTCAAGTTTGACTTAGAACTATCCTTGTGATAAAAAATTGATTTCGGATTAGAGTAGTCTGGATTCTTCTTGGTTAAACCATCTTGATGAACCTGATGGCAGGCCAAACATGGAATAGTGGGTCGTGCGGCCATTTCTTTATCATCTTTTAAGTGCCAGGGACCTTTTCTGTTCAATGGTTCAACTAATTCTTCAACCGTGCCATTATTAAACATGCCGTGGCACCGCAGGCAATCGAAGTTCATTTGTTCGGTTGAATTGTGTTTTTTATTAGTAAAAATGGCTTTATAGTCAGCTGAATGACCACCGGAAGTCCATTTTGCAAATTCTGAGGTATGACAGCGTTTGCAATTATCCATCACACCCAGAACCTGTTCTTCGTTCATGTGAATATCCTCCGTTTTGATTTTCAGCACATGGTTCACTACCATCATTCCTTTTTCTTCGAGGCTATGAAAACCATTGCTCAATGCCGTACCATGGCATTCTTTACATTTCAAGTCCCGATGTGTAGACATGGATTGAGAATGCACTGATTTTTGAATTTCGTGGCAGGATGCACAGGTTTTATCAGCTGAAGCTGTATTCCAATAGCTATAAAATGTGCCAAATGAAAGGAGACAAACTCCGATAAATATTGGAATTGCTAGCAGCGCTGTTTTTAGAAGTTTATTTTTAATCATTACCAGTTCTTATTTGAATCGATTTCCTTTTGACCATTCACCGGCAATATAGCCACCTACACGATAGCCCAAAGCCATGATTGTCAATGCCGGATTAAAACCCCCATTATTCACATGCAAACTTCCGTCGGCAATGAACAAATTTGGAACGGAATGAACCCTTCCCCATTTATCAGTTACGGAGGTTTTTGGGTCATTCCCCATGCGACAAGTTCCGGCTTGATGCTGACCACCACTCAACCCTTTACCTCCACCCACATTTTGCCAGGTATAAATCGCTCCAGCTTCTTTCAGCCATAATTCGGCTTTTTCGGACATAAACTTACAACCTTCCACATCTTTTTCGTGTCGAAATCCTGAAAGCCTAGCTACTGGTATTCCCCAGAAATCTTTTACTAATGGGTCAACATCAATTCTGGCATCGAATACGGGATGTTCCTGATAAGGACCTATTACTTGAGCCACTTTTTTGAAGTTTTTTCGCTGAAAATCTTTGTGTTCAGCACCCCAACGAGCTGCACCTGGAGGACGAATATCCGAAAAAAGATAAGGCATTCTGATAAATTCATTGGCCAACATTCCGCCGCCCATAATTCCTTTGTTGTGATGACTGAAATCACATATAGCAACAGATGCACCAGGGCCTAAATCATCAAAAACATCTTCATTGAAAATCCCAAAAGCACCAGTATAAGCATGTCCTTGAAGGTTTCGTCCTACCCAGTCATTCTCGTTTCCAATTCCTTTTGGAAAAAACTTTGATTTTGAATTAAGCAATAATCGGGGAGTTTCTGTTGCCGAAGCTGCAATTATCACTATATCTGCAGTTTGTTTCTGTTTTTTATTATTTGCATCAAAATAATATATTCCAGTAATCTTGCCTTGGTCGTTTACAATTATTTCACTAACCACAGAATTAATTCGCAGCTCACAATTACCACTTTCCAAAGCTATAGGAATGACCGTATTGTGTGTTCCCGCTTTGGCACTTACCGGGCAAGCGAACCCAGCGCAGGTACGCATTCGATAACACGCGGGACGACCACCGTAAGGAACTGAATTTCGGAGCATAGGAATTGGAAAAGGGTGAAATCCTAATCTCAATGCCGCATCATGCAACATTTGCGCTTCCTTGTTATGCGAAAACGGAGGCATGGGCTGTGGTTTATTACGTGGTGGAGCAAAAGGATTTTGGCTATCATCACCCGCAACACCCAGTTCCCATTCCGCTTTTTCGTAGCAAGGTTCAAGATCTTCGTAGCTAATTGGCCAATCTTCGAGTGTTGAACCTTCTACATGACCATAAGTGGTTCTTAATTTAAAATCTTCCTGCATATAACGCCACGCCATGGCACCATAACTTACTGTGCCCGAACCAACACAAGCTGCATTATTGCTATATGCCTCAGTGGGTAAAACTATTTTTGAACTGCCATCCGGGTATATTTTTACACGTTTGTTGCGCACATTGTCTGGACCATATCCATTACTTAGCGCATGTGCTCGTTGTGAGTTTAATTCATCGGTATCAATATCATCATAAGTTGCCCAAGCTCCACGTTCAAAAAGTACGACAGAAAGTCCAGCCACACTTAATTCTTTTGCAACCACCCCACCGCCGGCACCGGCACCAACTATAATGGCATTTACATGTCTATTTTCCATGATTTATACTTTATAACGGTTTTGACCAATAATGACAGGATAATCGAGTCTCATCATTTTATAGCTGACATTATTTTTGTTGCCACCGTGGCGTGGACTGCCATAAAAACTTTGCATTGTATGGCTACGTATCAACTCGAAAAACTCTTTGTCAAAGCCTTTTTCCCAGTTCGAGCCTTCTATTTTTCCAGCTTCCATAGATTGCAAAAACTTGGTTTGTTCTTCCCATTCCAATGCTTCAAAAGATTTTTTGAAATTCGTTTTGCAGGTTTCCTGAATGGCTTTTAATCCTTTGCGATATGTTTCCTGATATCGGATATAAGGTCCCATCAACTGTTTGTCAATAAAATTGGTAGCACCAGCATCACGAGCTCCCATCGATTCGTCAGTCGGAATAATTTGTTCCGCCAAAGCATCAACCAAAACTCCTTCATCGTTGGTAAAAAACCGCCAGTTGGAGGATGTGGATTTACTAAATGGATTTAGACTTATTAACGCAACGCCACCTACCCCCAATAATGAGAGTGAAAGAAATTTTCGACGAGATATTTTTTTGCTATTTTCCATAATGCTTGTATTGCGAATAAACTGACAAAATTATTTTATGCTAAAAGCCGCATCAAAAGCAATTTCAGATGGTTTAAAATCCATGTCTTTGATAAAATGAAAGGCTTCAGTTGCTCCGTGAATCCTATCCATACCAGCATCTTCCCATTCTACCGAAAGGGGTCCCGAATAATTATTCCGATTCAATGAACGGATGATATTTTCAAAATTAACCTTACCACGACCGGGAGAACAGAAATTCCATTTCCGTCGATAATCACCAAATTCAAGATAACCACCAAAAGTTCCGGCTTGGGTTTGTTTGTCCTGTATTTCTACGTCTTTTACATGAACATTAAAAATACGGTCCGCAAATGTATCTATAAATTCAACATAATCAACACCCTGATAACAGAAATGACTTGGGTCAAAATTAAATCCAAACGCTGGATGATAATTTATGGCTTTCAATGCCCGTTCAGCAGTTACAGTATCAAAAGCAATTTCGGTTGGGTGCACCTCCAAAGCGAATTTTATTCCCAACTTTTGATATTCATCCAGAATGGGTATCCAGCGTTGTACGAAATTGGCAAAACCTTCTTCAATCATTTCGGGTGGAGTTGGTGGAAATGAATAAATTAAATTCCATATTGAACTTCCCGTAAAGCCGGTTACTATATCAACTCCCATATTTTTGGCTACTTGAGCCGTTTTAATCATTTCATCTGCAGCACGTTTTTGAACATCTGCCGGATTTCCATTTCCCCAAACATATTCGGGCAAAATGGCTTTGTGGCGCAAATCGATGTTATCGCAAACTGCCTGACCCACCAAATGATTGGAAATGGCAAACACTTTTAAATTGTGTTTAGTCAACTGTTCCAATTTTTGGTCACAATAGAACTTATCTGCTTTTGAAACATCAATATGGTCGCCGGAACAAGCAATTTCCAGTCCATTATAACCAATTTTACTGGCTATTGTGCATACTTCTTCAAGAGGCAAATCAGCCCATTGGCCTGTAAATAATGTTATTGGTCTGCTCATTGTTTCAATTTTATCCATTTTTCATTACTAGCTGCCGATTCAACAACTGCATCAATAAAACGCATTCCGCTTAGTCCGTCGTGAACTGAGGCAATATCTGAATTCTCTAAAATAAAACCTACTTTATTTGCACGAACTGCTTCCGCAAAGTTCCGGTAAATATTGGCAAAAGCTTCTATCAATCCTTCGGGATGACCACCGGGAAGGCGTGCGTTTTTGATGGCCTGCTTGCAAAGATTGGCATTATCGCCGGTTCGGAGTATTTGCATCGGCTTATTCAGCAAATTCAAAATCAACGAATTGGGTTCTTGTTGTTGCCATTCTATTCCGCCCAATTCACCATAAACTCTTATTTTTAAGTTATTTTCTTCTCCAACACTTATCTGACTGGCATACAAAATTCCTTTAGCTCCCTTGTTGAAATGAATCAACACATTGGCATCATCTTCGAGCAAACGACCTGAAACAAATGTTGTAAAATCGGCACATACTTCAGAAATTTTCTGACCCGTAATGTATTCGGCCAAATTTTGAGCATGAACGCCAATATCCCCAATGGAACCGCTTTTGCCCGATTTAGCAGGATTGGTACGCCACGAAGCCTGTTGGTTTCCTGCCGTTTCGAGGGCGGTGGCTAACCATCCCTGCGGATATTCCACCACCACTTTTCGGATATTCCCAAGTTGACCGCTTTCAACAATATGTTTGGCTTGTTTAACCAAGGGATAAGCAGAATAAGGATGGGTGAGTGCAAAGATTAATCCGGTTGATTCTACCAATTCCACCAACTGCTCAGCTTCTTGGCTGGTCACAGTCATTGGTTTTTCACAAACCACATGAAATCCATTTTCCAACGCCATTTTGGCAATGTCGAAATGCAAAAAATTAGGGGTTACAATGCTCACAAAATCCATACGTTCATCTTCAGGAAGTTGTTTCTCATTTTCAAACATTTCTGCGTACGAGCCATAAACACGATTATCCTCGAGGTAATAGGCTGCACCTGCTTCTTTCGAAAGTTTAACATCAGCATTAAATGCACCACAAACCAGCTCTATTTCATTATCCAGGCCTGCTGCCATGCGATGTACAACCCCAATAAATGAGGATAAACAACCGCCAACCATGCCCATTTTTAGTCTTCTATTCATGCTTAGTTATCTGTAAATTAACTATTTAATTATCCTAATATATTTTGCTGTTGAAAGTATTGTTTTCGGTATTGCAATGGTGTGTTTTTGAGATACAGTTTAAATTCACGTATAAAATGGCTTTGATCGGCATAGCCCAACGAAAAAGCAATGTCGAAAATGGATGCATCTGAATTGATAAGTGCCTTACAAGCATATTGCATTTTAATTTTTCGGTTAAAATCCATTGGCGATGCATGTAGCAATTTTCGAAAAGTCCGTTCCAAAGTACTTATGGAGCAATTCATCAATTCAGCCATTTTTGAAATACTTATGGGAAGATGAATATTTTCATGAATGTATTTTACAATTTCATTCAGCCTGGCAATTGGAATTTCAGGATTTTGTAGATTGTTGAGTTTCCGGGTAATTCCAAAGGTACCAATAATCTCACCTTCAGAAGTAGTGACCAAGCGTTTATTGGAAACACACCAGTTAATGCTTTTATCGACGCTGCTCACCAGTTCAATTCTGTTCACTACAATCTTACCACTAAGTACTTCTTTGTCATCCGACACAAATTGCTCAGCAAGGTAAAAAGGAGAAAAGTCAAAATCGGTTTTCCCAATTATCTCGTTTACATCACTTAAGGCATAATTCTCCAATAAGGTTTTATTGACCCAAAGAAATACGGAATTTTTATCTTTTATCCAAAATTGAACTTCCGGAATAAAATCAAACAATAGCGCCAATTCCGCAGGATTGATGTTGGAAAACAAGTCTTCGTTCATAAAATAAAGATAAGAAAGTGAATTCAACCTTAATTTCAGTGAACTTTCTGCTTTGTGTTTTTGCTATAAAACAACAGAAATATAAATGCCACAACCAAAAATGCAGGAAGAACTGCCACAAAACGCAATGTTTCAGCACCAGCCAATACTTTAGCTTGCGATATTACAAATTCCTTAGTACCTTCCAATGAATTTAGCATATCGGAAATTGAGTGTGTTTTTGGAATTGCAGCAGCCAGATTTCTGTCATAAAGTTTCCCCATAAAAGGTAGAATCAATGAAACTGAGAGCATACCCGAACCACCCATAATGGACAATCCCAAGGCACCGGTTCGTGGAAGATATTCGGCAACGTAACCCAACATGGTAGGCCAGAAATAGGTAACACCAATGGCAAAAACGGCAGTGGCTGCAATCGTCGTCCAACCGCTCGAATAGCTGAGTAAAACCAGACCTATTCCAGCTGTAATTGACGAAAACAAAAGCATACCTGCAGGATTTAGTTTATGAACTACCGGACCGGCAAACGAACGACCAACAGCCATAATACCATTGATAAAAACCAATAATAAAATAGCAGGAACACCCACATTACTCAGCAGTACTGTAATCCATTGATTGGTCCCCAGTTCGGTGCTGGAAGTAAGAAACATACAGAAAACCATAAACAAAAACAGCGGAGAAAGGCAGGCTTTTATCATGTCTTTCATGGATATTCCTGAGCTAACACGCTCTGTTTTAGGTAGTTTTAATTTAAGGAATAAAAATCCATAAGTGAAAACAGGAACAAGGATAACCGCCATTTTCACCTGCCAGCCGAAGTTCAGTAAACCAAGCGCATAAGCGGCCAAACCGCCAATGACTATTCCACCAGGAAACCATACATGGAATCCATTGAGCATTTTGGTTTTATTGTCGGGGAATAAAGTGGCAACTAATGGATTACAAGCAGCTTCCACAAAACCGTTGGCAATTCCTACCAATAATGTGGAACAAAATAAGGTCCAAAAACCAAAAGAGAAAATGGTTAGAATAATACCTGTTAAATGACCAATAAAAGCAAACACCAGAATGGTTTTCATGCCAAGCAAATCCACCAGAAAACCACCAAAAATCATGGCCAGTGTAAAGCCCCAAAAGGCAGTACCAATACACCAACCAATTTCTTCGTTGTTTAGTTTGAATATTGAACCAAAGGTATTTCCAAGTAAATCGGCACGAATGGCAAAAGTCATAGCCGTAGCTATCAGGGCTATGCGACTTGCGAAAAATAATTTCTTGCGGTTAACCCCTAACCCCTGAAGGGGAAAAGAGTTACTGTTGTCTTGTTTATTATTAATCATAATATTTTCAAATAATTAGTTGTAACTTAATACCCCTTCAGGGGTTAGGGGTTCTTTTCTTTACTTATCCAGTAAGACAAGCGATTGAAATAATCCACCGATTCTTTCACTTCGTCAAAGGAATTTTCCCAATGATATTCATATTCCACCGAAATAGGTCCTTTATATCCCTGCCGTTTCAACTCATGCATTAATCCTGAAAAATTACTAATCCCGGTTCCCCAGGGAACATCGTGAAAGCCCTTGAATGCTCCTTCGGCAGGGATTAAGTCTTTGGCATGAACCGTAAGAATTCGGCCTTCGTATTTTTTCAATGATTCCAGGGGATTGAGACCTGAACGTAGCCAATGCCCAAGATCGGTACAAACGCCAATGTATTTATTTCGTTTGGCAATTTGACGCATCGTAAATTCCGGATTCCAATAAATGGATGGTTTTGGATGGTTGTGCAGTGCTATCTTCATCTGATATTTCTCGGCAAGTGGTTCAATATAATTCAATTGCAGTGAATCTGCTTCAGTAATTATTGTTTCAATGCCCATATCTTTGGCAAAATCCAATAATTGAATCCATTCAGCCTCGCTTAAAGGAGAAACAACGCCATAATTAATCAATTTCATGTTTTTTGATTTGATAAGGGCAATCAATTTTTTGCGTGTATCTTTATCCATCAAAAACGTAGTTTTGCCTTCCATTCCTCCACCTATATCCTGTTTGGGAAACATCTCAATATTAGTTATTCCGGCAGCCTTTATTTTGTCAATGGCTTCCACAAAAGTAAAGCGATTAAAAGTATAAGCTTGTGAAGCTAGTTCCCAACCCTGAAGTTTTGCCGCAGCATTACTATACTGTGCCGCAGCACTTAAATTTAATCCAAGGATAAGTAGGATTCCGATAAATAGTCTTTGATTCATATCGTATTATGGAGTTTAATCTATTACAAAAATTCTATTCAGCAATCTTTTTATTTAATTCTCGAAAATCAAAAACAGAATTTTATGCGTAAACCTAATTCAATTGCAATTATACAAAAATACTAGATACTTAATTGATTAAATAGAACAGAATAATTTAAAAATAGAATATATTAAGCATTAATGGCTTTGTATTTGTTGTTTTCATATTTTCAACTAATTGTCAAATATTAATGCTATTGAAACAGGAAAGAAAAAAACTTTAGAACTATTCCATTAATTATTTAGTAATTAATGCTTTATGATTTTATTAGTAATCATTCCAGAATCTGTCGTTACTTGTACCAAATAAATACCTTTACTGAAATCAGATGCATTTATTTTCAGAGAACCATTCTCAGCTGGAACGTTATTAGCATACACTGTTTTGCCCAATACATCAACAATCATAATTTTAAAGCTTCTACCTACGATAAGATCTGTTGAATGGATGATGATGAAATTATCTGAAATATAACAGTTAAGTGTGCCCGATTCTTTAATTATAGACGAAATGGCTGTTGGCAATTTATAGTAATTTTTAAGTATTAAAATTTTTGAAGAATAAGGCTGAAGCGTGAGTGAATTAGTAAAGGGAATACCATCCATCGATACATATTCCGAGTTTAATTCAATAGTTTTTGAGGTATTTGTTGCATTTACCTCAAATCGAGCACAATCATTTATATTGATTGGAGTTGCATTCGCTTCGTACACTTCTACATTGTCAATATAGGTATAGCCTATAACACTCTGATAGATAGAAATCTCCCAACTTCCATAGTCAGTTGAGCTTAAGGGTTTTATTAAGAATTCATGTTCTTTGCGTGTGGTGCTATATGGAGCATACTGAACAGCAGCAAGTCCTGACCAGGGTGTAAGCGTCTGTCGGAGATTTGCTCCAACTATACAATTTTCAACATTACTGATGGTGCTGAAACGTAAAATATAACTTTTATCTTTACTGACAGCACCTATCGGAGCATACAATAATGCAAAA
>CAIUTB010000048.1 GCA_903901975.1 uncultured Bacteroidales bacterium
AATATTCAAGGCGGAGTGAATATTAAAGGTAATATTATCGGCGATTTTAATACACCCGGTTCAATTACCTTTAATGGAGGTGATGGGTCACAATTTTATAGTATCCAACTGATTAATACAGGTGTGGATACAATTAGTAATAATAAAATCGGTTCAATTGTAGCGGGGGGCTTGGATCCTGCAAGTGGGATGACTTTCTACGGAATTTTTAATCAAAGTTCCGGAACAACAACTATTAGTGGTAATACCATCGGAAATCCTGCAGTTGCGAATAATATTTTTGTAGGTGGTTCAGGAGCTAACAGCTTCGTTTATGGTTTTAGAGGTCTTGGAGCAGGAATTTCTACCTATACTGGAAACACAGTCAACAATCTTACCAACAATGGAAAAGCGTATATTGTAGGAATGAGAATCCAGAATGGAACAAATACTCTATCAGGCAACTTTATTAATAAACTGTCCTACACCACAAACAGTGTTTCTGCTGGCAATAACATGGTTGGTATCGATTTTATTGCTTCTGGAGGAACTACCAATGTCTCGAACAATATAATTTCGTTAGGAGGTAATAACATCAGTACAATTTATGGTATTTCGGTGGAAAATACTACGGCCGCATCCAATAGCAATTTCTATTTTAATACGGTAAATATTAGCGGTATTGACCCCTCTTCGACTGGAAAATCATTTTGCCTGAGTAGTAAAGATCCTTTAAATTTGAATCGTAATTTTAGGAATAATATCTTTACGAGTACACGTTCCAGTTCGGTCGTTGGAGCTACCGGATTACATTATGGTATATTTCTAAATTTTGGCGCTGGTACGTTAAATTGCAATTACAATGATTATTCCGTATCGGGGAATGCCAGTGTGTTGGGCAATTATGCTGCTATTGATATCTCAACTTTACCTATTGTAACCGAGCAAATTGGTAACGATGTCAATAGTTTGGCAATTAATCCAGGCTTTGCCAATGCTTTGGGAACAAGTGATGTGGATTATAAAACAACGGCTACTCTGCCTGGAGTTGGCGGTACAGGAATTCTTGTCGATTATTTAGGCCTTGCCAGAGGAGCTACCCCACACATGGGTGCTTTTGAAGCTCTGTATTCAGGATTAACTGATCATCAAATGGACTTCCCATACCACCTCATTCATACTTCAACCGGTATTCATGCCATATTTGAAGGGGATGTTGTCATTGAACTATACACTATTAGTGGTCAACTTATTGACAAACTGAAAGCAAGAGATTCTTACTCACACAGCCTGGACAAAGGTGTTTTCATTATCCGTATCAACGGAAAAGCCAGCAAATTTCTTATGTAACTTGCCAATTCTATAGTATTCAATTGTTTAATGGATTTTCTTTTAAGCAGTTGAATACTTTGAAATCAAATTTAGCCTAATATTTTATCGTTTTACCCATTAAATAAATCTTTAAACTAATCTTTTAAATTATTATTATGAACACAAAAAACTACTTTTTTTCCTTAATCCTTGGATTAAGTGTTTTCGCATTGACGGCAAAAGCCGATGTAACTAAAACCGTAGGTGCCACCGGTGCCGATTTTGCAACGTTGGGGGCTGCTTTTACCGACATCAACACCACCAATCCCGGCTCGTACAGCGGAGTGGTGAATTTACAAATTATTGAGAGTACTACTGAAAATGTCCCTGCGTCGTTAACAGCAACCGGAAACTGGACAAGCTTGAACATTTACCCAACGGTAACCGGAAAAACCATAGGTGGAGCTATTGATGGTTCGCTTATCTTTTTGTCCGGTGTAAATCAACTGGTTATAGATGGAAGATTGCATAATGCAAGCGGAGCTGTAACAGGTTCAACCAGAGATTTGACGATTACGAATAGTTTTGTAAGTGCAAATGCCAATACAATTCGATTCAATGGCGGATCTTCTAACAATACAGTTAAGTATTGTACTATTAGTGGTTCATCCACTACGAATGGCATGGCGACTATCTTCTTTGG
>CAIUTB010000049.1 GCA_903901975.1 uncultured Bacteroidales bacterium
ATCAGTTTTTACATTTTATACCGTCAAGTCGGCATCTTCGATCAGCGCACATCCGCTAAATCCGTTAAATCAGCGTTCCATTTCTTTGTTTTAAAATATTTAATTCAATATATCAGATACTTACAACTTGTATAATCCCTAATAATGTTTTTTTCCTTTTTGATTTCGTTATTATTGCTCGTTATCAGATCTTCTAATTTGCTTTTGTAGTTGCAGTTACAGTTCCTCTTAAGACCTTGTTTTTCATTATTTTAAAGCTATAACTCGTATTTGCCAATAAGCCGGTATATGTTTTAAATTTTGCAGATAAATCGCCTGATGTCAATTGAGTGGTATCGCTTACCGTTCCGCAGGTTTTTATGATGGAAGTGACGTGTCTGTTGGCCAACCAGGATAATTTGACAGTTGTTGCGGTTATGTCTCCGGTATTGATGATATTAGCCGTATGATTTGTAAATACATTTTCTAACAAAAAAATATTAGAGTAGCTGAAATCAGCAAACTTGACACTTCCGTCTTTGCTCACCCCTTTTATTCTTGCATAGAGCGTTGTATTACTGTTAAGTCCGGTTACAGAAGCTACTGTGGTATCTTTATTCATCACCAGGGTATCAATATTGCTTACAAAATTGTCGTAACTTATCTGTACGATGTAGTTGGCATTGGGGAGTGTTGTCCAACCAAATTTCATAGAGAATCCCTCCATGTCGGCGGTTGGAGTGTACATAATTAACTGTGGGAAGTCTAATTTTACTTCTTCTTTTTGAGTGCAGGACTGAAAAGCAAAAACAGGAATCATCAATAATAAAGTCAAGCGAATTAATGGAATGGTATTTTTCATTTGTGTAGTTATAAGCCCCCTAGCCCCCTAAAGGGGGAATAAGAAGGGGAATAGTGAGAAGTTTGTTGTCTGAAAATTAGTTACTTATTCTGTAATGCGTCAAACCGTAAAAGAAACGGTTGAACGATTTAGAGAATAAACACAAGCGCTTTTGTTTCAATAAAAAGCCGCTTGTGTTTAGAATAAAAATGAAGAAATTATTACTTAATAAATTTACTCACCTTGCCATCAATACTGATAACGTACATTCCGTTTGCTAAAGAACGTGTGTACATTCCGTTGGCTCTGGTTTTTTCGATAAGTAAACCATTGATGCTATAAAGTTCAATGTTTGACTCTCCAGTTAAAGGAACTGCAATACCCGTTGCATTGCTAATGATGCGAGGGCTTGTCGTTGTTTCAATAGTATTCAAATTAGTGTAAAATCCAGCCTCTAACGCTCCCATTCTTGGAGTACCCCCTCTTGTTCCATTAACTGTAAAGTCAGTTGTAATACCTGAAATAGTGATACCCGGCAATGATACTGTTGCATTTGTTTTGTAATCGGTTGCCAAAGTTCCTCCTGCATTTGCAAACAATGGATCTAATACCAGACTATTCACTTCACCCGGAACAATTGGTAAAGCGTTCAGCTTTACTCCATAATATCCTAAATTACTACCTGCTCCGGAAACAAAATAATCATTGTTGCTGCAAGTAAAAGCGGCACCCGTAGTAGTTGCTCCGGCACCTGCATAAAGTGCCCAATGGGCATCCCATGGAGTTCCAGCCATGGAGCGTGTACTTACTAAAATATTATTTTTAATGTTTTTAATATAGGTCGATGCGTTGGCACTAGATATGCAGTATGACGAATTAGCAGTTGTACTTAACTCGGTACCACCAATATAGATCGTATTGAAATAAATGTTGGTAGTAGCAGTCGCTATGGAATTTGCTTCCAATATTCCATACATTTTTGTTTGAAAATTACCACCTAACGAAATAATATTGTTGTAGTACGAAGAAGTACTGCTAGCTGCTGAGCTGACAATATAAATAGCTTCCATTGTATTACTACTTGCAGTACTGTTGGGATAGAATAGATTAGTAATAAAATTATTCTTTACAGTATAGGTGCCATTTTGTAAATACATAAGATGGAAATTTCCCCCTGAAGCTACAGTGCTATTTATATTCTCAAAGGTATTCCCACTAATGATAGTTGTACCGCTACTCGTTCCTCTTATACCATATAGAAATGCTCCACCTACACTGATACTACCCGGCGTGCTGGTACTACCGAAGGTGTTATTGCTAATTGTATGGCTACCGGTACCTTGATCGTAGATTCCAAAGAAATAACCGCCGGAATTATTTGTTGTGATTGAACCAACGGTATTATTGTCAATTAAAAGAGCACCTGAGGAAGCTTCTACCCTTATTCCATATACATATCCACCCGTAGCTCCATCTGTAACTGTGATAGAACCGGTACCGGTTGTTGCCCCAATGGTATTGCCCGTGAAGTTTATGCCTCCCGCCAATGATACAGGTTTAAAATCGGCAATTGAATAATTACTCCAATTAAAGTTTTGTATAATATTGTTTGAAACATTGGTCAGTGGAGTAGCACCCACAGCAAGATAAATACCGAAAAAAACATTGTTATCATCGGCTGTTTTTGTTAATGGCGTACCTCCGCATTGTGCTGCAGAACCACCAATATAGTTACCTGTTATTGTATTTGATGAACTTGTAACGCCAATAACAGTAATAGGAGTAGCAACATAAGGGCTAGGCGGAGCAATGGTAGTCGTTTCGTAAAAACTATTGCCTGATACCGTCCAATTGGTTGTGAAAGTAGTGAGATAAATGGCACGAGAACTGGTCAAAGCTCCCGACAAACAATTGGCAAATTCATTGTTTGAAATTGTATTAAGGTTGTTGTTTGCAACCGAGCCGGCAGAAAGAATGGAAACCTGAGGCCTCTTTCCATCATTCGCATTGGTGAATAAATTATTACTAATGGTGTTGTTGCTGTTATTGTTTGCAGCAAACATCATAGTAGCGCGGTTTTCAGTGGTTGAAGACCCTTTTATTGTACAGTACTTTATCGTGTTATTTGATGAGCCATTATCGATTCTAAGAGTTGTTGCTTGTGTCAAATCAAGGCCGCCTGTATTGCTTATGGTTAAGTCACGAGTACTGCCGGTTGCATTCAACCGTCCATCGATGGTTACATTGGCTGCACCATATAACTTAATTAACACATTGGATAAATCTCCACCAATAGTTTTTCCGGTCACTGTTGGGTAAATGTTCATAGCAGTCCAATTAGCACTGGCATTTAATTGGGCTGTTGCAGATTCAGTGGTATTGTCAATAATCTGCAGAGTAATGACACCTGTGAAAATGCCGCCTGTATTAGCATTAATGTCAGTGAATGCTGCACCTAAGTTTACATAATCTGCCCCTGTGGCACCTACAGTTTTGGTTACATCGGCTTTGGCCGTCCAGGAGAAAAGACCTGCTAAGAGAGTCATCGTAAGAAAGAGGTTTTTTTTGTTCATGATAAAGATTTTTAAAAGATTAATTTTTTAAAAGATTAATTGATTAATAAAGTAATAACTAACATTGATTCATTTCATTTTCAAATTTTCAAATTGACTTATTCTTGGCAAGCCAATCGAAGATTCCGCGAAGCGGTAGCGGCAAGCCGAGCGTTCAAATTAACGTTACACTACATGATAAATTTGCTGGCATTCCCATTAATTCGGATAATGTACACTCCTTTATTCAAATTGCGTGAGTAAGAGCCGGTTGCTTTTGTTTTTTCTATCATTTGACCACTAATGCTGTAAAGTTCAATCACAGCTTCGTTTTCAAACGATGCAAGAATACCCGTTGTGGTATGAGCTAATTGATACGCTAATTGCATTTTAGTATCATTAATTCCGGCTATTCCGTTCGGATCAAGGGCACCCATAGTTGGAATCGCAGGTCTGGTTTTTCCTAAATAATCTGTAAGAATACCGGTAGTTGCATCCGCTTTAAGCGTTGTAGCAGAAATTGCATAATCCGTTGCCAATGGATTAGTAGCACCAATATATGAAAAACCGGGGTCGATAGCCTTACTATTTGGATCCTGTCCTGACACTATTGGTAGAGCTGTCATATCAGATCCATAATAACCTAGCACACTCGCTTCACCAGATACTGAATAATCATTGTTATCACAGGTCAAAGAACCCAAAGGTGCTGCACCAAAAAAGCCATAATGTAAACTAGTACTACCCGTGGTAGCCCGGGTGCTTACCATAATGTTATTTTTCACATTCATATTATACACAGTAGTTCCGTCTAAACGGACACAATACGATTTGGTATTTGGATTTGGGGTTTGAGTACCACCGTTAATATAAATAGTATTAAAATACACATTGGTGGTGGATGTATTGGTTTTTGTACTCCAGTTATAGATACCCATTAGGTCACAAGCATAAGCACCACCTAATGTGATAATATTATTAGAATAGGTAGAAGTGGCGGTATCATCATAACCTTCGATAAGAATACCAACCATTTGTGCCTTAGCAGTATTAGTACTGTTTGGAGAGTTTAGATTATAAATAAAATTCCCGTTTACATTATTGGCACTTCTGTTACTCAGAATTCCTCTGACAGTACTACTTGAATTTGCAGCATTGGTAATATTCGCAATGGTATTTCCACTAACTGTATTGGTTCCGGCAACACCGTAGTTTTTTATTCCAATAAGCGAATGAGGTTTTCGTGTATCTGTTGAACTTGCATTGATACTATTTGCCGTTTTCAGACTTCCGATGATGTTATTATTTATCGTGGAGATACCGGTACTTACATTGTATATTCCATAAAAAGTAGTTTGAATGGAATTAGTGGTTATAGATCCAATCTTATTATTGCTGCAACTACCGCTTATTGAATCACAAAATGATATACCATTTATTGTTGCAGCTCCGGTTCCGCCTCCGGTATAGACAATAGATCCGGTGCCGGTAGTAGCACCAACGGTATTTCCTATTACATTTATTACTTGTGACCAAATCTCTATACCTGTCCACATTGCACTGGCGGAATTGCTCCAATTGATGTTTTTAATGCTGTTATTTTGAACAATACTTGCAGGAGTTTTGCCTACTTTCAGATAAATAGCAGTGAAACCATTATCTCCACCGTTTGTTTTTGTCAGTGCTGTACCAGCACATTGTGCCGCTGTGCCACCAATCCAATTATCGGAAACAAGGAAGCCTGTACCTGTATTATTAAGATAGATGGCATTAAAATTTTTATTTGCAGTACCTCCTGCAAAGCTGGTGGTTTCATAAAAACTGTTTCCGCTTATTGTCCAGGCACTGTTCCCTGTACCAAGATATACAGCATTACCACCTTTAGTTAAATTCCAGTAATTTGAAAATTCGTTGTTAATCACAGAATTATTTGTCGTCACAAAACCTTTTGCGGGATCGTTCCATGAAAATACAGAAATATAGGATCTGTTTGCTTCACTGGCACTCGTAATTAAATTATTACTGATCATGTTGTTTGCATTCCCGTTAACTTTAGTAGCAACGGCAAAATTAATTGTCCCTACGTAAGAAGTTCCTGAACCCTTGATTATACAGTATTTTATCGTATTATTCGAAGCACTATGAGTTAAATTAATGGTAGAAGGCTTTGTTAAATCAGTACCACCTGTATTGGTGATGGTCAAGTCGCGGGTAGTCCCGGTTGCATTCAAACGTCCATCGATGGTCACGTTAGTTGTACTGTCCAATTGAATTAAATCTCCGCTCATATCTCCGGCAATCGTTTTGCCGGTAACAGTCGGGTAAATGTTCAGGGCTGTCCAATTCGTGTTCGTTGCTTTGATTTGTGCGATAGCTGTTTCGGTGGTATTATCCACAATTTGGAGTGTAATAACGCCACTGAATACCCCTCCAACATTGGCATTGATGTCATCAAAGGCGGCTTTCAGAGTTGCATAATTGCCCCCAATGGTTCCAACGGTTTTGGTTATATCGGCTTTTGCTGTCCAGGAAATAAGACCTACAAAGAGCGTCATCAAAAGAAGAAGTTTTTTTGTACTCATAATAATTGATTTTTAAGGGTTAATTTAAAGAGTTATTTATTTGTGTTGATTCTGATTACTTTCATTTTAGCTGAGTCGGCAATAAATGATTTTGCTTTTTTATCAACAACGGTTCCTGTAGTATTTTTAGGATTTTCATTGCTCACTGCATTTGTTGACGAACTTGATTTTTTAATTCTGGTTACAACTATGTTTTTGCCTTGTATAGAATAGCTAACTTTTTGACCCAGCAAAATTTGTTTTACTACTTCGTTGATTGGCCTATTTATTGTTTTAACTGTAACCTTTCGTTGAATATCTATGTCCTTGACTTCATAAACAAATGAATATCCTGTTTTTACTTTTAAAGTCTGGATAGCTTCTCTTACCGTAATATTAGGTAAATCAAGTGAAATTCCCTGAGAGAATAGGGATGCTGAAAAGCAAAAGAAAGCCACGGACAATAAAATCAACTTGTATGTTTTCATCATAATATTGACAGTTTAAAAAGCATTTAAAACTTAAAAGATTGACTAACAACTTACTTTTCGAATTTCAAGATAGAAGCAGCTGAATTTTTCAAAGAATTTAATTGGGTAGCGTTTGATTTATTTTCTATTCATCATAATCACCTGTATTAGTAAGGCAGATATTCTTCCTGATAGGGTAGTGAAAAAGTTGATTATTTTTGAAAAGAGTGTAAAATAAATTTGAACATATTTAAAACAGTATATATTTTAACACATTGTGCGATTATGACTTTTTTTTCAGAACATTTCATTTCACTGTCACTATCTCATGCTGTGCCTCATCATGACTGTTCTTGCCAATCCAGATATCAAAATCGCCTGATTCAATGACTGATTTCAGATTTTTATCCAGAATAGCTAATTCATCAGGAGAAACCATAAAAGTAACAGTTTGGGTTTCTCCCGGCTTGAGTTCAATTTTCTGGAAATCAATAAGTTTCTTTTTAGTTTGCGTAATAGTTGCCACCTTTTGATGCATATAGAGCTGTACAACCTCTTTTCCTGTTACATTTCCGGTGTTTGAAACATTAATCGAAACATTGAATGATTCATTCTTAGAAATTAGCTTTTTTGAAAGCACCATATTACTATACGAAAATGAAGTATAACTCAAGCCAAAGCCAAAAGGATATAAGGGTTCAGCATCAACATCTAAATAGCTGTTGTAACCAGGTCGACCACTCGTTCGGTCGGAATAAAACAAGGGAATTTGTCCACTTTTTTTAGGAAAAGTAGTCGTTACATGTCCGCTGGGGTTTGTTATTCCAAATAAAACGTCAGCTAGGGCATTTCCGGCTTCGGTACCCGGATGCCAAGCCAATAAAATAGCATCGGCATATTTTTCAATCTCGGTCAATACCAAAGGACGACCATTGAAAATAACGACTATCACTTTATGTCCACTTTCTTTCAATTGTTTGATTTGTTCGGTTTGTCCCCAGGGCAAGGTGATCTCGGAACGACAATGATTTTCACCAAACATATTACCGGATTCGCCCACACAAACAATTACTGTCTTGGAATTTAAGGTTTGTGGTTCTGCCGAAAAGCTAATTTCAACTCCTTTAGGTAGATTTTGACTAAGACCATCAAACACGGTTACCACATCTTTTTTGTCTCCATTGCCAGTCCACCAACCAATTACATCTTTATTATTAGCCCACTCCCCCAGCAAAGTGATGCGACCTGAATTTTCTTTAATGGGTAACAAATCGCTATTTTTCAACAATACCATGCTTTCCCTTGCTGCCTTTCTTGCTAAAGCTCTGTTTTCATGGCTTAGTTGTGAAATTGATTCTTCTCCTTCTATGGTATATGGGTTTTCAAAAAGTCCCAATTTAAACTTGATACGCAATACTCTTTTTACCGCTTCATCAATTATTTTTTCGGAAAATCGTTTTCCGTTGACTTCTTTTGCTAAAGTATTGTAGCATTGTGTTTTCATTTCCATATCATTTCCTGCTGATAACGCGGCATTAGCAGCTTGTTGATCAGTTTCAGCAATTCCATGTGCTTTAAGTTGGTCAATGGCCTTCCAATCACTAACTACAAAGCCCTTAAAGCCCCATTCTTTCCGAAGTACCTGGTCGAGTGTAAAAGAATTAGCCGCAGCCGGTAATCCTGAGATGTCATTGAAAGCCGACATAATGGAAACTGCTCCGGCATTGACACATTCTTGGAATGGTGGTAAATAGGTTTCACGCAAGGCGCGTTCGGATAGTTCTGTAAATTGATAATCGCGACCACCCATCGCTGCTCCGTATCCAACAAAGTGCTTTACACAGGCACCCATTGAATACTTTGCCGTTAAATCAGCTCCCTGATATCCTTCCACCATGGCTTTCCCAAAACGTCTGTTCATTAATACATCTTCGCCCGAACCTTCCGAAATTCTGCCCCAACGAGGATCTCGGGCAACATCTACCATTGGACTGAATGTCAGGTCAATTCCTGAAACAGAAGCTTCACAGGCAGCAATTTGTGCTGTATTTTTTGCCAATTCAGTATCCCACGAAGCTGAAAGTGCGAGCGGAGTAGGGAAAATTGTTTTATAACCATGAATTACATCAAAAGCAAAAATTACGGGAATGCCTAAACGGCTTTTTTCAACTGCCAAAGTTTGTAATTCATTTCTCATTTTTACAGATAATGGATAAGGACGAACAACACAAAAAGCACTTATCTTTCCTTTCATTAAATCAGAATGCATTGCTTCATCGTTATTTTCGAGAGCCGGCATATTTAATTGACCTAATTTTTCTTCAATGGTCATCTTCATTAAAAGGTCATTTACTCTAACTTCCGTGGGTTGTTTTGCATCTTTGTATTTTGCGAATGAACCTTTGTTTACGGCAGAAACGTTAGTAAATGAATATCCAAAAAAAACAAAAATCAAAACTTTAGATATAATTTTCATGGTATTGGTTTGGAAAATAGATAAATATGATGTCATTGATTCCAGATTATGTGAATTTAGTTTAGCACAAAAATATCACAAAATCCTTTTGGCAGAATAATATCTTTATTGGCTTCAATGCTCAAACCGCTGAATAATCCTTTTGCTTTGCCCTTAAACTGCAAACTTACTGTCGCCTGGTTATCTTGCAAATTACGAAAGACAATGAAATTCAGTTTTCCATTTTCAGATAGCGTTTTTACCCATACTTTTTCGACATTTGATTTCAGAACCGGTTCAACACGACTTTCCTGCATGACTTTGCTGAGAAATGTATTAAAACTTTTATTATTTTTTTCACTGCCTTCTCCAATGTTCGTTCCACAATAATAAACTTTTCCATCTCCTATTTTTTTAGAGATGATGCTTGGATAATCATCACTAAATCTACCGAGAACGTTGGCATCGGATGCTTGTAATTTGGCAAAACGCCATGCTCCCAATAAAATGGAACTATCTTTCATGTTGATTGGCACATAAAGACCACCTTTGGCATCAAAATCTTTCAGTTGCTTTTCTTGTTTATCACTGAATTTCAGCAAATAGGTAGATGATGTTTCCACCTCTTTAATACCCCACTTTTTGTCCAGTCCAAATCCGGGAACAACATAACTGTGCCGTCCTGTATTGTCATTATAGCCACCCAAATGAGCTTCAGAAAGCAATACACCGCCTTTGTTCACCCAGCTGTCAATGGCATCGGCCTCCTGTTGGGTGAGATAATAGCAAGTTGGCATGATAAGTACTTTTATGTTGTTGAGATTGTCCAGCTTTTCGCTATTCACATAACAAAAATTATAACTGTGATTGGAAAGAAAATTGGTATAGGCAGTAATGGAGCTGGTATACGATTTAAAATTCCCGAATGTACTGTAGTTGAAAACCTCATTTTTCATACTCTTCCATATAGCTACATCGGGTTTATCTGCACTACTTTTCAACAACAATTCTGTGTATGGTTTAATGGTCTTCCAAAAAGATTCTACTGCCTTGGTAACTACCCTGTCCGATCCATCAGGGTTGACCAGTCCCCATGCCGGCGCTTCAATTCCCAATAGTTCAGGACGGTACTGCCAGAACAAAAATCCCTTTATTCCCATAGCCATCTGAGGAAGCAAGTCGTTTAACAAATCATTGAGAGTTACAACTGATTGGTGATAAGCTATACTTCCACCATTGATAAAATTCTCTGCGGCATAACAAATCTTGGCTTCGCCCGCCGATAACATTTGTATTACACGTTGATTATTACCCATGCTGGCAGCAAACACATCACAAAGTTTTGCTACTTCAAAATCATTCACACAGGTTGTTACCGGATTGAAAGCGGTAGCAGTGTTTGGCGTAACATGCAGATAACTAACACGTTTAGGATCGAGCTCCTTGGTCATTTCCAATCTCCATTTTGCCTCCCTGGTCATGACATAACTATGAAAATCACACCAATCCACAAAATCCTTAATCGTTGAGGCGGATCTTGGCAGCTCAAGTTCATCCCAGTTTGAGTAATTTCTTCCCCAAACGTCATTTAACTTCTCTATTGTAGTATATTTTTCTTTAAGCCAGGCAGTAAAAGCCTTTTTACAATGAGGGCAGTAACAACGTAACTTACTAATATCATTAACATCACTGGTATGAGAAAATCCGGGTTCACTCCACACATCCCAAAAAGCTAAGTTCTTATGTTTTTTAAGATGCAGAATTGCCTCTCTGAAAAATTTCTGACGTTCATTGAACGCTCCAGGATTAATTAAACAAGGTCCGGGATTACCCCCTATTTGACGGGCTTGTGTGGTTTCGGATTCACAGGAATGTCCATCATTTCTTATTTGCATGGCATCCGGATACTTATTGTACAACCATACCGGCGCCACATTGCAAATTACATTGATAGTCACCCTGAGATTATACTTTTCAGCGATATTCATTAATTCATCGATATCGTCGAAGTAAAACTTATCAGGAGCCACATGATTCCAGCGCCACTGTAGCCAAAATTTTACATCCGTAAAGCCCAACTCCGACATCCGCTTTAAATCAGCATCCCAGTTTTCCCTGGAAGGTGTCGGTGCCCGATAATATTGTGCACCCCAAAGAAATGGAAAGCTAAGATTTCTATCGGTAGTCAAAGTTACTTTTCCAACACCTTGATTGGATGAAGGACTTTGAGAAAAAGTATTTGTGTTGTTCAGCAAGCAAATAAATAAAATAAAGCAAATTGTGTTTTTCATATTATGTAATATTTATGGTTCTTACTTTAGTTTAGCTTTCTATACCATGCTAATCTTTCCAATGGCACTTCAATATTCTTTTTAACAGGACCAATTACAATACTGCCATCATCACCTTTCCATTTACCTTTAGGAAAAATCACTTCCCGAGCCCGCAATCCTTTTTTAGTTACCGGAGTAACCAAAATATTATCGCCTATCAGATACTGATCTTTTATTTCTTCATATCCCATTCTAGGAAAAACATATTCCATATTACGCAGAATAGGTTCACCTGTTTTAGCAGATTGTTTGGCTAATTCCAGAATTTCAGACCCCATTTTGGTATGGAGGATGGCCATTTTTCTACAAATCTCAAGATTTTCCTTGCTTAATACTCTCCAAGGAGCAGCGGAAAATTGCATCATTGGCATGAATGCACTTACTTGTGCAGAACGTACCACCAGTTCTTCATCTAATACCGATAAATCTTTAAAAGATACCAAATCCCCGCCACCAATCATATCAGGACAACTAAACGGATGACCGATTAATCCCAATGCTATCATATCAGGAATTAAAAGTTGTAAGTCGTCCCAGGTATGAAACTTGTCTCGTAATCGTTGAGCAATGGGTTGACCAGCCATTTTCCAGGTATCTTTCACTTCACTGAGTGGAAAATCGAGTCCAATTTTTGCATACAATTCGCTTTGTTCATTCGGAATCACATCGTTTAAGGAATAAAGTCCATCGTAATATTTGGGATTACCACCATCCACCTTAAAACCATCAATTCCGTATTTGTCCACAAGGTTTTTCAATTGACTTGAAAGCCATGTAGTTGCATCGGGGTTAGAAAAATCCAGTAATCCACTGTAACCATTCCACCATTCTACAATGGCAGGTTTTGTTTTTTCCTTATCAGCAAAAATTAATGATTTATTAGCTGCCAATTGCCGAAAATTTGGGCTATCTGATGAAACAAATGGAACAATCCAAAGCATTACTTTGAAGCCCATTTTGTGCAATTTCTCAACCATCGCTTTTGGATGCTGAAATCGGGTACCCGAAAATTCCCAGGTACCGTAATATTCCTGCCAATTATCATCAATCATCAATACACCAGTTGGAAATCCGTTGTCAACTATCGCCTGAGCATATTTCAAAATATCCTTTTCATTTTGATTATATTGAAGTTCAATCCAGGTATTGTACTGAGGATTGCTAAAGAAAAGTGAATCAGGAATTTTTCCGGTCGCAGGAAAGAATTGCTTGCTCACATAGTTGTAAACCGTTTTTAGAGATTCTCCACTTTTGCCGCTTATAACTTCTGCACCGCTGGCTTCAACGTTAATTTTGCCTTTTGAGAATTCAATATTCAAGGGTTTCTCACTCCAAATAAACCGACCTTTATTGGAAATAAATAATGGTTGAGATTGATTTCCCTTGCAATTTGCATACTGATTATATACAAAAGTATCCTGATTATAAGGCATTTTTGGACCATCTACTACTGCTCCGCCCCACCATTTTTCATTTTGCAACAGCATAATCTCTTTTTTTGTTTCAGAAGGATTTACTTGAGCAAAAACTGTGGAGTACAAAAATAAAAGATATAAAACAGCACCGGAAATTCTATATTTTAGCATAGTATGGATTGTTGATTTTTCAACTAGATAATAAAGAAACTAATCTAAAGATAATTGCATTTTGTTTTCGACCATTAAAATGATTATTAGATTTAATACCTATTCCTTAGTTAACAAGTAGGTATGCATGATAGGTTTGCTAAGTTCTCTTGCCTTATTCAAATCATCTTTTATAGCCGACTCAATTGAGTCTATCTTATTGTGATTTAGGGTATATATATCTAATGCCCTCCCAAAGTAACTATTTTCCTTCCTTTTTGCGTCAACAAAAGATTTAAATTTTTCATGCTCATTTATATCTATGTTGGCTTTTGTAATCATTATTTTGGCATAAAGCAAATCTCTGAGTTTAACCCGCTTGTCAAACGCACTTTTCAACTTCACCGAAACA
>CAIUTB010000050.1 GCA_903901975.1 uncultured Bacteroidales bacterium
CAACCCTGTCAAGGCTGGCGCAGTCTCACCATCATTATTATAAGGAAGTGACGTGAACAAGGTAATTTTTTGGAGCTTACAGTCCTTCACTAACACATCTTCCACATAACCACCTCGTTTTTCAGTAGTTTTGATTTGAAGGCCATGCATTAAATTTCCCAACTCACAATCAATTACATGAACGTTCTTTATTCCTCCCGATAATTCACTACCGATACTCAAACCGTGCCCTTCTATAAAATTACAATTGGAAATATAAACATTTTCGCAAGGTCTGGCCACCATATTGCCCTCCGGATTTTTACCTGATTTGATGGCAATACAATCGTCACCGGTAGAGAATGAACAGTTAAAAATATATGAATTAATAGATGAATCAGGGTCAATACCATCACCATTTGGGGCTGTGCTTATTATGTTTAATCCGTTACAGGTAACGTTTTTGGAATAAGTATAATGGATTGTCCAACAAGGTGATTCTTCGATGGTCAATCCTTGAATATTCACATTTTCGCAATTCATCAAACAGATTAATCGTCCACGACCTCTTGCCCCGTTTGGATTATTATCGGTCATGGATTTACCCAATAAAGCACCGCCACCACTAATTTTACCCTCGCCCCGGATACTGATATTTCTAATATTACAAGGACCTTTCTCGTCTAATTTTCCGGCTGTAATCAGGCTCCCGAAAGCTTGAAATTCCCAACCTTCAAAACGGGTTTTTATGAATGGCAAATAATCTTCTATTTTAGCACTTCCTTTCAATACCCCTCCTTTTGCAATATAAAGAGTCATATTACTTTTCAGAAAAAGTGCACCACTAACAAAAGTGCCTGTAGGTATAATCACAATTCCCCCAACCGTACAAGCATCTATCGCCTTTTGAATGGCTCGGGTATTTACGATTCCGCTGTCAGCTTTTGCACCATAATTAAGGATGTTGAAAATTTTTCCTTGTGGTTTTGTTTTTACCGTTATTGGGTTGCAATTTTCAGATTTTTTGCCATTTGCATCTTTTGCAACTATAGAAATTTTAAAGTTACTGTTTGGCTTTAGGCCATTTATCGTGTAATTTGTAACTTTTGAAAATCCAACACTAGAACCATTCACATAAATGTCATATCCAACAACATCCTTGTAATCAAGAGCATTATTCCACAACACGGTTATGCTGTTACTCGTTTCAGTCTCGGGTGGAGAAATTAGGTTTTCAACGTTGCCAGGTGTTGAACTTGTGGCATAAGAGGGAAAAACAGAGAGTGAAAAGCAGAGAAGTAAGTAGATTGAAGTTGATTTCATCGGAATATTTTGTTATTTGCATTATTGAATACAAAAAAAACATTTTCCTTGTCGTGTATGTACGGTAAAAATGGTTCTTTTATTACAACCGTATTATTAGTTTAAAGTCCCCTCATAAATAATTTTTAGATATTTTCTTTATAATGTCGTTGCGTAAGTTGTACCCCGAAGCATATCACCATAATATATTTCAAAGTCATAAGTAGTAGTACTTATCAAATTCACTATAGTTTTTGTTCCAGCTGCTATTTCAGAATCTGTCAAGTTAATCGTAACGTTTTGTGTTGCATCTTCAGCACCATCAATGTAATAAACAATTTTGGAAACTTTTTTCCCAATAGTCCATTTTAATACTACCTGATCAGTTGCAATATCAGCATCTGCAATATTATAAAAAATATTTTCGACTCCAGTTTTAAACGTATAGGTCAGAAACTTGGAATCTTTAAGCGTAGGATCTTTACTTACCGCTTTTATTCGCGCAGAATACCTGGTTTTACTCCATAAATCAGAAAAAGTATAGTAGGTAATTCCATCCAAAGGAATAACCACTAAATCGGTTGTAAACAGCAGACTGTCCTTACTCAACTCGAGTTGATAACTTGCATTGGCAATGGGTGTCCAGTTAAATCCTATAGTATTTGCAATTACCAACCCACCAAATAAAGCGGGTGCAAAAAGTCTGTCAGGTGGGGTAACGATAACTTCATCGGGTTTACATGAGTATAATACTTGAGACATCAATAATAGTATGCCGAATGACTTGATAATAGTATGTTTTATTGGTTTCATGATTCTATTTTTAAATTTATATAAATTCTATTATATAATGTATAATATGCTTATTTACAGCTATATGAAATTGTAAATTCTATATTATCAAGGTATTTGATCGTTGCTCAAAACCCCGTTACTGGTATTAATAATATCTGCTGCTATTGGGTATAAGTGATTATTCTTGGCAGGGTCGTATCCATGTGCAATTTGCTCCATAACTCCAGAATAATAGCCAGGTGTTTTCGCCCAACCCCACATATAAGCGGCATTCCATCCCACTTGTTGGGTACCGGGAATACGGTAATCGGGATTTAAAATGTTTATTGTTTCTCCATCATCATTGTACTTCCAATAAATATAATTTGGAACATCTTTCCGTACATCGAATATTATATCATGCGATGCTAGCTGCATTTCTGCAATTTTTGACCCAAGAATATTCCATCTCACCAAATCCTGCTTACGGAGCATTTCTCCACCAAATTCCCAACCACGTTCATTAACTATTGCATTAAAAAAACCGTCTTTACTTGAAGAAACTGAATCGACATAATAAGTTACTTTTGATGGACTATCTGAAGCACTGAAAGCACGTTGACGAACCTGTGTCAAAGCATCTTTGGCAGCAGCCGTAGGACCTTTATTTATTTCATTTTCAGTCTCTGCAAACATCAACAAGATATCACTATAGCGCATAATTGGGAAATTAACACCAGTATAAACAGCATTTTTCAAATCTCCACCCATCGAAGGTACTATCCAGTTTCTTCTAAACTTGGTAGCAGTCATATCATAAGGTGCATTTAAAGTCTGTTTGCTTAATTTAGAAGGATCTTTATAACTGTATAATTCTGCAGATACATTTCTGCGGGTATCAAGTTTGTCAAAAGTGTAAAAATAGGAACAAGGTACATGGACGGCGCCCCCACTTTTACCATATTTAGGGTCGGCAGGACTTAAAGAAAATAGCATACCAAAACTGTATCCAAGTCGACCACTATATAACCGACCAAAGGCAATTTCAAATATATCTTCATTGTATGTCAAGTCCTGTGTATAGGTATGAAGATTTTTGAAGACATTCGTAAAATTAGGATTTAATTTATGTTTTCCACTTTCCATAATCTCCTTGCACTCCGTATTGGCAATTTTATAATAGTTCTGCCAATACCTTCCACGTCGCGTTTCGAAGGTTTTATTTCGAAGTGAATAACCCGCATAAGCCAATGCCATTCTGGCCCGTAAACCTTTCACAAATCCTTTGTTCACGCGTTCTGCAGTATGAGTTTCGGTCATCCAGGGTATATAATCTTCTACACTTGCCAAATCTTTAATGAGGAATTCGTAAATAGAATCCCTGTCTGTTTTTGGAAGATTAAAATTATCACCGGCCTGGGTTGATGTAGTTTTGAATGGTACATCGCCCCAAAGACTCATCAGTTCGAAATAATTCATGGCCCTCAGGGTAACAGCTTCACCATACAATTGATGCGCTGCAGTTGAATATTCCCCGGTCCATATTGGACTTTTGGGGAGGTTATCGATAGCAATATTCGACATTTCTATCGACTTATAAAAAGTATTCCACATCTCTTTAATATATAAGTTTCCGGGTGTAGCCGAATAATGTGCCATATTAGCAACAGAACCATCATCACCTGTCGTAAATATAACTTCAATATCATTGTCACATTTTGTATACATTAATATAAAATCATACATATATATGCCGGTAAATTGATTATAAATAACATTTACATTTTTGGTAGCAAAATCAAGATTAACAAAAGCGGTTGTCTCTGTAAATGTAGAATTGGATTTCGTTTGCAGATAGTCGTTACACGAAACAATGGTGAATATGCTTGACAGCAGTAAAATATACTTAATAGATTTTTTCATAATTTTATTTTTAAAATTCTAAATTAAGACCTAAATTAAACGAGCGACTTCTGGGATAAGCCGAATAATCGACTCCCGGAGTTAATGGAGTAGACCGTTGGGTATCCACTTCGGGGTCATATCCGGTATAATTTGTCCAGGTTATGATATTATATAACGTCCCATAAAAACGCAATTGACTTAATTTTAGAGCTTTTAGAACACTCTTCGGAAGCGAATATCCTATCGTCAAATTATTAAACCGTAAGAAGGATCCATCTTCTACTGCCCATGAATGTAATGGCGCACTCATCATATCAGCCGACCAAATAGTGGCATTCTTATTCATCTCATATAATTGAACGGGATCACTGACAATTTTACCTGTTTCCTGATTGATATACGTAAACCGATTATCAGAATTAAAGGTATTTAATATATTTCTGAAAGTTCGTGAAGCGAGCTCAGACGAGAATTGAAGTTTATTGGCGTTGTAAATGCTATTTCCGTATACCCAGTTAAAAAATGCGGATAAATCAAACCCTTTAAATTGAGCCGTGAGGTTAAAACCACCGGTATGTATTGGATTTGCATTCCCAATTACCACTTTATCTTTTGTATCAACTATTCCATCACCATTTTGGTCTTTTAGCTTTAACATACCTGGTTCAAAACGGTTGGTCAGAGGCCCAATTAATGTATGATCATCAGGTACTCCCGGTTTGATGGTGTAAGTACCGTTTGCATAAGTAAAATCATCGAACGAATACATCCCGTCAGTCACATATCCATACATTTGTCCAATGGAACCTCCTTCTTTAATAAGATAATCTCCGGTTGGTCCACCTGCACCTGTCCAATTAGACGATTGTTCCCATTGCTTGGTGTCGCCTAGTTTATCAATATGGTTCTGATTAAATGCGATATTAAAGGATGCTGATAAACGAAAGTCTTTTTTTTCAATAAGTACACCATTCAATACAAACTCCACACCTTTATTGGAGGTTTGTCCGATGTTTTGCCATTGATTGGTATATCCGGTACTTGAGGGCACTGTAGCTGAGATTAAAAGGTCATTGGTTGTGTTTTGATAAACTTCCACCGAACCAGATAAGCGCTGATTAAAGAAACTGTAATCAAGTCCTATATTTCGTGTAATAGTTGTTTCCCATTTAAGTTTCGGGTTAGAAAGTGTTGGGATAGGAGTAAGTAAGGTTGTCGGTGATGTTTCATTTCCATTGGCATACCAGGTATCTGTTTTGACATAAAACACTTTCTGCCATGCATTATCAGAAATTCGGTTATTACCCGATTCTCCAAAACTTGCCCGAAGCTTAAGATCGCTCAACCATTTATCTTTGGCTGTTTTAAGGAAATTTTCATCAGAGATACGCCAAGCTAAACCTACTGAAGGAAAGTATCCCCATTGATAACCGGGTGCAAATTTACTGGATCCATCTGCACGCAAAGTGGCATTTAGCAAATATTTCCCCTTGTAATCATACATAACACGTCCAAAAAAAGAAGAGGTCTTAGTTTCCGGATTATCGGCAGTTTGAGTTGGATCGGGTGTACCGAGATTCATCATGCTCAATGCACTCACAGCATCGATATATTTTGGGAAGTATTTAGATGAACTGATAACATCAAATGTTTTGTAGGAATTTAATTCTTCACCAAGCATGACATTAACATTACTTCCAGGGAAAAAATCTCTTTTGATATAATTTAACATATTGGCTAGCCTGTAACTTTTCACCGATGTTTTTTGAATCGATGCGAGTGGCTGTCCTGCATAATTAAATACATTCCATGTATTGATTCCAAAAAACCGGTTATTGGTAATGTCGCCATATTGCGTTCCATATTCAAAGCGATAATTCAAATCTTTTGTAAATTGAATTGTTGCAGCTGCGTTGAAATTAAAGGTTAAAGACTTCGATCGTCTATAATCATCATTGGTTTGTTTTACGGGATTTAAAACGTACTGTGAGGCAGCTTCATAATCTGTTGCAGTTAAACTGTAATCGACATATTCCATTAAACCATTAATAGGTCTATATTGTATAGCATCTGCCAATCTACCATTTGCAGAAGTCCCTGCTCCATCAATGTTTGCATCTGATAACCTGGTATTGAGATCCAACGTTAACCATTCATTTATTTTATTAGTTGTTTTTGCTGAAAAATTGGTTCTGGATGTGGCATTACCCAACATTATTTCTTTGTCATCGTTTTGGGTAAGACTAATATTGTATTTTGATATTTTTGATCCTCCGGTAACAGATAAATTATGATACATACTGTTGCCGGTTCTTCCAAACACCTCATTCTGCCAATTGGTACCCGCCATATGTTTATATAAATCCATATCCACGCCAGCACCAAAATACCGATCAAAGTATAGGTCCTGAGTAAGTTCTCGTTGATATAATACATATTCATATGGATTTAGCACATCGAGTGTTTTCGTAATTTGTTTAAGTCCGTAATACATATTGTAGCTCACTTTTGCTTTTCCTTCATATCCACCTTTTGTGGTTATCAGAATAACACCGTTTGCTCCACGAGCTCCATATATAGCAGTAGAGGATGCATCTTTTAATACATCAATCGTAGCAATATCTGTTGGAGCTATGTCATTAATGGTAGTGACCGGAAAACCATCAACAATGTAAAGTGGAGAATTATCCTGGGTGAGTGACCCACCACCACGGATACGAATTTTCATTTCAGCATCGGGTGATCCTTCAGTTTTAGTAACCTGTACACCAGCCAAACGACCTACAATTGCTTCAGCAGCTGAAGAAACCGGAATATCCCTTAATGATTTTCCATTAATTGATGAAACAGAACCAATTAAATCACGTTTTCGTGCTGTACCATAACCGATGGCTACCACCTCATCCAATACAATACTTCCATCTTCCATTGAAACATTAATATCTTTTCTTCCGGCAATTTTTTCTTCCAATGTTTTCAATCCAATAAAGGAAAACTGCAAAATAGCATTCTCAGGGACATTATCCAATGAAAAAAAACCATAGATATCAGTAACAACTCCAATTTTAGTTGACTTTATTAAAACAGAAACGCCAGGCAGTAAAGCTCCTGACGTATCTGTTACTTTACCGGATATTTTTTTTCGTTGAGGTTCTTTCAAAACGGGCTCCATCTCCGTTTTATCATACAATGCAATTTGCAGACCGAGGATTTTGTACTTAATGCTGGTATTCACAAATAACAGGTCAAGTATTTCGGGTATAGATTTTTGTTTCACATCGATTGAAACAATCTTTTTTACATCTATTTTATCATTGAAAAAGAACTTGTAATCACTTTTACTTTCTATGGTCTTGAGAACACTCAGCAACGAGCTGTTTTTCATATTCAAGGTCAACTTTGTGATCTGCGAATAAGTTGATGCAGGGAAAAAGCTTAGAAGTGAGATCATTAGAATGAGAATAGGGAAAATTCTCATTCTAAAAACAAGACATATTAATGGCTTGTCGCCATGCTTAAATAGCAATTTACTCATGATGTTAGATTTACTTGATTTGGTTATTGAACAAAAGAAAATAAAAGATTAAAGTGGCCATTCTCACCTTTACGTCTTCTAATGTTTGCTTGATTATTTATAATTTTACACCTCAGTTTTTAGTGGAATTATTTTTCCACGAAATCTGAAGGACTCTGGTATTTTTGTTGAAATTATAGTTGATTGGAGTTGTAGTGTTTATAAGCTCAAGAAGTTCACCCAGGGTTTCCATTTCTATAGTTCCGGTGTAACCAAGTGCTTTCAATTTTTCACCCTGCAATTCAATTTTCAGATTATACCATCTTTCGAGTTCCTTAGCTACATTTTGAAACGGCTCTTTTACAAAAATCAATTTTCCTTCTTTCCAGGAAGTGGAAAGATTTGTATTGACTTCGCTAATTGATAAATCACTGCCAGGAGTTATTATGGATTGTTGACCTGGTTTCAACATAGCAACTTGATTCAGAAGATTTCTAATCTTCACCGATCCTTCTACCAGGGTTGTTTGGAAATTCTCATCTTTATAAGCCTTTACATCAAACGAAGTTCCCATTACTTCAACACTCCCTGAACTTGTTTTGACAACAAAATGTTTTCCATCTTTTACAACCTTGAAATAAGCCTGACCAACTAATTCAATATTTCGTTCTTTCCCAAATTGTTTAGGGAAAGAGATGGTTGAACCGGAGTTTAACCATATTTCTGATCCATCAGGAAGTTTAAAGTTGGTGCGTGCAGCATACGGAGTTGTAATTGTTTCAACCACTTCACTGTAAAGCTGTTTTTGTGGTTGATAATAAAATAATAGGGTAGTTCCAAACAAAGCTATTATCAATACAGCAGCAACTCTAAGCAGATTTTTGTATAAACTAAACCGTCGGACAGCCGTTTTTGATTCTTCCAATGCAATGCGATGATGAATCTTGTCGAGCAACTGACTGTTTTCTTTATTCTTAATAGCTGCATTTAATGTGTCATTCCACAATTTCAGCATGTCAGACGACATAGTGATATTGGTATTTTCTCCACAAAAAGCTTCCAATGCTTCGGAAAACTCCTCCGGAGTACAGGTGCCGTTCAAATATTTTCTAAATAGTTTTTCCATGTTGTATAGGTAATACACAAAAGGATGAAACATCCCCTGCTCATAGTGAGAAAAATTATAAAAAAAGATATAAATATAGTATTGAGATAAGTCCCATTTCTTTCATTGAGCTTTTAATATGTTTTATTGCATGAGTAATATGGTCTTCAACTGTCTTTTCAGAGATATTTAATTGTTGTGCGATTTCTTTATTTGAAAGGCTTTCTGTACGACTTAAAATAAAAACCTGTTGCCGTTTAGGCGGTAGATTTGCCACAATCTTATCAATTCCGGCTTTAATTTCAGTATACTCTATTTCATTTGGAGTTTGATATTCTTCAGCTACCGCGCGGGTATAAAGTTCATTCCGAAAGCTTTGATTTCTTAAGTTGGATCTGATTAGGTTCAATACCTCATTTTTGGTGATAGTGTAAATAAAAGCATTAAATGTTTCAGCGTTATCAATTTTAGTACGGTTCAACCAAATCTTTACAAAAACATCTTGAAGTATATCATCTATTTCATTTTCAATTTTCAGGATAGACTTTGAAAAATGAAACAAGCGATGGTAATAAAAATGAAACAGCTCATCCATGGCAGATTTATCATCCCTTTTCATTCTGGAAATTATTTCCTCCGTTTTGGTGATAGTCAATATGCTGTTTTTATCCATAATAAAAAAATAGTATCATACCTGAGTTTCCTTATCTCATTTGTCAATTATTTGGGACAAATTAATAATGGACGCACAAAACTAATGCTTTTTCTTCTTCTTTAGTTCAATTTTAGAAAACATTTCTTTTTCATTGATTTAATGATAACATCATAAAGCAACAAACCTATCATAGACAAGTTTACTGCTTGAGAAATACAATTGGAATTTTTAATCAGTTGACAATAAATTTATTCTATTCCTTTGTCAGAATATAAAAATGTTTCAGTGGTTGACTCAGTTTTCTAGCTTGATTCAAATCATTTTTTATAGCCATTTCTATTGAATCAACCTTATTATAATTCTGGTTATAAACATCTAATGTCCGACCAAAATAAGCATTTTCTTTCCTTTTTGCGTCAACAAAAGATTTAAATTTTTCATGCTCATTTATATCTATGTTGGCTTTTGTAATCATTATTTTGGCATAAAGCAAATCTCTGAGTTTAACCCGCTTGTCAAACGCACTTTTCAACTTCACCGAAACA
>CAIUTB010000051.1 GCA_903901975.1 uncultured Bacteroidales bacterium
GTTTTGTAATATACATTTCTTGCATCCCTTTGTATAGTGAAACTTCAATAAATGTGTTTCTTGTAACATTTTTTATTCCGGTTTCAATATTATGTTTCAGACCAAAATCAACTTCTCTAACTCCGTATACGTTACTACTTAACGGTGCTTGAGTCATTACCTGCGGATATGCCGGAAAACCACTATTATCCCAAAACCACGGGACTGTAAAGTTATAAGCCTGTATTTGTGCCGGTTGAATCTTCAAAATCAATTCGTTTGTTTCATTGGTTGAATCTTCAATGAATGATCTGAATTTATTTATCAATGTCAGTTGTCCTCCTGAGCCACCATCAACAGTGTAATAATTCTTTTTAGTGGGTGTAACCAGTGCATAATCATTACCAGTTTCTTTATCTCTGTAAATTATATTTTTATCGGTCAGCGTTGCATTATTAGCAGCAGTTTTGATTGCTGAAATATTTGCAAAATTCTGAACAGTAATCTTTTTCAAGTTATCATCAGAAATTTGCTGGTATTTAAAATACTCATTATCCGGAAAATTATATTTGATTGAAGTAAAACCCAGTTTTGCATTTTTCTCAGTTTCAGATAAATCCCGTTCATAACTATCCAATACGTTTTCTACCTGAATCGTTTCAATCTGACTTAACCTTAATCGTTGTGTTTCTATCGATATTGATTTATCCGTTTTATCCACAAAAAACAGGACATTAAAAAATGATTCAATTGCATTTACAAATTCAGATATTGTCATATCCGGCAATGCATCGGCATAAAATAAAGAATCAATTGAATTGATAATAAACATTTTTAATGCTCTCTCATCGTTTTCCAATTCATTGAATTTTAGGGAAAAACCGAGCAAAGACGGTAATTTTTTGATATAATACAACATATAAGGTTGCATTAAGATATTGTTCACCCCAACAATTTTGGAGGGGTGAGCGTGCAAATTTATATCTATGATATAATCATTATAAACCTTAGTTCCAATATAAATCGGTGTGCAAATAAAATTATCATTTTTTCCATCGGTTAGAAACCGTATACTATTTAATGCTCTGGCATAATCAATCGGGGTTTCTTCCCCCCAATCCAATTCCCAAATTTTCCGGGTATCATTTTTAAGGTTATAATTCAGTTGAGAATTACCGGCAGCAAACTGAAAAGTTACTGATATATCCGTATTATCGGAAATTATCACAATTCCATGTTTTACCTTGCCATTTTCAATGATATAGGCATCTGCATTTTTATTGATTGTGACCACATTCAAGCGGTTTATGAAGTTGAATGCAATGGCATTTCTGGGTTCAAGCAATGATAAAGTCATGTCAAGCGAAAATTCACCGTTATTGGTTATTTCGGGGTTTTCGTCAAACATGGTGTAACTGAAATCATAGGGCAATTCGCATTCGGAATTGTTCACAAAAAGTTGTATCATCTTGATATATTATTCATTAGATTGTCATATTTGTCCATTGCTTCCTTGATTCCACCTTTCCCCGAAACGGACACGTTGGATTTAAAGCCTTTTTTAATTTCAGCTAACAAAGCGGCATTTACTGCGGTTGTTTCTCGCATAGTTGCCACCACGGCTGACAAATCAATAGTTATCGGTTGATTGCCTGCGGTTGAAGTTCCTGAACCAGAAAATGAGCCAGCTCCTTGTTTTATCGATAATGCCCGGGCAATGGCATCGTTATCTATTCGTGCAATTGTATTGGTACGCTGCGCATGATCTATTAAGTTGAAAAAATTACGAATTGGCGGGTGATGGGTGGCTTCCTGATTTCCTACAAATTCTCCTGCATGAACAATTCCACGAGCTTCGTATTTATCGCCCTCGTCGGTAAAACCACCGGTCCAAAGATTTTTAATTGATTCGCGTTGTTGTTCGGCAACCACTAACTCTGCTGCACCTGCCAAACCGGTCAACACCATCAGTGGAACACTGGGTGCTGCTTTCATCACTGCCAATGCCGTTGAAGCAATGATTTGAGCTACATTGATGGCAAAATCAATGTCAGCATATTTTTTTTTGATTGATTTTTTTTCGTCTTCGACTTTGGCCTCGATATCAGTGGTATCCTGCCCTGCCTTTTTTGCTGCATTAAGTTGTTGTGCGTATTTATTGTCAACCCCAATAGTTTCAGCTTCTTGCAAACTGTTTGATAGCTTCAGAGCAGCTGATGCAATCTGAGAAATATTTTCAGCAGTTTGTTCCGCCATTTTCAGTTTCATTGCTGAAACATCCTTTTCGTACTTCTTTGTTATTTCGGCTTTTTTCTTGGCATCGTTTTCATAAAGTTTCAATTCTAGTTGGTACTTATTTTTCAATTCTACCA
>CAIUTB010000052.1 GCA_903901975.1 uncultured Bacteroidales bacterium
CAAAAGGCTGGTTACTTATTTTTCTCATCTTATTATCGCTCTGTTCGTGTGTAAATTAAGAAACCGCCGTATACCGAACGGTACGTACGGTGGTGTGAGAGGACAGTGAGCGAACTAATCGCTCACTTCCTACTCGATTTTTTTAGTTTTATTGATTTTATCCTATGTCGATGCTCGGCAACAAAAATTGTAAATCAATAAATTCATTGTCACAATTTTATGATTTCCCGTTCCGTTTCTGTACGTTATAATAGATCTTCATTTGGTTGCCAAGAATTTTGGTAAAACCTTTCACATCATCGGCACTCCAGGCACGATTTATTTCACCATATTCGCCAAAGTCAGTTTTCATTAAATCGAACGGACTTTCTACTCCAATAAGGCTGTAACTGTACGGACGAAGTTTTACTATGACCGTTCCAGTCACGTTTTGTTGTGAACTTTGAAGAAATTGTTCTATATTACGCATGACTGGTTCAAGATATTGAGCTTCATGCAAAAACATCCCATACCAATTGCCGAGCTGGTCTTTCCAGTATTGTTGCCATTTGGTAAGTGTGTGTTTTTCAAGCATTTTGTGTGCATTAATAATTAAAAGCGGAGCTGCGGCTTCAAAACCAACCCGACCTTTAATCCCGATAATCGTATCACCAATATGCATGTCACGACCAATACCATACTTACATGCAATTTCTTCCAATTTATTGATTAAATGAACTTTATTAGCCTTCTTTTCACCGTTTACGGCACAAATTTCACCGTTCTCAAATTCAATGGTAACAGAAACTTCATCCTGTTTTTCAATTTGGCTCGGATAAGCTGATTCCGGCAAAGTTTGCTCGGATTTTAGTGTTTCTTTTCCACCTATTGAAGTTCCCCAAAGACCTTTATTGATGGAATATTCCATTTTTGTGAAATCAGCTTTAAAACCATGGTCTCTCAAATAATTGATTTCATAATCGCGGGTCAACACCATGTCGCGTGTTGGGGTCAGAATTTTGATATTCGGAGCCAGTACATCAAAGGTCAAATCAAAACGTACCTGATCGTTTCCGGCACCGGTACTTCCGTGTGCAACATAGTCGGCACCTATTTCTTTGGCATAATTTATAATGGCAATGGCCTGAAAAATTCGTTCGGAACTAACTGAGATTGGATAAGTTCCGTTACGTAATACATTTCCGAAAACCATATATTTTATACTTTTCTCGTAGTATTCCTGAGTTACATCCAAAGCTACATGAGTTTTTGCACCTAAACGAAAAGCTTTATCTTCAATAGCTTTCAAATCTTCGTCACTGAAACCACCGGTATTGGCAACAGCAGTATGAACTTCGTATCCTTTTTCCTGAGCCAGATACATGGCGCAAAACGAGGTGTCCAATCCTCCACTAAATGCTAATAATACTTTTTCTTTCATTTTTTCCAAGTCTCAAGTAGACGGTCAATAGACGACAGTCTTTAAATTGTAAATCTTTAAATTTAAAATTATTTTTCAATATCTTTTTCTGGGTCGAATAACATACCGGTACATAAACAGTGTTTACGACCAGTGCGTTGAAGGATGTCATAGTTTACGCAACTCTGACAGCCTTTCCAAAAAGCCTCGTCATCTGTTAGTTCGGAGAAAGTGACGGGTTTATAACCTAGTTCCGAGTTGATTTTCATCACTGCCAGGCCGGTAGTAAGACCAAATATTTTAGCATCAGGATAACGCTTACGCGAAAGTTCAAATGCCTTACGTTTGATACGTTTAGCCAATCCATTTCCACGGAATTTATCGACAACAATCAATCCTGAATTGGCAACAAATTTTTTATTTCCCCAGCTCTCAACATAACAAAATCCGGCAAACTCGTCACCTGCTAAAGCAATAATCGCCTTTCCTTCTTTCATTTTTTGCTCGATATACTCGGGAGAGCGTCTGGCAATACCCGTTCCGCGAACTTTGGCTGCCTCAGCTATAGTACTCAAAATAGTATCAACATAAGATAAATAATGCTCATCTGCAACTTGTACAGTTATCTCATCAACGGCAATTTCTTTTTCCATTTTCAACTTAAATGAGTTCTTTTTAGTTTGGAAAGCAACTCTTAAAAAAATGTATTACTTAATCCTTTCTGTTTTCATATTGTCAACAGAACACTTTGCCTTTTTTGCAAAAGGGCAACAAAGATACAGAAATACTTTATTATCAGCAAGTAAATTAAATTAATCCCTTTCGGAAAAGGTGATATTCATCATATCGAGAATATCTTCACGGCTAACACCTTCACGGGGTATAACTAAAATAGTATCGTCACCGGCAATAGTTCCCAATACCTTTTCAGTAGCTTTGTTGTCAATATCCCAGGCTATAGCACTGGCATAACCGGGTTTTGTTTTCACGACAGCTAATTGTCCTGAAAATTCAAGACTCAAAACAGCACCATGGGCTATCAGTGTATTGAATGAACCTGTGTTTGGAAGCGGTTTGTTGTACGAAGGTAAAATGTACTTGTATGCACCGTTCGAAAGCGGAGTTTTGGCAACTTTAAGGAGTTTTAAATCCCGTGATAAAGTAGCCTGGGTTACATCACACTGTCGGTCACTTAAAATTTTGAGCAATTCTTCCTGACTTCCTACAACTGTTGACCGGAGAATTTCAGAGATAATCTGTAAACGATTACGTTTGTTTTTCATAAATTTGTATAATTATTTAGATTCGCCGCAAAAGTACAATATATTTTGCATAAAACAAGGGCTTTGCTCAATAAAAATCAATATTTATTCGTAAAGTCAAGTATTATGGCTAATTTATTCATTTTTACTGAATATTTTCCATGGATATTCAGTATAATTATTATATATTTATATCATTAGAACATTTTGGATTTAAAATAGTTTTATTCTTTAGTGATTACTGAACCTTTAATATTCATTTCTTAAATCGTATCTTTGCAGGTCGAAATTAGTTGATAGTTATTAGTTGATAGTTGACAAAAGAAGCAGGTTTTCTTTTCAATTATGAATTATGAATTAAAATAAATCATGTCAAAACAGGGAAATATAATCATAAAAGGTGCCAGAGTTCATAATCTAAAGAACATAGATGTCGAAATACCACGCAATAAACTAGTAGTTATTACGGGACTTTCGGGCTCAGGAAAGTCATCGCTGGCATTTGATACGCTTTATGCAGAAGGTCAGCGTCGCTATGTAGAAAGTCTTTCGTCATATGCCCGTCAATTTCTGGGACGTATGAGCAAACCCGAAGTAGATTATATCAAAGGAATTCCACCGGCCATTGCCATTGAGCAAAAGGTAAATACCCGTAATCCACGCTCAACAGTGGGTACCTCTACTGAAATTTATGAATATATCAAGTTACTTTATGCCCGTATTGGTAAAACCTACTCTCCTGTTTCGGGCGAACTGGTAAAGAAACACGAATCGGAAGATGTCATTGATGCAGCTATGGAATTTGCTGATGGAACCCGCCTTATGGTGCTGACTCCGGTAATTGCAACACAAGACCGACCACTCATTGAACAACTTTATAGCCTTCAATTGCAAGGGTTTAGTAGAATTGAAGCAAAGGGGGAAACGATACAGATAGCTGACTTTATTAAAACGAATGCCTTAAGCAAAAATAATCCTGAAGTTTATCTGATTATCGACCGTTTAACTGTGGATCATAATCAGGAAACAGTGAGCCGACTTACCGACTCTGTTGAAACAGCATTTTTTGAAGGAAATGGAGTTTGCTCATTGAAAGTTTTTACTTCAGATACATCCGAAATTCTTTCTTTTTCTAAACGTTTTGAAGCTGATGGAATGCAGTTCGAAACTCCAACTGTTCATACTTTCAGCTTCAATAGTCCAATTGGTGCTTGTCCTGTTTGTGAAGGTTTCGGGCGAGTGATTGGCATCGACGAGGATTTGGTGGTACCAAACAAAACACTTTCGATTTACGAAGACGCTGTGGTTTGCTGGAAAGGCGAGGTAATGAGTGAATGGAAAAATCAGCTGATTCACAGTGCTTCAAAGTTTAATTTTCCGATTCACAAACCGTTTTACGAACTGACCGATGAACAACGTCTGTTAATTTGGACAGGGAATCAATACTTTGAAGGACTCAATGCTTTTTTCAAAATGCTCGAAGCCAATCAATATAAAATTCAGTACCGCGTAATGCTCGCTCGTTATCGGGGAAAAACAACCTGTAGCTCGTGCAATGGTAGCCGGTTGAAAAAAGAAGCTTCGTATATCAAAGTGAGTGGAAAATCTATTTTGGAGCTGGTACTGCTTTCGATAAGAAAACTGAATGAGTTTTTTGAAAATATTCAGCTCGACGAACAGGATGCAGCCATTGCTAAACGCCTTTTGATTGAAATAAATAACCGCATTCACTTTTTATTGGATGTCGGACTTGGTTATCTGACCCTGAATCGTCTATCGAATTCACTTTCGGGTGGTGAAAGTCAGCGTATTAATCTTGCAACTTCGTTGGGAAGTAGCCTGGTGGGTTCATTGTATATTTTGGATGAACCAAGTATCGGACTTCATTCGCGCGATACGCATTTGTTGATAAAAGTGCTGAAACAACTGCGCGATTTAGGAAATACCGTGGTGGTGGTGGAACACGACGAGGAAATTATGCGAGCTGCCGATTATATCATCGACATTGGTCCGTATGCTGGACGAAAAGGTGGCGAAGTGGTTTTTCAGGGAACAGCCCCCCTAAATCCCCCCGATAGGGGGACTTTAGACACTTCTAATTCTTTTACATTAAAATACCTTTTAGGAGAAGAATTTATCGACATTCCTACGCATCGTCGCAAGTGGAATAACTACATAGAAGTACTTGGAGCACGTGAAAACAACCTGAAAGGTATAAATGTAAAATTTCCACTGAATGTAATGACAGTTGTTACCGGTGTGAGTGGTTCGGGAAAATCGTCGCTGGTACGCAATGTGTTCTATACCGCCCTGAAAAAACATTATGGAGGAGTTGCCGACCGAACCGGTCAGTTTGGAACACTGAAAGGCAGCATGTTATTGGCCAAAGACATTGAATTTGTAGATCAAAATCCCATAGGACGTTCGTCACGTTCTAATCCGGTTACTTACATCAAAGCCTACGACGAAATCCGCAAGCTTTTTGCCGACCAGCAATTGTCGAAGCAAATGAATTACTCTGCATCGCATTTCTCATTCAATACCCAAGGCGGTCGCTGCGAGGAATGTCAGGGTGAAGGAACGGTAACGGTGGAAATGCAATTTATGGCCGACCTGGTACTGGAATGTGAACATTGTCACGGTAAACGTTTCAAACAGGACATTCAGGATGTTCATTATAAAGATGTAAATATTTATGATGTCCTTGAAATGACCGTGAATCAGGCCATTGAGTTTTTCTCGGCACAAACCGGCAACACCGAAAAGAAAATTGTAAAACGAATGAAACCACTTCAGGATGTAGGTGTGGGTTATGTCAAGCTCGGACAGTCAAGCAGTACGCTGTCGGGTGGTGAAAGTCAGCGCGTAAAGCTAGCATCATTTCTTGCTAACGAAAAGCCAGAACCAACCATTTTTGTTTTCGACGAACCAACCACCGGACTTCATTTCCACGATATAAAAACACTCTTAAAAGCTTTTGATGCATTGATTTTAAAAGGTCATACGGTGATTATTATCGAACATAACATTGAAGTTATCAAATGCGCCGACCATATTATTGATATTGGTCCCGAAGGTGGCGATAATGGAGGAAATGTGGTGTTCGAAGGAACTCCGGAAGAACTAATCAACTGCGATTGCTCATATACAGGAAAGTTTTTGAAAGAAAAAATATAAAATAAAAGGCAGTTTCAATGGTTTTGAAACTGCCTTTTTTACGATTTTAGTAATAGATTACTTCACTCCCACCACTTCGTAACCGATATTATCTACAGCAGTTTTGAGTGCTTCATCACTAATTTCTTTCGAGAGTATCAGTTTTGCAGAGTTAGATTCCAAATCCACTTTTGCATTCACACCATCGATGGCATTCAGTACTTTTTCAACACGAGCCGAGCAATGACCGCAGCTCATTCCTTTTATTTGCAATGTTTTTTCTGTCATTTTTTTATCAGTTTATTTAATTTATCAGTTCCATTTTGTATCGTTGCAGTGATAGCTTTCGGTATAACAATTTTGAACCGATTTGGTTTATAAGCTTTGATTTCAAATTCAGGTTTAAAACCTAATAACCGCAAAGCATTCAACACTACCGTAACCGAACTGAAACTCATGGCGGCGGCAGCAAACATAGGATTTAGCTTCCATTCCAACAGATTGTAAAATACACCGGCAGCCAACGGAATTCCTATAATATTATAGAAAAATGCCCAGAACAAATTTTCTTTAATGTTCAGCATTACGGCATTGCTCAGTCGCAAGGTAGTGACCGCATCCAACAAGTCGCTGCGCATCAGTACCACATCAGCCGATTCTATAGCGACATCCGTACCCGCACCTATGGCAATGCCAAGATGAGCCCGGGTAAGGGCAGGAGCATCGTTTATTCCATCACCAATCATCGCCACAATTTTTCCTTCGGCCTGCAAACGACTGATTTCTTTATCTTTATCTTGTGGCAATACATCGGCAATTACTGTCGAAATACCCAGTTGAGCCTGAATAGCAGCGGCTGTGCGGGCATGATCGCCGGTAAGCATAATCACATTAATGCCAAGTTTTTTAAACAGTTCAACAGCCTGAATACTGCTTGGTTTCAGCACATCGGCTACCGCAATAATTCCCATCAGAGTTTTCCCGCAAGCGATAAACAAAGGTGTATTTCCTTCATCGGCAAGTTTGTCCGACAGTGTTTCAAAATCAAGCATTTTCACTTTGCGGTCGGTCATCAGTTTCAGATTGCCGGCTACATAACTTTTACCGTTTATTTGTCCTTCTATACCCTGTCCGGCAATCGCCTGAAAGTTTTCAACCGATTGAATATGAATTTTTTCCGCTTTGGCTTTTAGCAGAATGGCTTCTGCCAATGGATGTTCAGATGGTTTTTCCAGCGAAGCGGCGATTTCGAGCAATTCAGTTTCGGTCGTAGATTTGGCTGTGATAATATGAGTAACACGAGGCTTTCCTTCAGTCAATGTACCGGTTTTATCCAATACCACTGTATCAATCTTTGATGCCATTTGGAGCGATTCAGCCGATTTAATCAAAATGCCATGTTCCGCACCTTTGCCTGTTCCCACCATAATAGCCACCGGAGTTGCAAGTCCAAGCGCACACGGACATGAGATTACCAAAACTGCAATACCGATGGACAATGCAAAATCGAAGGGCTGACCCGCCATTTTCCAGGCTATAGTGGCTATAATGGCAATGAGAATTACCAACGGTACAAAAATCGCACTGATTTTATCAGCCAGTTTGGAAATAGGAGCTTTCGACGACGACGCTTCTTCCACCAACTGAATGATTTGCTGAAGGGTCGTGTTATTCCCTACTTTCGTTGCACGAATAGTAAATGAGCCGGATTTATTAATACTTGCAGAAAGTACCGTGTCACCCTTTTGTTTAAAAATAGGCATACTTTCTCCCGTCAAAGGCGATTCGTCGACAGAAGAATTTCCACTGATAACTACTCCATCAACCGGTACAAGTTGACCGGGACGAACCACAACCATTTCGTTCAATTCAACCTCTTCAACCGGAATTTCCATTTCAATTTTATTCCGGATTACATTGGCCGTTTTCGGTGATATATCCATTAATCGTTTAATCGCATCAGTGGTTCTTCGTTTCGATCTGGCTTCGAGATATTTACCCAGCGTAACCAATGTCAGAATTGTACCAGCAGATTCGAAATATAAATCGTTTCGGTAATGAAGAACAGATTCATAATATCCGTATAACAATCCATACATTATCCTGAAAAGTGCATAAACACCGTATAAAATAGCCGCTCCAGCACCAATGGCAACGAGCGAATCCATATTGGGTGAGCCTCGTAAAATACTTTTAAACCCTTTGCTGAAGTAGCTCCGGTTGTTGTACATGATTGGCATCAGCAACCAGAACTGAATAAATGCATAATAGAATGAAAATTCAGTATTATGTAAATAAATGGGGTAAGGTAACCCCAACATATGTCCCATAGAAACATACAGTAGTGGTATAAGAAAAATGAGCGAAGTAATCCAGTGACGCTTCAGTTCCTTTTGTTCTTCGAGTGCAAAATCTACTTTGGGTGTCTGTTTCATTGGTTGAGATACAACCGAAGGTCTTACATGAGCTTCGTAGCCGGCCATTTCCACCGATTTTTCAATCATATCAGTGGTAAGCTGCAAATCGTCATAATCGACGCTCATGGTATTGGTCAGCAGATTTACATTCACGCTTTTTACAGCGTTTAGTTTGCTAACGCTTTTCTCGATGCTTGCCACACAAGCCGCACACGACATGCCGGTTACATCAAATTTTTCAATTTTCATTTTATAAGAACTTTATATTCACAAAACATCGTGATAACCATACAGTTTATGCTTTCTGATATTGTTGTGCAATTTTACTCAAAAACTTGTACACAACCAAATAAATGAGGGCTTTTTATTACCTTTGCAGCCAAAATAATGTTTTTCAAACAAAACTCAATGATCAATCAAACTAATCAAAAAGAACCTAACATTCAGGAGATTGCTGATTTGTTGACCGATATTGCTGCTGAGCTAATGACTTCGGGGGCTCACACTATGCGGATTATTCAGAATATTTCTCGCATGGCAGCTACCTTCGGTTATTTTATTGAACTTTCGGTTTTCCAGCAGAGCATTATGATGACGATTACCAACAAAGAAGATCAACTGAACCGCTTGACTCTGATAAAGAAAACCAAACCTTTGTTGCTTAATTTCACTATTGTGTCCGATCTGAGTTCGTTGAGCTGGGATACCTTTGACAAAAACCTCACGTTCGAAGAAATAATAAACCGTTTCCATGATATTGTGGTTCAAAAAAGAATGTCACGTTGGTTGGTTTTGTTACTTGTGAGCTGTGCTAACGCTTCCTTCTGTGCATTGTTTAAGGGGGATATTTACGGTGTTGGACTGGTATTTTTGGCTACATTGGCAGGATTTTTTACCCGACAGGAAATGATAAAAAAACACATTAATCACTTGATTGTATTTAGCACCAGTGCTTTTGTGGCTTCTCTGTTGGCAGGCTTGGGTTACGTGTTTCACTGGGGTATTACACCCGAAATTGCCTTAGCTTCCAGCGTTTTGTTTTTAATTCCCGGTGTTCCGCTTATTAATTCTATTCTGGATATTATCGAAGGTCATGTACTTACCGGAATTGCCCGGCTGGTCAACGCTTCGAGTCTGATTGTCTGTATTGCTCTTGGATTGTTTGTTTCTATGTTAATCTTAGGATTGGAAAAATTATGATAAACACTGAAATGATTCATTTGATTCTGATTGACGGTTCATTGGCTGCTATTGCTGCCATTGGATTTGCCGTCATTTCGAATCCTTCGCGAAAAGCGATTGCTGTTTCTGCTTTGCTGGCTGCTATTGGTCACGGATTGCGGTTTGCACTTATCCATTATGCCATGCTTGATATTTCGATGGCAACTTTTGTTGCTGCCTCCTGTATCGGATTATTGAGCATTTTATTTGCACGAATTATTCATTGTCCTGCTGAAGTTTTTTCGTTTCCTTCGCTTCTTCCAATGATTCCGGGATTATTTGCTTATCGCACTATACTGGGTTTAATCAAATTTATGCGTACTGCCGATGTAATTAAATCGCAGGGCTTTATGCTGGATTTCGTCCATAACGGACTGACTACACTATTTATTCTGTTTGCGCTGGTGGTTGGAGTTTCCCTGCCGGTATTGTTTTTCCCAAAAACATCATTCTCGGTTACAAGGAAATACTGAAAATCAATTTGAGTTGCTTATCCTATAAACTAATCATTTAATCCCTTACCCTGGAGAATTTGCTCTAAACATTTTTCTATCCTCGACACCCGTGTTTTGGATTGTTTGGGTACAGAAAAATAAAAATGGTAAGCTCTTTGCCTTCCTGGTGTCAGTGCTTCAAAAGCAGTTTTTAAAGCGGGTATTTCAACTAATTTCTCCTTAAATTCTTCTGTGACAGTATAATCTGTGGTTTTTTTAAATTCCACTTTCAAACCGGCTTTTTCCAGTTCAATGGCTTCATAAATATACGCTTTCAAGAGATTTTCGATCTTTTCGATTTCTCCAACATTTGTGAACCGAATCTGCCGCGCAGCTTGCACATTCTCTGTTTGTTGAATTAGAATTCCATCTGCATCGTGCAACAAAGAGCCTTTAATAAACAAGATGGCACAGTATTCTTTAAATACATGAATTAAAACGATATTGCTTTTCTGAAAAGTATAACACGGAACACCCCACTTCAATTCTTCGGTAAGCTGACAGTCAAGAATAATCATTCTCAATTTCTCCAACTCTTCCTGCCACTTTCGGGCTTTACTTAAATATATATCAACTTTAGGATTCATTTTACACTTTTTATTAAGTCTGAAATAATTTGTATACGATTTCGTCGAATATAGTTCTCTTGTTAAAATACAGAACTTAAAAAATGCTTATCGGAAGAGTGTTGAGAGCGAGCGCTGGCTATACTTTTACATTCTCATGTAGGTACAGATTTTCAGCCTTTTTAGTTATTATTTGCTTGTTTTGTAAAGTTTAAAAAGCCACAGTAAAGGGGCGCTAACTATTTTTTCTTTTTGTTGAAAAAACTTACCGATTCGTTGTTAACTGCATCGTTATACAGTTCATCTTCAAACTTCGAGATAAATTCTGCCTTTTGTTTGTTGAGCAAAATGACAGAAATTCGTTTTCGTGCCATTTCGAAAGGTTCCACCTGGCCGACTGTTTTGTAAGCCAAAATTCGTAGAAAATAATGTTGTGTGCTGTCTGAAGTTTCCACAAACCGATTGCTAGAAACAAATTTAGATGCGTCTTCAATCTTCAGTGGGATTTTCTTGAGTATCTCGCTCAATTCCATCCATTTGTCGCCAAAGTAATCGTAACTAATGGCATTCTGAATGCTGTATTTTTCAATACTTTCAAGCGATTTTGCATTGGCCGATTGAACCCAACTGCGAACACTGGGAAGTTTTGGCGCATTTTTGGGAACAACTAACAACAAACCTTTGACAACATTTTCTTTCAGTGCCAGCTGGTCGCTATATTGGTTATAGAATGCTTTCAAATCTTCCTCCGAAGGTTCTTTGGGCAAACGTTGTTCAATCATTTTTTGCTGATACTGATGAATTGTCAGCGATTTGCGATAACTTTCCACCAATTCCTCAATTTCAGTTTTATTGCTTAGGTTTCGCTTTGCATTTTCGTACATTAATACGTCAGTTACCCATTTCTTTATGTAACTGTTGGCAATTTCGGTGCTGTCCTGAGCATTTACATTGGGTGGTATAATTTGCTGAATTTCATCAGCATTCAGGTATTTGCCTTCCACTTCAAGAATCGGTTTGCCTTTGACATCCTGTGTTTTGTGACCACATGAATTTGTGAGAGCAGCAAAAAGTAAGAGAATGATGAAAGTAAATTTATTCATTTTCAAAGGATTAAATTACGATTGGAGACAAAACAAAACGCAAGAATAAAAGACAAAGTTAGGTCTTTTATTCTTGCGTTTCAGTTTATATTAGTTTTTCTTAACCGTTTTCAGAATATCATCGTTCACTTTAACCGGATATTTGGCACGAAGCATTTTAATCCATTCCTTTTCCAAGAATTCCTGATAATCAGCCGTAACAGATCCACGAACATCGCTGTAATCTTCCGGTTTTGATATTGGTTTTCCTACAATAAATGCATAAGGATACTCTTTTGTAGGAACGTATGTATCTTTTGTTTTGAAGAACTGATTATCAACCACTTTATTGTCGCCCGGAACATACAATCCTTTTTCAACTTTCACATGTTGAATGCTATCATTCAACCGAACCCGTAAGTATTTCTCAATTGAATCGGGTGTCGATTTTTTTACAATTTTTTGTGCAGCATCAAAGGTTTCTTTATCTTTACAAAGTATCACACGGCCTTTGTAATGAGGTTTATCCCATTTATTGTATGTGTCTTTATGAGCCTTGAAATACTTCGACAAACCTTGAGTGTCTTTCGAAGCTTTGTCCCATACTTCACGGTTGCTGACTTCAAACAACAAGATTCCGTCGTGGTATTCCTGCATCAGGTTGCGGAAATCGTCGTATTTCTTTTCAAGTTGAGTATCTTCGTAAGTGAGTAATTCGGCATCAACAAAGGCATCCAGTTTTTCATTAATCACTTCCGAAGCAATTGTTTTATCTGAGCTGTTATTTTTCTTCAGGTATTTTGCAAAATCGGCCTGGCTGTATTTCTTACCGGCAAAACTCAACAGCGGTTTGTCTAATTTCGCTACTTCTGTAATAAATATTGAATCACTGATTTTGTGGCTGGTTGCTGCTTTGTAGAATTCGTTCAGCTTTGCAGCATCAACCTGATAATTATTATCAGTTCTTGATTTCGCTAAAAAAGCTTGTTGACCACGGTTTGCACGTTCGTCACGTTTAATTTTACGTTCCAGATCAGCTTTCAACTCATCATACGAAGCTAATCCTTTTCGGTCAATCAGTTTTAAAATATGCCATCCATAAGACGATTGAATAGGTTCTGAATAGTCGCCTTTATTTTTTAGTGCAAAAGCGGCTGTTTCAAATTCGGGAACCATACGGCCGGTACCAAACCAGGGAAGTTCCCCGTTTTTCACCGAAGAACCTTTGTCCATCGAATGTTTACTTGCTAACGTTCCAAAATCATCTCCGGCTTTAATACGTTGATAAATAGAGTCAATGCTAATTTTGGCTTTTTTGTTTACGGCATCTTCCCCTTTCGAGGTGAAAATCATAATATGTGCAACCAACACTTCGCCTAATGAATTGCGGCGGGCATGAACCTTTAAAACGTGGTATCCAAATGCGGTGCGAACCGGTTTCGATATGCTTCCAACCGGAGTGTTATAAGCCACTGTTTCAAATGGATATACAGTACGGAAAGCTGAAATCCAACTGATATGACCGCTGTTTTGTTCAGCCGACTGATCCTGCGATTTTTCTTTCGCCACTTTAGCAAAATCTTCCTTTTGAACCCGTTTCCAGATAGCATTGATGTCATTCCATGCTTTCAGGGTGTCAGCCGGAGTCGCATTTTGTGGAATACGTATTAAAATATGACTCACATCAACATCTTCTTTCGAGCGGTCATAGGCTTCGCGCAACGTAGCATCATCCACCTTCGAATCGGTCAGATAAGGCTTTGTCAACTGTGAACGATATCCCGCCAATTCGGTGATAAAAGATTTTGTGGTGTCAATTCCCTGTGTTTTAGCTTCTTCGACCTTTAATTTGAAATTTACAAACAGGTCAACATACTCTTCCAGGGTTTTTTTATCGAGTGAGTTGTTTGAATTGTTTTTGTTGTAAATGTATTCAAACTCCGATTTCAAAACAGGTTTTCCGTTAATGGTCATCATAACCGGATCGGTAGATTGGGCAAATGTGTTTGCAGATAAAGCCAATAAAGCTACTAAAATGACTACTGGAGATTTTCGTTTCATAAAAATATTGAAATGATTTAATGAGTTGAGTTCAATTAACACGAATGAATATATTTGAATTTAAACGGTATTTTTCTTGTTTTGTTATATTTCGATTTAAAAAAGCATTGCAAAGTTATTATTTATAATCTGAATTTAAACGATGGGAAGATAATTTTAGCAATTATTAATCGTTATTTTAAGCTAAGTTTGTTCTGAACAACTCTTATTGTCATTTTTATCTCTTTAAATAACTCAATCTTTGGTTTTGAGAAACAAGGATTTGAAAATATTTGACTGCTAATTGAATTTTGGCTATCTTTGCAAAACTTTTATTCAACCCACCTATGGCACATATTTTAAACGACATTTCCAGAACATTTAGTGAGTATTTGTTGATACCCGGTTTAACGACTAAAGAATGTAATCCGGGAAATATCTCGTTGAGAACCCCGCTTGTAAAATTCCGAAAAGGAGAACAAGCTTCTATTTCGCTTAATATACCTTTTGTTTCGGCTATTATGCAATCGGTTTCTGACCACAAGATGGCTATTGCCCTGGCTCGTTATGGTGGACTCTCCTTTATTTTCGGTTCTCAGGATATTGAGACACAGGCCGAGATGGTGTTCAAAGTAAAAAGTTATAAAGCAGGCTTTGTGGTAAGTAATGCCAATTTGACTCCCGAACATACATTAAGCGATGTGGTTGCTTTGAAAGAAAGATCGGGACATGGAACTATAGGAATTACCGACGATGGAACTTCTGATGGTAAATTGCTGGGTATTGTAACCGGACGTGATTACCGGATAACCCGTGATAATCTCGATATGAAGGTAAAGGAGTTTATGACTCCCTTTAAAAAACTCGTTACCGGAGAGTTTGGTATCTCAATAGGCGAAGCAAATGATATAATCTGGGATCACAAACTAAACTGTTTACCTATAATTGATGCCAAACAAAATTTAAAAAACTTCGTGTTCCGGAAAGATTACGAAAACCATAAAGCCAATCCCAATGAACTTTCTGATGATAATATGAAATTGCTCGTAGGAGCAGGAATTAATACCCGCGACTACAAAGAGCGTGTTCCGGCATTGATTGAAGCTGGTGTTGATATTATGTGTATCGATTCATCCGATGGTTTTTCCGTTTATCAAAAGGAAACAATTGAATATATCAAGGCTTCATTCGGTGAACATATTAAGGTGGGAGCTGGAAATGTAGTAGATCCTGATGGATTTCTTTATCTGGCCGAAGCCGGAGCTGATTTTGTAAAAGTAGGCGTAGGTGGAGGTTCAATCTGTATTACCCGTGAGCAGAAAGGGATCGGTCGGGGGCAAGCCACAGCGTTGATAGAAGTGGCTGAGACTCGAGATGAGTATTTCCGAAAAACTGGAATTTACGTACCCATTTGCTCCGATGGTGGTATCGTACAGGATTATCACATGGTACTTGCCATGGCCATGGGGGCAGATTTTATTATGATGGGACGTTATTTTGCCCGTTTCGACGAAAGCCCTACCCGAAAATTAATGGTAAATGGTAATTATATGAAGGAATACTGGGGCGAAGGATCAAATCGCGCGCGCAACTGGCAACGTTACGATATGGGTGGCAGTGATAGTCTGAAGTTTGAAGAAGGTGTAGACAGTTTTGTTCCTTATGCAGGTAAACTAAAAGACAATCTAGACATCACCTTGGGTAAAATCAAATCTACCCTTGGCAGTTGTGGTGTAATCAATTTAAATGATTTGAAACAGAATGCCAAAATTACACTGGTTTCTTCTACCAGTATTATCGAAGGTGGTGCGCATGACGTGGTAGTGAAAGATACACGGAGTACGAACAGTTAGATTTGAAGAAAACTTTCATAGTAAATTAAACATAAAAAAAGATGTCTTTATTGGTCATTTTTTTTTATGTTGGTATCTATTTTCTTGTCATTCAACCTCTAAACTAGCGGTTTCAAATCTATTCCATTTTTTCTACTCCATTTTATAAACTACTGCGTTGATATTCATACCGGCACCAACTGAAGCAAAAATCAATACATCAGCTTTGTGGATCTGATGGTTTTTCATGTTGTTTTTAATAATCAGGTCATACAAGGTTGGGAGTGTTGCCACGGAGGTATTTCCTAAATTTTGTACTGTCATTGGCATAATATCTTCGGGGGCATTTGGAATGCCATAAAGGTTGAAAAGTCGCTTTAGAATGGCATCGTCCATTTTACCATTGGCCTGATGAATCAATACTTTTTTTACCTCATTTATTGAAAACCCACTTTTGTCAACACAGGCTTTTATGGCCTGTGGAACAGTTTCAAGGGCATATTGATATAGCCTCCGCCCATTCATTTTCAGAAACAGGTCTTTAGGATTTTCAAAATTTGGATTATTTGAAGCTCCCATATGAAGAAGTCCGGCATGACTGAAGGTATCTGAACGTGTATTGTGGGCAATAATTCCAATAGGAGAGGAGCTTTCACGACCTTCCAACACAACAGCTCCTGCACCATCGGCATACAACATACAGTCACGATCGTGGGGATCGCTGATACGTGAAAGTACATCGGCACCAATTACCAAAATCTTTTTAGCATCGCCCGACTTAATGAAATAATCCGCTTGAATAACAGCCTGTAACCAACCCGGACAACCAAAAGTAATATCGTAAGCAATAGTTTCGGGGTTTTTGATTCCTAGTTTGTGTTTTATCTTGGAAGCCATTGCGGGTATGTTATCTGAAGCACGGTTGCTGGGCGTTGTGTCACCAAAATTATTGGCCACAATAACATAATCCAGTTCTTCCTGTTCTATTCCTGCAGCTTTGATAGCTTCAATTGCTGCCAGATATGCCATATCGGTGGTTTTCATATTGTCCGAAATGTAACGACGCTCCGCAATGGTCGTGATTTCGTGGAATTTATCAGCAATCTCCTGACCGGACTTTTCGATCTTTATACCGTTCGATTCATAAAACTCATTCGAGATGAAATCCTCGTTTGTTACAATTTTTGTCGGAATGTAACTTCCGCTTCCTGTAATAATACTGTATATCTTATACTCCATTGACTAATTGATTTTCTGTTAGTTATCAACTCTGAAATTTCATCTTTTTGTAATCTACAAAGTTAGACTAAATTCACAATAATCTGTGGAAAAATTTATTAATTGTTATAAACGTACATTAAGAAAGTGGGCTAACCAGTTTATTCATAGGTTAACAGCCAGAATTTTAAACAAGATCAAGAAGCTTTTATTGAACTGTCAAATGTCCGATAAAAGCACTTTTTGTAATGTTCAGGAATATCATATTCCATTTATTTTTTGTAATTTTGCAACCCTAAATCAGTTATCAGTTAATCAGATAAGGGGTTAATTTGTTTCAGCTATACTAAAATTCCTTTTAGTTCCTGAAATTCCCAATAATTCCTGCAATTCGTATATATGAATAAGTTTAAAGAATATTCCGGTCTGAATCTTTCCGACGTAAACAAGGAAATGTTGAATCGTTGGAAGGAGTACGATGTATTCCACAAAAGTGTCGAAATCCGTGAAGGAAAGCCAGAGTTTGTTTTTTATGAAGGACCACCTTCTGCTAACGGACTGCCGGGCATACACCACGTCATGGGGCGTACAATTAAAGATGTTTTTTGCCGATACAAAACTATGCAGGGCTTTCAGGTGAAACGTAAAGCCGGCTGGGATACGCACGGACTTCCGGTGGAACTTGGTGTGGAAAAAGCCCTGGGAATTACGAAAGAAGATATTGGAAAAACAATTAGTGTAGATGATTACAATGCTGCCTGCCGCAAGGATGTATTGAAATATACTAAAGAGTGGGAGGATCTAACTACCAAAATGGGTTATTGGGTGGATATGAATGATCCCTATATTACGTATGATAACCGATATATTGAAACTCTTTGGTGGCTACTCAAACAACTTTATAACAAGAACTTACTCTATAAAGGCTATACTATTCAGCCTTATTCACCCGCTGCCGGAACCGGACTTTCTACCCACGAACTTAACCAACCCGGTTGCTATCGGGATGTGAAAGATACCACTTGCGTAGCGCAATTTAAGGTGAAAAACCTGCCCCCTAAATCCCCCCTGGGGGACTTTTTGGAGAGTACAAATAAAGAAAGTCTCGATTGTTTAACAGCATCACCATCTATTTATTCTCGAATAAAAGAATTAGCACTAGAGCATAGAAAAAATCCGACTTCAGCTGAAGATGCTTTATGGTTACAACTAAAAAGCAAACAACTGGACGGATATAAATTCAGACGTCAGCACATTATAGCAGATTGTATTGTTGATTTTGTATGTATTGAAAAGAAATTAGTTGTTGAAGTTGACGGTGGTTATCATGAAAATGAAGAAGTTGCCGAGTACGATAAATTAAGATCTGATCTATTAGAAAGTCTCGGATACAAAGTCATTCGTTTTACAAACGAAGAAGTCTTAGTTGATACTGATAATGTTTTATCAAAGATTTCTGAAGCGCTCAAAGGACAAAAGTCTCTCAAGGGGGATTTAGGGGGCAGTAATGTCTTCTTCCTAGCTTGGACAACCACGCCCTGGACTTTGCCTTCAAATACCGCACTTTGTGTTGGCTCTAATATTACATACTTGCTGGTTGAATCTTTCAATCCATATTTGGGAAATCGTGTAAAATACATTTTAGCTAAAGAATTGCTGAATGCCCATTTCAACTCTAAAAATGCAGATTTAGCGTTTGAAGATTTCAAAATCGGCGACAAAAATATTCCGTTTAAGGTACTTGCTGAATTCAAAGGATCTGATTTAGCCGGAATTGAATACGAGCAACTAATCCCTTGGGTTAATCCAAACCAAAAGTCCCCCAAGGGGGATTTAGGGGGCAGCGCTTTCCGTGTTATCACCGGAGACTTCGTTACTACTGAAGATGGTACCGGAATCGTTCATATTGCTCCAACTTTTGGTGCAGATGATGATCGTGTTGCCAAACAAAACGGCATTCCAGCATTATTGCTGATTGACAAAGATGGTAACCGACAACCGATGGTTGACAAAGCAGGGAAATTCTATAAATTGGAAGATTTAAGTCCGGAATTTGTTGAATCGAATATCAATGCAACATTGTATTCCGAATTTGCCGGACGTTACGTCAAAAATGCATATGAAATTGCTCCAGCTCCAACACCAACAGGTGATACAGCAGATTTAACGACACTCGATATAGACCTTTGCGTGATGCTGAAACAACAGGGTCTCGCTTTCAAAATAGAAAAGCACGTTCATAATTATCCACACTGCTGGCGTACCGATAAACCGATATTATATTACCCCTTAGATAGTTGGTTTGTGAAAACTACCGCTTGCCGTGAGGAAATGATGTCGCTCAACGAAACCATCAACTGGAAACCTGCTTCCACAGGAACCGGCCGTTTCGGAAAATGGTTGGAAAATCTGCAAGACTGGAACCTGAGCCGTAGTCGTTATTGGGGAACTCCGCTTCCTATCTGGCGCAGCGAAGATGGAATGGAGGAGATTTGCATTGGCTCGGTGGAAGAACTGATGGGGGAAATCGAAAAATCAATCGCAGCCGGATTTATGACCGAAAATCCATATAAAAATTTCAAGGTTGGAGAATATACTGCCGAAAACTATGCGGTAAAAAATATAGATTTGCATCGTCCGTATGTGGATGGCATAGTTCTCGTTTCAAAAAGCGGAAAACCGATGAAACGTGAGCTTGATTTGATTGACGTTTGGTTCGATTCGGGTGCAATGCCTTATGCACAGGCTCATTATCCATTTGAGACAAGCCCCCTAAATCCCCCACAGGGGGACTTTAAGAAAGAAAAGCCCTACAATACTGCAAACCCGATATTGTACGAAATTTTAAAAGAAAATGCTAAAAACCACAGAAAAAATCCAACTAATGCGGAAGAAGTTCTATGGCATAATTTAAGTGGAAAACAACTTGAAAACTACAAATTCAGAAGGGAACATATTATTGAAGATATCATTGTTGATTTTGTATGTTTAAAAGAAAATCTTGTTATTGAAGTTGATGGTGGGTATCTTAATACGCCAGAAATAAAAGAATTAGATAAGCTTAAAAAAGAAATTCTTAAGAGTCATGGATATCGTGTAATCCGATTTACAAACGATGAAGTTTTGTTTAAACTGGACAGAACGCTCAGACTCATCAAACACGCACTCTTAAGTCCCCCTTCGGGGGATTTAGGGGGCTTTCCTGCCGATTTTATTTCTGAAGGCGTTGACCAAACGCGTGGTTGGTTTTTTACATTACACGCCATAAGTACTATGGTACGAGGCTCGGTGGCATTCAAAAACGTTATTTCAAACGGGTTGGTACTCGATAAAAATGGTAATAAAATGTCGAAACGCCTGGGAAATGGAGTAGACCCATTTATCGCCATCGAAAAATACGGTTCAGATCCCTTGCGTTGGTATATGATGACCAACGCTTCGCCCTGGGATAATCTAAAATTTGACTCGGAAGGTATTGATGAAGTGCGTCGCAAATTTTTCGGAACACTTTATAATACTTATTCATTCTTCTCGCTGTATGCTAATGTGGATAAGTTCAGCTACTCCGAAGCGCAAGTTCCAATGGAAAACCGCCCTGAAATTGACCGCTGGATAATTTCATTGCTAAACAGTTTGGTAAAAGATGTAACTGAATACTACGAAACTTACGAGCCAACCCGTGCAGGACGTGCAATTTCCGACTTTGTGGGAGAAAACCTGAGTAACTGGTATGTACGCCTTAACCGCAAACGCTATTGGGGTGGTGAATATGACGAAGATAAAATTTCCGCTTATCAAACGCTTTATACCTGTTTGGAAACTATCACCAGACTTATGGCACCGATTGCGCCTTTTTTTGCAGATAGATTATTCCTTGATTTAAATGCTGTTAGCGGAAAAGACAACAGTGAATCAGTTCATTTGGTCGATTTCCCTGGTTATGATGAAGGCTTGATTGATAGCAATTTAGAGGCTTGTATGCAACTGGCTCAACAAACTTCGTCGATGATATTGGCATTGCGCCGTAAAGCTGATAAAAAAGTCCGTCAACCACTGAGTAAAGCTGTAATTCCATCACCTGATGAACTAACTTTTAATCAACTGAGCTATATTGCCGACCTGGTAAAAGCCGAGGTGAATGTAAAGGAAATTGAAGTGATTCCGGCAAACAACGATATGCTAAATCTGGTAAAGAAGATAAAACCAAACTTCAAAACCTTAGGTAAAAAGTACGGAAAACAAATGAAGGAAATTGCTACTGCAATGAATTTGTTTGGCAGCCATGAAATAAGTGAAATTGAGCGCAATGGTCAATATTTACTTGTATTGTCATCCGGAAATGTTGAACTTAGCGTGGAAGATGTGGAAATTATTACTGAAGATATGCCGGGCTGGCTCGTTGCCAACGAAGGTAAACTCACTGTGGCCCTTGACATAACCGTTACGGATGCTCTGGTACGTGAGGGAATTGCCCGTGAATTAGTGAATCGTATTCAAAATATCCGTAAATCGAACGGGTATGAGATTGTTGATAAAATTTCAGTGGAAATTGAAGCCCGTGATGAAATTAATGAAGCCGTTAAAGAATATTCAAAATATATAGCCTCCCAAACATTAGCAAAGGCTGTGTTGTTAGTTGAAAAATTGACCGATGCGACTGAATTAGAATTTGATGAATACCAGGTAAAAGTGTCTGTGAAAAAAGTATAGTGAAACTACTTTCAAAATTAATAACAAAATAATTGTTCAACTGAAAGTATTTTGTTATTTTCGCAGACAATTTAAAAAAGAATAAAACCTAGATTTTTAAAAATTATTTTCCAAACCTATTTTTAATACTAACTATCATGGCTGAAAAAACAAGATATGCAGATGCTGAATTGGAAGAGTTTCGTGCGCTGATTACCGAAAAACTAGAAAAAGCTCAACGCGAATACGAAGAATTGCGACTTGCAATTGCCAATTTGGATGGAAACGATGTTATGGATACGTCGCCTACTTTTAAAGTACTGGAGGAAGGTGCTTCTACTTTGTCAAAAGAAGAGGCTGGTCGTTTAGCACAACGCCAGATGAAGTTTATTCAACATTTACAATCAGCTATGATTCGCATAGAGAATAAAACCTATGGAATTTGTCGTGAAACAGGAAAGCTCATTCCAAAAGAACGTTTGCGCGCCGTTCCTCATGCCACATTGAGCATTGAAGCCAAAAACGACCAGAAATAATTGGAAGATATATACACATTTCGGCAGCGGCACAAATGCTTGTTGCCGATTTTGTGTTTAAATAAAGAGGCACCTGCCCCCTTAGGGGTTCTAAGACGAATTCTCCTTGAATTATGAATTATAAATTATTTTCCATGTCCATAACCAAAAAGTCTGTCTTGTTGATTTTGCTGATTCTGATTATTGATCAGGCGGTAAAAATCTACGTTAAGTTGCATTTTTCGCTAGGTGAGCACGTTGATGTGTTTGGCTGGTTCAAAATTTACTTTATCGAGAATAACGGAATGGCTTTTGGCATGGAATTAATTGGAAAGTTATTTCTCACGCTTTTTCGTATTGTTGCGGTTACTGCATTGGCCTGGTATATTCATTCGCTGATAAAAAAAGAGGTGCGTAAGGGCTATATACTGGCCGTTTCCTTGGTTTTGGCAGGTGCAGCGGGTAACATTATTGATTCACTTTTGTATGGAATTATTTTTAGTGCCAGTAATTACCTTGGCCCCATTGCAAGCATCTTCCCAGATGGTGGCGGTTATGCCGGCTTATTTTATGGGAAAGTGGTGGACATGCTTTATTTTCCACTCATTAAAAATGCATCAGGCGAAACGCTGTTTTTCAGCCCCATATTCAATATTGCGGATTCAGCTATCAGCGTGGCAGTAGGGATTATTTTGATTTTCTTCCGGAAAGAAATGAATGAAAGTCTCGAAACAAAAAATGAACCTCATGTTTCAACAGACAACTAATACTTTAATACAACTTACTTTCCTTTTTGGAATCATGTTGATTTTGTCGGCTTGCAATCGACCTAACCGGGTTTTAAGCGATAGTAAAATGACAAGCGTATTGGTTGATATGCATAAAACCGAAGCAACATTGAGTGAAAAGGGTTTATATTACGGTCCTTATTCAAAAAAGGCGCCTTATTTCAATAATGTTTTTAAACGTAACGGAATCACACAGGCACAATTTGATTCTTCGCTGGTTTGGTATACAAAAAATCCACACAAGTTTGAAAATGTTTATGATGAAGTCATTAAACAACTTACTGATTTGCAAATTGATGTAGATAAAAACAAGTTTCACCCCATCGATTATGCTAATATTGGGAAAGAGAGACTTGATATTTGGAACAAACCTACGCATCATAAATTCAGCAAGGACTCGGTCCGAACGAAACTTGATTTTGAGATAAAAAGTGATAATTTGCTTTATGGTGATATTTATGAGCTCAAGTTGCGACTCAAAATACCTACCGAAGATTCCTGCAAAAAACAAGGCATCGAATTGCGAATCAACTATTTTAATGGTAAAACTGATCATACTTTTAAATTTGTCAAAAATGATGGTATTATGCGGCGGTTTACGTTCAGAATGCCGGCTTATCAAAAGCTAAAAATAAAATCTGTTTCAGGCCAATTATTGGCGAGTTCAGGTTATCAGGGTGTTTTTCATGCTACCCTCGACAGTATTCGGCTGATTCGTGAATTTAACAGACTCCAGCAGGATAGCTTAAAGCGCCTGGTACAAGAATCTGATACAACACATTACCTGGGAGCACCAAATTATGATTATCTGATGACTGCACAACCATCGGGTCATTCGTTTAAAAAGAGCCGAATCCTGAAACCCTTATGACAAGCCGAGTTAGCAGCCATTTGTTGTTTTGCGAACCCGACAGAATCTTCACACAAATGGTCGTTGAGCGGGATGATCAACAAACCATAACTGCCATTTTTAGCCTGAATGACACGACGGTTGAATCTTCTCATACTTCGTTTTTTGACGGAATTTTAAGTTCAGCAATTGTATCGCTCAAAAAGCGAATGACCAAACAAGAACTTACCGGAATCACGAAGAACTATAATTATCTTGACTTTTCAGTCGAAAATCCAATCGTTAGTGAGATTGAACCCAAAAAAATGCTTATTGATTTCGGAACGGAAGATACAACGGAAATTAACCGGATACTTCAAGGCCTTTCAGATTTAACGGAAATTTCTCTTTTTGATTTTATTAGCGCTGCCGTTTATTCTCCGGCTCTGATACTGGGATATAATGCCGTTTTGGAATTGAACAGACAAACCGAATTGATTCTATGGGAGAATACAGATTTAATCGGTAGGAGACTGAAAGCAGGAACCCGAATCCGTAGAATCTGAAAATCGAGAATGTATTTTTTAAACAAAAACTTGCCGGTTGCGTTATTTTAATGCAAACCGATTCAACATAAAACTAACATCAGGGCAGAAACATGTGGCAGATTTTTATTGGCAGTTTATTATTAGGGTTAATACATCCATTGGTTCCAAACCACTGGATACCGCTGATAGCCATTTCCAAAACTGAAAAATGGACCACACGTGAATCTGTTTTTGCAACCCTTATAACCGGTTTTTCACACACCATCAGCACCATTATTATTGGGATTATTGTTGGATTTGTAGGCATTAAACTTACAGAGAGTTACAGTTATATTACCCGTATAGCTGCTCCGGTTGTTTTACTAGCCATTGGTTTTATCTACATTGCTCTGGATTTCAGATCAAAGCATAATCACCAACATTTTGTCCTGGATAAAAATAAACTGAAAACCAAAAAATCAAAAGCGGCCGTTCTCATTAGTTTGTGTATCGGTATGTTTCTTTCACCTTGTATAGAAATTGAAGCCTATTATTTTCAGGCAGCAACCAAAGGTTGGTTAGGCATTCTAATCGTTTCGTTGGTTTATCTGATTGTTACCATTAGCATGATGGTAGCATTGGTTTATCTTGGACTTAAAGGTGTCAACAAACTTGAATCTGATTTTCTGGAACATCACGAGAAATTAATCACAGGGGTACTGCTGATTTTGCTCGGATTATTTGCCTATTATGTAGAATTTTGAAATTCACCAATTTAAAAAGTTAAATATGAAATCAATAAACTGGACAATAGAAAGTATACCTGATTTGACAGGTAAAACAGTACTGGTTACAGGAGGTAATAGCGGTCTTGGTTTTGAAGCGGTAAAAGCATTTGGACAGAATGGAGCTTTTGTGGTTATGGCTTGTCGTTCTTTGGCTAAAGGAGAAGAGGCAAAAAAACAATTGATAGAATTAAACCCAACTGCAAGTATCTCGGTTATGGAACTTGATTTGACTGATTTGAAATCAATACATTGCTTTGTTAATCAATTCAAAGAGAATCATTCCCGCTTAGATATATTACTGAACAATGCCGGTATTATGATGGTGCCTTATGGTTTGACAAAAGATGGTTTTGAAAACCAGATAGGAACTAATCATTTGGGACATTTTGCATTGACAGGTCAGCTACTTGAACTGCTTAAAACCACACCGAATTCGAGGGTTGTCAATGTGAGCAGTATGGCGCATAAAAGTGGTGTTATGGATATGGATAATCTGCTGTATGAAAACGGAAAAGATTATAGCCCAATGAAAGCGTACGGTCGGTCAAAACTGTCCAATCTACTGTTTACCTACGAATTACAACGGTTTTTTGAAAAAAATAAAATAGATAGCATTGCTGTTGCAGCACATCCGGGAGTTTCGGACACCAATTTGTTTAATCATGCAGCACCCAAATGGCTGATGAATCTGCTTCGCCCCTTGTTTTTGTTTATGATTCAACCGGCTTCGATGGGTGTACTGCCCGAAATCCGTGCTGCGGTTGATGCTGATGTGAAAGGCGGACAGTATTACGGACCGGATGGCAAAAGAGAGATGAAAGGCTATCCTGTTTTGGTTGAATCTACCGAAGCATCGCACAACGAGAATGATGCCCATAAACTTTGGGAACTTTCCGAAAAGCTTACAGGAGTGAGTTTTACTGCTTAATTCTTGTCACTGAATTAAAAAAGTAGTACTTTTGCACCCAAAATATTATTAATGTAAGTTTTTAGCTGACATTTAACTGTCAACTATCAACTATCAACTATGAACTATAGATGAGTGTTGTAGAAAAAATAAAGACCGCTAAATCCACTGCCTTTTCGTTTGAATTATTGCCACCTTTGAAAGGAAATGGTATCGAAACTGTTTACCGAACCATCGACACCCTGCGTGAATTTGATCCAAAATATATTAATATAACTACTCATCGCAGCGAACTCGTTTTCAAGGAAAAAGCGGACGGACTGTTTGAACAAGTTGCTGAACGTCATCGTCCCGGAACGGTTGCTATTGCTGCTGCTATTCAGAATAAGTACAAAATTGCAGTTGTGCCGCATGTAATTTGCAGTGGTTTTACCCGCGAAGAAACTGAATATGCCTTGATTGACCTACAATTTTTAGGAATAACCGACTTACTTTTGTTGCGTGGCGATAAAGCCAAACACGAACGTGATTTTTCGCCAACCGGACATAAATACGCTACCGAACTACAGCTTCAGGTAAATAATTTCAACGAAGGATTGTTTTTGGATGGTTCAAAAATGAAATATCCGGTCACCCCTTTTTCGTATGGAATGGCTTGCTATCCTGAGAAACATGAGGAGGCACCAAATCTGGAATCGGATTTGATTTATGCGAAACAAAAAGTGGATGCCGGAGCTGAATACCTCGTTACTCAAATGTTTTTCGACAATCAGAAGTATTACGATTTTGTGGATAAGTGTAAAGCAAACGGTATTAATGTTCCTATTATTCCCGGAATCAAACCGATTACCTTTATGAATCAGTTGACCGTACTACCGAAGATTTTCCACACCGATATTCCGGAGGAATTTGCAACAGCATTACGTGCTTGTAAAACTGATGCCGATTCAGTGGAAGTCGGAGTGGATTGGTGTACCCAGCAGGCTAAAGATCTTATCAATCATAGTGTTCCGAGTATTCATTTCTACAGCATGATGGCAACTCAGAGTGTGAAACGGGTGGCTGAACAAGTATTTTAATACCCCCAGCCCCTAAAGGGGAGTAAGAAAAGAAATTATAAATTATCAATATTAATAGACAATAGTAACTCTGTTCCCCTTTAGGGGTTAGGGGTCAATTCAAGATGTTAGGTTTCTTATTTTTTATTTTCATTTTTATCCTGCTCATAGGATTAATGATTATTTCCAGTATTTTCGGATTTGTTCGTTCCATTTTCAGTTTTGGAAAACGAAATACTCAAGACCATAATCCCCAGTCAGATGACTTTCAACAACCAACTACAAAAACAAAGATTTTTGATAAAAGTGAAGGGGAATATGTTGATTATGAAGAAATGAAATAATTACCAATTACCAATTAATCAATTACCCGCTCGGCTATGCCGCTACCGCTACACGGCATCTTCGATTGGCTTGCCAAGAATTTCCAATTAAACTGATTATTGAATGTTTTCTCTGCTAATATACTGTAAGAATGAGCTAAAAATTGAAAATTGAATAATTGGAAATTAAATAAACTGCACTTCCTTGAAATAAAATCCCTTCCGTTCACCCTTCTCTGTTTCTAGTTCCAGTTTTCCATCCGAATGAACAGCTACTATTTTAGCATTGAAGTTTTCAGTTTCGGATTTATAGGGATAAAATCCATTTCTGCGATACATGATGTTGGTATATTCTGAACGGATGAAATCTGTGTTTAATTCCCGATACAATTCCAAAATATTTTCGCAGATGGATTTCATCAGTCGGCTACGGTTGACTGAGCGACCAACGATTTGCCGGAGTGAAACAGGATTGAGTGCATTACTTCGAAACGTTTTTTGATTCACGTTCAGCCCGATACCAATAACCATTTTTACTTTGTTTGCCTGAAAAGTGTTTTCAATCAGAATCCCGGCCAATTTTTTATCTTTCCAATAGATATCGTTTGGCCACTTTACGTCTATTTCATTTGTATATTTTTCCAAGGCTTTTTTAATCGCCAGACTCACAATCTGTGAAATCAGAAACAATTCGTCCAACTGAATTTTCTGAGGATAAAGCACCATACTGAAAAGCAGATTCTTGCCGTGTTCCGCTTCCCAATTGTTTCCGGTATGTCCTTTTCCTGCCGACTGAAAATCAGTTTGCACTACAAAGCCTTCGGGCAACTGCTCTTTACGGAGCATTTCCCATAATAATGTGTTGGTGGAAGAGGTTTCTGTTATAAAAAAACTCTTTAACCGCTGAAGGGGGAATGTATAAGATGTATTATCCATAATTTCTATAGTACTCCATCCGGATTACGAAAAAAACAGTGCATTTGTCAGCTGAAAGTTTTTAGAAGCCAAGGATGTCGTTGATAAATTCGCCCGAAATAAATTCGACTGAACCTTTAAGTAGTTCGATGAATCATTTTTTCAAAAGGCAATGAAAGGCAAAGTTAAGCCTTTTTATGAAAACCGCATACAAGTATTGAAAAATACCGGTCAAATAGGTAATGTTATGAATTGAAAATTTGCGTTGTCAATTCTCAAAATCTTTGATAAAAAGTATGACTAAAGATTGGTTTTGAAATTAATCTTTAGTATGTCCGGAATTTTAACACTCTTTCAAATTCCATAAGAAGCATTTTGCAAATACTCAAGTGCAACTAAAGTGATACTCAAGTGCAAACTGTTTAGACCTGACATAGGTTTGAAAAAAAACAAAAAATCACATTAAAAAAATGCTAACTAAATTTCAGGTCATACACACCTACTTTTAAATCTATAATTTTAAAAAATAATGCATTCTTACTTTTGATAAAGGATTACAATTAGAAGAGGTTTGAGAAGTTTTTTTAAGGACGTGAATTCTTAACCAAAATCCGAAACTAAAAAAGTCAAATACAAAACTGTCAGTTCTTGTTGTTAATTGTGTGAGTGTTTCCCTCTCAAAACTTTGATATTATTATTTTGAAAGCAGGGGATACCCTGCTTTTTTGTGTCTTATAATTAATGGAATTATTATTCCTTTGAAAAACCCCCTTATATTTTATTTTATAATCATGAAAAAGTTTCTAACAGCTTTTTATTTTCTATTCGCACTTCCTTTTTTTCTTCTCAACGCTCAAAGTTTTACCCATGACTATTTAAATCGGAATAAATCTATAGAAGAACGCATAGAAAATGTATTGTCTTTGATGACTTTAGAAGAAAAAGTGGCAATGTGTCATGCGCAATCTAAGTTCAGTTCTGCTGGTGTTCCCCGACTTGGTATTCCTGAAATATGGATGGATGATGGACCGCATGGCCTCCGTGAAGAAGGTTTGTGGGATTCCTGGGGTTCAGCTGGATGGACTACTGATTCATGTACCGCCTTTCCGGCATTGAGTTGTCTTGCCGCAACGTTTAATCCTTCACGTTCATACGATTATGGAATAGCTGTCGGCGAAGAAGCCCGTTATCGTAAAAAAGATATTCTGCTAGGTCCCGGAGTCAATATTTACCGCACACCACTGAACGGTCGCAACTTCGAGTATATGGGTGAAGATCCTTATCTGGCAGCTCGTATGTCTGTGCCCTACATTCAGGGTGTTCAACAAAATGGAGTGGCGGCTTGCGTGAAACATTATGCCTTGAACAATCAGGAAAAATGGCGTTTTCATATCAATGTAAATCTTAGTGAGCGGGCATTGCACGAAATTTATCTTCCTGCTTTCAAGGCAGCGGTAGAAGATGGACAGGTGTGGACAATTATGGGGTCGTTCAGTCAACTTCGTGGTCAATACTGTTGTCACAATGATTTGCTCCTAAATAAAATACTTAAAAGCGACTGGAAGTTTGACGGTGTGGTGGTTTCCGATTGGGGTGGTGTGCATAATACGCGTGAAGCTGCACTCAATGGGTTGGATATTGAAATGGGAACTCATACCAATGCGTTGGATGCAGGTGAAGCAAATGCGTACAATAGATATTTTCTTGGAGCTGCATTTCTTAATTTGTTGAAAAAAGGAGAAATCCCTGCTTCTGCCGTGGATGACAAAGTACGTCGTATTCTCAGATTAATTCTCAGAACCAATATGAATATTAACCGTCCATTTGGACGATTTGTATGTGCTGAACATAGTGAAACGGCACGAAAAGTGGCTGAGGAAGGGATTGTGTTACTTAAAAACAACAAGCAATTTCTCCCAATTCCCGTAGGGAAATATCAACGAATTGCTGTAATAGGTGAAAATGCAAGTCGTAGTATGACTATTGGCGGTGGTTCATCCATGTTGAAAGTAAAATATGAAGTTTCGCCGTTAGAGGGATTAATCGCAAAATATGGTAAAGAACAGATAATCTTTAGTTTGGGATATGCTTCAGGACCATCGGTTTCTGGGCGTGTAATAGCTTCCAAACTAAATGCGGATTCGTTATTGAAATCAGCAGTGGTAACTGCGAAGAATGCTGATGTTGTTTTGTTTTTTGGAGGATTAAACAAGAATACCTTTCAGGATTGTGAAGGC
>CAIUTB010000053.1 GCA_903901975.1 uncultured Bacteroidales bacterium
GCTGCAACCGATGTGCCTGATCTTAAGATTTGTTTTCCTATAACTCTTAACTCTTCTGTTTGTTTACAGTATTTGGCATAAAACAAAATTATAGAAACCGCAAATTTTTTAGTTCTAAGTCTTAAGTTTTGATTGAAATCAGAGTATTCATTCATATTTAGTTGCTATTTCTTGTTTGCTGTTTACCGCTTACTGTTTGCTGTTTGCAGTTTACCGTTTACCGTTTGCAGTTTACCGTTTACTTTTTCCTGTTTGCTGTTATATTTTAATTTCCCAAATGGCAATAAAATGGCAAATACTCCCACCCAGCACAAAAAGATGGAAAATGGCGTGCGTATAGGGAATTTGTTTGAAGCGATAAAGTATAGCACCAACGGTATAAAACAATCCACCGCCAATAAGCCAGTAGAGTACTGATATGGAATTGCTTGCTCCCAGTGAGTCAATCAGTGGTTTGAAAGCAAACACCACGACCCAACCCATAGCTACGTAACAGATTGTTTCCAATTTGCTGCCTTTTTTCTGGTTCATAAAGCTCAACGAAACCCCAAGCACAGCTGATGCCCAGATTATTCCGAATAAAGTCCAGCCCCAGCTTCCGTTTAACCGTAAAACTACCAGGGTGAACGGTGTATAACTTCCGGCAATTTGAGTATAAATGGCAGCATGGTCAAATTTACGGCGCTTTTGCTTTAACTTTATATCTCTTTTGGCATGATAGAGTGTTGAAGCCAGGTACATGCTAATCATGAAAATAACGAAAATACTATCGCTGAGAATAGCCCAGGGATTATGAGAATGGATTGCTTTATGAATCAAAAAAGCTCCGGCAATAATTCCAAAAGCGATGCCTAAGGCATGTGTAATGGTATTGTATCTTTCTTCTTTCCGACTGTATCTCATGGTTTTGACTTTTTATATCATTATTTGTCAATCGATTTGAGCACGCGATAAATCACCTGACTTTCGAAACCCCGGCTTTGTGCAAAATTGAAAAGCTTTCCTTGTCTTTCGTATTCAAATTCATATTTCAAGCCCTTGAGTTCGGTTTTCAGGATAGAAGCCAGCATTTCCTCATATTCTCCGTCGTCGATGCTTGCCAGTGCAGGATTAATCAGTTCGTCGCTAAGTCTTTTCTGTTTCAGGGCATAGGATATTTTGATTTTACCCCACTTGTTGAAGCGGAATTTATCTTTCACAAAATGAACACAATAACGCCTCTCATTGATGAAATCCTCTGCAATAAGGCGTTCAATGATTTTTGATTTTTCATCAAATTCAATGCACCACGCATTCAGCTTTTCTTCCACTTCCGAAATACAGTGCTCCGAAATAGAGCAGTATGAAGCAGCTTTATGAAGTAATTCGTCTAAAGTATATTCTTTTTTCATAAGTATTTTTTAGATGAAAGTAATTGACCTGAAAATAACCTACAAATATAGTTATTTTTATTTTTGAATAGATATTTCTTGACTCAAAAATTATTTCAACCGAAATAAAAAATAAATGTGATAAAATTATTGTTTATTTAGTAAATAATGTAATTTTACCGTGTATTTTTCTAAGGGGATAAAGAGCTTTTATCTGTGTATTTTCTAAAAAAGTTTAACTTTCTCTTAAAGCTGTAATTTATGCGAAATCAAATACTATTTTTCTTGTTGCTGTTTTCAGCGCCTTGTTATTTAGTAGCTGAAAAGTCAGACTCGACGCATATTTCGTTCAGTGGTCAGGTGACAGCATGGGGAATCGGACAGTTCCAAACTCCGGTGCCGATGCAATTTGGTGGACGGTTTGTGCCTACCCTGCTTGGTAATTTTAAGCTTTCACCCAAATCAAAACTCAATTTTGAAGCTTCACTGAATTTGAACGGTTCGCTGAATTATACCGATTTTCATAACGATAGCATTCAGGGACAACTAAAACCGTATCGGGTGTGGTTGCGCTATTCGGGAGAAAACTGGGAAGTACGTGCCGGTTTACAAAAAATCAATTTCGGCAGGGCAAAAATGTTTCGCCCGCTGATGTGGTTTGATGCGATGGATGTGCGTGACCCCTTGCAACTGACTGACGGGGTTTACGGCGTGTTGGGGAGATATTTTATGGAAAACAATGGGGATTTCTGGATTTGGGGTTTGATAGGGAATAAGAATCCGAAAGGTTTCGAAAGGGATAGTACTTCACAATGGAAACCTGAAATTGGAGCTCGCATTGAATTTCCACTTGGACCGGGAGAAATTGCTTTGAGCACTCATCACCGGACAAAACAATTTCATACCGGTTCGATAATTGATGAATTTGATGAAACCCGTATTGGGTTGGATGGGAAATGGGATATAGGTATCGGACTTTGGTTTGAAACAAGTGTAACTTCGACAGAAACACAAAAAATATCATCAGCATATTTACCAAAAATGCAGGATCTGTGGAATGTGGGGGCTGATTACACCTTACCTGTTGGCAGCGGACTGGGGGTTACGGTTGAGTATTTCCGCTACCATGCGGGAGATAAATTTCTGGTTGAAGGAACTGCTTTAAACGTGCTTGGAGCCATGCTGACTTATCCAGTATCCATGCTGGATAATTTGTCGGGAATGGTATTTTATCTACCCGATCAGAATAAATGGATGAATTACCTGAGCTGGGGACGAAGCTATGATAACTTCAGTATCTATGCTATCGGTTATTGGAATCCGGATAATGTGCAGTTGGTGACTGCTCAGACACAAAGCAAGAATATGTTTGCCGGAAAAGGGATTCAGATTATGCTGAATTATAATTTTTAAAGCCCCCTAAATCCCCCTTGGGGGACTTTTGATTTGGTTTAATTTGATGAATAAATAGATAAAATACTAACTTAAAATCCCCCTCCTGTGGAGGGGTTAGGGGAGGTTAAAGCATGAAAACAATAGTAGAAGTAAAGAATTTAGTCAAGAAATTTCCGGTCGGAACGGGTTCGTTTACTGCGCTTGATGGTGTGAATTTGCAGTTTTCCGAAGGAGAATTCACAGGTCTGGTGGGTCCGAGTGGTTCAGGAAAAACAACCTTGTTGAATATAATCGGCTCGCTGGATATTCCAACCGAGGGTGAAGTCGTGGTTTTGAGCAAGTCGGTAGGAAAACTGACGCCAAAAGAAGCTGCTCAACTCCGAAAAGAAAAGCTGGGTTTTATTTTTCAACATTACAATTTATTGCCGGTTTATACGGTGTTTGAAAATGTTGAGTTTCCGTTGTTATTGCTCGATATCAGTGCTGATGAACGTAAAACTCGCGTTTTGGAAACACTGGCGTGGGTAGGTTTGACCGACAAAGTAAAATCACGTCCGGCACAGCTTTCGGGTGGTGAATGCCAGCGTGTGGCTATTGCACGTGCCATGGTAAAACGTCCCGTTTTGGTGCTGGCCGATGAACCGACCGCAAACCTTGATTCTGCCAACTCACACAACATATTACAAACGATGCTAAAGTTGAATCAGGAACTGAAAACCAGTTTCATTTTTGCCACACACGACGAAAAAGTTATCGGTTATCTGAGAAGAATAATCCGGTTGCAGGATGGAAAAGTAGTGGAAGATATCAGCCCCCTAAATCCCCCTAAAGGGGGACTTTCAGAGTCTCAAAATAAATAGTATAGTCATGAAGGATTCTAACTTAAATTCCCCCTTTAGGGGGTTAGGGGGCAAACTTGGAGGCACATTCCTATTCAAAACAGCTTTCAGAAGCTTAATAGGCAACGGTCTGAAAACCTGGCTCAACGTATTTGTTCTTTCAATTTCCTTTGTGCTGATAATTATTTTGCAGGGAATTTTGAAAGGCTGGAGCAATCAGGCTGTTGATGATACTGTAAAATGGGAAATTGCCGGTGGTGAATACTGGCAATCGAAATATGACCCGTTTGACCCGTTCACGTTCGATTCAAGCACGGTGGAAATTCCGGCTGTATTCAAAAAAGACCTAGAAAATAGAAAAATAGAACCTATTTTGCTAACTCAGGGAAGCATTTATCCACAAGGGAGAATGCAGGGCGTGTTGTTGAAAGGTATCCGACCTGATCAGAAACTAATAAACATACCAACTGCATTGCTCGAATCTAATATTCCCCCTTTAGGGGGTGAGGGGGCAATTCCGGTAATTTTGGGGGCATTTATGGCCAAACAAACCAAACTTCATTTGAATGATTTGCTAACACTTCGCTGGCGTGACAAAAACGGAACTTTTGAAGCGGCTGACATTCGGGTTGTGGGCATATTTAAATCCTCCATTCCGACCATCGATAATGGTATTTTGTGGATTCCGCTCGACCGTCTTCAGAAAATGACGATGAATAGCAATTGTGCTAATTTGCTGATAAAATCACCTGAATTAAAAACCGAGTTCATTTCGGGATGGGAATTTAAAAGTATTGAGAAACTGACAGAATCGACGATGTTGTTGGTAAAAACCAAATCGATTGGCACGAGTTTTCTGTATCTTATTTTCCTTTTGCTGGCCATGCTGGCTATTTTTGATACCCAAACGCTCTCTATTTTCCGTCGACAACGTGAAATCGGAACGTTTGTAGCGATGGGAATGACCCAACGACAGGTAGTCTGGCATTTTACACTCGAAGGCACCATAAATGCATTGTTAGCTTTTGCTGTAGGAACGATTTGGGGAGCGCCTATCATCTATTATATGGCAGTTTATGGTTATTCATTCAACATGGATGCCAGCGAAATTGGAGTGCCCATGGCCGACACCATGTATGCAACTATAACACCCGGTTTGGTAATTAATACCATGATTTTTATACTTATTGTAACCGCAATTGTCAGTTATTTGCCGGCTCGTAAAATTGCTAAAATGAATCCAACGGATGCAATCAGGGGGAAAGTAAAATAAACAACAGGTTAATAGTTGATTGGGTTTATTAAGTTCATTGAATTAGCAATTAACCAAATCAACCCAATCAACCAATTAACTGATAAACTCAAAAAAGAAATGATAAAATTCTTATTAAACGGATTATTGCGCGACAAAAGCCGAAGTCTGCTACCTATTATAGTAGTAGCATTGGGCGTGACAATCACAGTTTTTTTGCAGGCATATATGAGTGGGATTTTTAGCGATAGCATTGAAACTACTGCTAAATTCTCAACGGGACATGTAAAAGTCATGACCGAAGCTTATAAGGAAAATCAGTCACAAATGCCCAATGATTACGCGATTATGGGCATAAACGGAGTGATGAGAAAATTAAAGGCTACCTATCCGGACATGACCTGGACGGATCGGATTCAGTTTGGCGGATTGTTGGATGCGCCTGACTCAAAAGGAATAACGAAGTCGCAGGGCAACGTGATGGGCATGGGCATTCATTTGCTTGGAAGCGATGACGAAATCAACCGAATGGATTTAAAATCCAAACTATTTTCAGGACGTTTTCCGAAAAAGTCGGGCGAAATAATGATAACCAACGAGCTGTTCAAAAAAATGAATCTGAAACTAGGTGACCGGGTAACGCTGATTTCGAATACCATGTACGGCGATATGGCCATGTATAACTTTACAGTATGTGGTACCATTCATTTTGGCACTCAGATTCTGGACAAAGGAATGGTGGTAACCGACATTGATGATGCTCGTCTGGCATTAAACATGGAAGATGCTGCGGGTGAAGTGCTGGGTTTCTTTAATGATTCACCTTACAAAGATTCCCGTGCTAAGAAACTCGCTACCGGATTTAATCAGGAAAATACGAATAAAGATGATAAGTTTTCGCTGGCTATGGCACCTATGAGCGGCATTGCAAGCATGGATTTTATGATTGCCTATTCCGAAAACGCACAGTATATCATTATCTTTATTTTCGTATTTGCCATGTCCATCGTACTTTGGAATGCCGGACTGGTAGGCGGTTTACGCCGGTATGGCGAATTTGGGTTGCGAATGGCTATTGGCGAAAGTAAACACGAGATTTACCGGTCGCTGGTAGGCGAGGCGCTGTTGGTTGGTCTGATTGGTTCATTCGTCGGAATCAGTTTCGGGTTGGTTTTCTCCTGGTTGATGCAACATTACGGCATTGATGCACGCAGCATGATGAAAAACTCAAACATGATGTTACCTAGTGTATTCAGAGCACAAATAACTACTACAACCTATTATATCGGCTTTATTCCGGGAGTTCTGTCGACTGTTATCGGAGCTTCGCTGGCCGGAATCGGGGTTTATAAACGTCAGACTGCGAATTTGTTTAAAGAGTTGGAAGGCTGACCCCTAGCCCCTAAAGGGGAACTATAATTGTATTGTCTAATTTAAAATTACATATATGAATATTTTAAAAATACGAACTAACTCAGTTCCCCTTCAGGGGTTAGGGGTTGTTTTATTGTTGATGTTTACTGGTTTTTTATCTGCTCAAAACTACCCTTCGGGAAAATCAATTCTCGATAAAGTGGATAACAATATGTCGGCTAAATCACGTATACTTACAGCACGAATGGAAATTAATTCGGCTCGTGGAACGCGAACCATGGAATCCAAATCGTGGGGTGTTGGCACCGACAAAGCATTTACCGAATACCTTGCTCCGGCACGCGAAAAAGGCACAAAGATGCTGAAACTCGATAATCAGTTGTGGATTTATTCACCTACCACCGACCGTGTGATTCAGATTTCGGGTCACATGTTGCGGCAGTCGGTGATGGGCAGTGATATGTCGTACGAGGACATGATGACCGACCGTCCGTTGCTGGAACAATACAAAGCCGAAGTTACAGGCGAAGAAACCGTTGATGGGCATAAATGCTGGGTAGTAAACTTGACAGCCATTGTAAGCGATGTGAATTATGCTTCGCAAAAAATGTGGGTGGATGCTGAACGGTTTGTACCCCTGAGAGTGGAGATGTTTGCCAAGGGTGGAAAGCTATTGAAACGCATCACTTTCAGCGAAGTGAAGAAAATTCAGAACCGTTGGTATCCAATGTCGTTTGTTTATAAAGATGTACTGAAAGACGGCAAGGGTACCAAAATGCTGATTGTGGATGTCCAAATGGATGTGAGCATTCCGGCATCGGTGTTTAATAAATCGAATTTGAAATAAACGTAGGGACAGGTCGCGACCTGTCCTGATATAAAACAGTAGAGACGCACAATTTGTGCGCCTCTACGTGTTTTTATTTGTTTTGTTGTTTGCGCAATTTCCTGCGTTTAATCCATCTTCGAATTAATACATACAGTGGAATAATCAGCATTAAATACGGCCACATTCCGAACAATCCCAACACAAAATCAACCAATCCGAACCATCCTTCCACAACCGATTCTTTGAGTTTTTCCCAGAAACTGTCGCGCTTGGCAGGGTGGTAGCTGAAATCTTTTTCGGTGGAAATAGTGAGGTTGAGCGTGCTGTAATTCACGCAGTCGTTCAGGTAGCGTAGTCTGCCTTCGGTACTCTCAATTTCCTCCTGCAGGGTTCTGATAGCATTTTCTATCTCTACAATATCTTTTATTTTATCCGCTTTCCGCATTATCTCGTTGTATCGGACGAGGGCATTTCGCTTTGAGTTCAGACGGGTGGTGAGGTCAACAAATTCTTCGGTCACGTCGCGTGCCGAAATCTCTTTGTAAAGCACTTTATAATTGCCTTTTTCGGTCGAGTTCACGAATTTGTCGAAGTTCACAACGGGAATTCTGATGGTCAGCTCGTAGCCCGATTGGTTATAGTCGTTCTTCAGGTTTTCGTTGGCATAGTAGCCGTCCATGCTTTTCAGCAGCGAATCAATGTCCTTCTTTGCCGACTGCAAATTTTTTACCTGCAATCCCAACCGGCCATCTTTAATGATTTTCTTTTTGATGACTTCGGCAGCAACATCTCGTTTTTTTATACTGCTATGCAAAGCGGGAGGGGGTGTGATTTCTTCCTGACTTTTCATCATTTCATCGTTCTTTACTTCAGCCACCTCATCAACAGTAGCCACTTTTTTGTCATAGTTAACCACACTCTTTGCTTCCATTTTTTCGAGTCTGGAAAAAGCGGTTACTTCGGTAGTAATTTCTTTCTGTTTTTTTGCACACGAAATTGCCAATACCGTTATCAGCACGATAAACATTGTTCTTTTCATGATTTCGGGGGGATTAGAGGGTTAGAATATTATATTAATTGTGGGTTATTGAGGGGGTGACTCAAAGTCACCCTCTCAATGGTTTATAATCTCCATTATTCAAATTTAAAAGTTACTGGGATAATGTACCAAACTCTCACAATTTTACCATTTTGTTTTGCGGGAATAAATTTTGGAAGAAGTTTTATCACTCTGATAGCTTCTGCATCAAGATTACGGTCAAGACTTCTGATTACTTCAGGGCTTTTCACAGAACCATCAATATCTATGATGAATCGGCATATAACTTTGCCAATGATTGGATTGCAATCATAATTGGTTTTCAAATTATTGTAAATAAACTTCAATAATTCAATTTCACCTCCCGGAAACTGTGGCATTTGTTCTGCTTTAGAGTAAACCTGATTTGTATCAACTACTTCGTGTTTTGCGTCGGATAAAACATCAGCCGGTTGTGCATTTACTACAGCATCCTGAGCTTTTACAGAGTAGGATATTACCACCAAACCTAACAGCAATAAAATCAGTATCTTTTTCATACCCATTTCCATTTTATTACTTAACGCCCGATTATCCACTTTATTTTAAAATGTATCATTTCGTTTAAAAAACTGTTGAAAACTTTTTTTGACAATTTTATCTTATTCCATTGTGAATTTAAAATTAAGCTCATATATTTGGAGTCCTTAATCTTAACAAGCAGAATTAAGTTTTCAACTGATTTAAAAGAAATTTATAATTGTTCACTGTCACTGATTCGGATGCCCTGGCTAAAAGTAAAGCCCTTGTGGCTAAGCCGGCAGCCGAAGCACCGAAAGCGTAAACTCTAAAAACTATCATCCCCTCTTACGGCTTATGGGGTAAGGCGCGGGAGGGGATGATTGGATTTCCCGGTTTTCAATTGGGTTTCGCGGTTTTTAACCGCGTTCTTCAAAAAAAGCCTTTGCGATTTTAAATCAGGTTTCACGGTTTGTAACCATGCTCTTCAAAAAAGGTTTTGTGATTTTAAATCGGGTTTCGCGGTTTGTAACCGCGCTCTTCATAACACACATTTTTATTATTACATACTATGGAAAAGAAAGAATCATACAGGCACATGTTACCTCATTTTCAACAATCGGGACAAGCCTATTTTCTTACATGGTCGTTGATTGATGCCTTACCGCCCAAAGCAATGGAAGTATATAGCCGACAATTAAAGCAAATCAAATTCAATATTGATATTGCCAAAAAGAAAAACAGCAATGAGGCTGTTTTAGCTGCATTACAGATGGAATATGTCACATTTCGTCGGAAATACATGAAAGCATTCGATAATTTGTTAGATCTTCAAACTAAATTCAGTGTCGATTTATCGAAAAAAGATAATCAGCAAATTGTCCTTGAGTCACTTTGTTTCTGGGAAGGCAAACGTCTGGAAAACTATGCCATTTGTGTTATGAAAAATCATGTACACTGGGTTTTCAGGTTATATGAAAAGAATGAACTCAATACAGCTGTTTATTTGCAGGATATTCTTCAATCTGTAAAACGATATTCTTCCAATAAAATCAATAAACTCGAAGGATTGAAAGGAGCTTTATGGCAAAAAGAAAGTTTTGATACTACCATCAGGGATGATAAACATCTGTTTCGTGCAGTCGAATATACCATTAATAATCCAGTTGAAGCTGGATTGGTAAATGAATGGAGTAAATGGGAAGGAACTTATGTAGCTCCCGGATTTTTCTAAGATTTCGGGTTTCGCGGTTTGTAACCGCGGTTTTTTAAAGACGGGTTTCGCGATTTTCAATCGCGGTCATTAAAACCGCGATTGAAAATCGCGAAACCCAACAAAAACTGCGAACCCATTTTTTATCTTCTATTCACCAGCCAAATCCCCACCAGCACCACCACCGCACCGCCAATTTCGTGAAAGGTCAGCACTTCGCCCAGAATAAATACCGAGAAAATAGCGGTAAATACCGTTTGACTCAGCATACTTGCCGAAGCCACAGTAGGTCGGATATGTCCGAGTGCCTGATTGATGGCAAGCCACCCGAAAACCTGAGGAATAATGCCCAGCGTAGCTAAAGCTATCCATGTTTTGCCAGAAAAACCCCAGAGCGGAGTGGAGGTGAAGAGGCAAATCAGTCCAAGCACCACCGTACTTGTAATCATAGAGATGGTAGTAAACGAGAAAGTGTCGAGTGAGTTGCGCCCTTTACGGACAGTAATCAGGTAAGCTCCGTAAAACATGCTGGCAAATATAGCCAAAGCGTTGCCGAAGTTTAGCCGGGCCTGCATAATCTCATTAAGCCCAACAATAATAGTCACGCCAAAAATAGCGATAGCCGTTCCAATCCAGAAAATACGTGTCGGCTTTTCCTTCATAAAAAGTAATGCTCCAATGCCCACCCATACCGGAGCAAGATTAGCCAACAGCGTAGAAATACTGGCTTTCGAAAGCATAATGGACGTGTTCCACAGCGCAATGTCGCAGGCAAAAAGCACTCCGCAAATAATAGCGATTCGTACACCTTTTGGGTCGGTTATGGGTTTGCGGAAAAAAAGCCACACAGGAATAATACCTATTGTTCCAAAAAATAAGCGATAGAATCCAGACCCGAATCCACTAATATCGGCAATCTTCACCAATATAGCCGACCACGAGATGCACAACACACCAAACAGCAACAATAAATAATGAACCCACGGATGGTCTTTGTGCAATTTCTTCATACTATTGACTTTTAAGAAACAAACTACCCCAAGCCCCTAAAGGGGATGTGTGATTACTTTCGTCTCTTAATATTATCTACAACTTAAATTTCTTAATCGCTTTGCAAACTACTCTTTACATCCCCCTTTAGGGGCTTGGGGGCTTGCCTTAATCATACGGTCATTTCCCGAAATATCTTTTCGTAGTTCAATATCAGTAAAACCTAATTCAACAAGTAAATCCATTGTTGCTTTTCCGTACTGACGATTAATCTCAAAATACAGTTTTCCTCCGGGTTTCAATTGTCTTAGCGAAAACTGTGCAATGCAGCGGTAAAAAATCAGTGGGTCATTATCAGGAACAAACAAGGCTACATGAGGTTCGTTGTCCAATACATTCGGCTGAATTTCTGCTTTTTCGTTTTCCAGCACATAAGGCGGATTGCTGACGATGATATCCCATTTTTTCTCAAAATCCGGAGTATTCAGAATATCAACTTTCAAGAAATTCACTTCGAGTTTATTGTGGACTGCATTGCTTTTCGCAGTTTCAAGTGCAGTGTCTGAAATATCAAATGCATCAACCACCGCATTTGCAAATTCATGCTTCAGGCTGATGGCAATACAACCGCTTCCGGTGCCAATGTCAAGGATGTTTAGAAAAGCACTTCGGTCATTTTCCGTTCGTATCCAATCCACCAGTTCTTCAGTTTCAGGTCGGGGAATTAAAACCGATTCGTCGACGTTAAAAGTGAGTCCGTAAAACTCCGTTTCGCCTAAAATATATTGAATTGGAACAAAATTTTTGAGTTTTTTGATAAAACTTTCTATTTCTTGATGTTGTTCATCAGAAAAAAGTGTATTTTTGTTAACGATAATTTTAGTGCGCGAAAAACCGGTCACCTTTTCAATCATCAACTGACTGAAACTGCGGATTTCGGTTTCGGGATAAAGTCCTTCGAGCTCTGATTTGATTCGTTTTATGGCAGTTTGCATGGGTGCAAAGATAGCTGAAATGTGTCAATATGCCAATGTGACTAATTAACCAATAAACTAATTAACCAATCAACCAATGACTTCCGAAATAAAATATATACAACGTTGCCTTCAACTGGCACAAAATGGAGTTGGGTATGTGGCGCCGAATCCAATGGTTGGAGCTGTAGTTGTTCACAATGATAGTATTATCGGTGAAGGTTTTCATCGACGTTACGGCGATGCACATGCTGAGCCGAATGCTATCAATTCGGTAAAAGATAAAACCTTGCTCACGGAATCCACCTTATATGTGAATCTCGAACCTTGCTCCCATTATGGCAAAACACCTCCTTGCGCTGATTTCATTATCGAACATAAAATTAAACGTGTAGTTATCGGTACTCTCGACCCCAATCCGAAAGTGTCGGGACGTGGTGTGGAATTAATGCAAAAAGCCGGAATTGAAGTGGTGGTTGGAGTAATGGGAAAGGAATGTCGTGAGTTGAACAAACGTTTTTTTATATTCCAGGAGCAAAACCGACCCTATGTTCTGCTTAAATGGGCACAAACAAAAGATGGTTTTATTGATAAAAAACGAACGGACCGAACGGAAGAACCCCTGTTGATTTCCAATGCCATTACAAAGCAGCTTACACACAAAATGCGATCGGAAAATCAGGCTATTTTGGTTGGTGCTAATACCGTTTTACTCGATAATCCTTCGTTGACTGTACGAAACTGGTCGGGTAAATCGCCCATCCGAATTGCAATCGACCGTCAGGGACGAATTCCTTCCGATTTCAATTTGTTTGATGGGAGCATACCAACCCTGGTTTTCACAGAGAAATATAGGGAAAATGAGCATAATCTGGAATTTATCAAAATGGTTTATGATGAACACGTTTTGAAAAATATCCTGAAAATAGTGTATGAACGCAATATTAATTCTGTCATGGTAGAGGGTGGTGCCAGTATTCTAAACAGTTTTATTGAGGCAGGTTTGTGGGATGAAGCCAATATCGAAGTATCACCTGTTCGTATAGGCGATGGCGTTAAAGCTCCGACATTAAACAAATTACCCGCTAATAGTGCTATCTTTGACAATCACGAATGGCTATTTTTTCAAAACAGGTAAGCGATTAAATAAGCATGAAACACGTATTTACAACTCTAATCATACTTCTTTATCTTTACACCTTAGTAACGATCATATCGGTATTGCTGCTTGAAAACCGCAATCCCGTGAAATCGATTTCGTGGGTACTGGTGTTGTTGTTCTTACCGGTATTGGGAATGTGGTTATATTTATTATTTGGTCAGGATTACCGTAAGAAAAAAATAATTTCAAAAAAAAGCATTCATCATATTAATAATCTTCCTGTTCCCTCATTCGATTTAGAAAAACTCGATACTATCACGAAAGAAAAGAATCAGATAAATCTTATAAAACTCTTAAATTCAAATGGTGGGTCAGCGTGTTATGCAAATAATAAAATAGAACTTCTCACAGATGGAGAAAGCACATTCAATGCTCTTTTTGATGCTATCCGAGGCGCCAAAGATCACATTCATATACAGTTTTTCATTTTCGATGATGATATTATTTCCAATAAACTACGTGAATTATTGATTTTAAAGGCAAAAGAGGGTGTTCGTGTACGAATGATTTATGATTATTGGGGAAGTTTTGATTTGTCGAAAAAATATGTAAAATCGCTTACTGATGCAGGAGCCTATGTCTGCCCATTCTTACCTTTCCGTTGGCAAATTTCCCGTTCAAATAAAATTAATTATCGGAATCACCGCAAAGTAGTGGTAGTCGATGGGGAAATTGGGTTTATTGGAGGATTAAATGTGGCCGATCGTTACCGTTATGGAAATAAACTTGGTACCTGGCGCGATACTTTTGTTAAGATAGAAGGTGCAGCAGTTCATGGACTACAGAAATTATTCATAATCGATTGGTATTTTGTTGACCGAAAACTGATAGAAGGAAATCAATATTTCCCTAAATCATATGTATTTGAACAAAATTTGATACAGATTGTGAGCAGTGGACCTGATTCAGACTGGCCTGCACTTATGCATGGAATTGCCTCTGCGTTTATGTCGGCTACAAAATATATATATATTCATTCACCTTATTTTATGCCTACCGATGAAATTACATCTTGTATTCAAATGGCAGCGCTTAGCGGTGTTGATGTCAGGCTTATGATTCCTGTTTGTTCCGATTCTCGATTTTCTGATGCCAGTACAGCTAGTTATCTTGAAAAAACGCTCGAAGCCGGCGTGCGCGTTTTTCGTTATAAAAATGGATTTCTGCACAGTAAAGCCATGGTAATTGATGATTTCATCTCCATTGTAGGATCAACGAATCTGGACGAAAGAAGTTTTGAACAAAACTTTGAAGCTAATGCCTTTATATATGATTCAATTTCAGCAAGTAGGCTGAGAGATATCTTCGTTAAAGATATTGAAAATTGCGAGGAATTAACACTCGAAAACTGGACTAATCGTAATCGTCGACAAAAATTAAAAGAATCTTTTGCACGACTTTTCAGCCCATTGTTATGAAATTTTCACATTAAATCTATTCTCGAACCTTTCATAAAATATTTATTTTCATTACTTTTGCAACACAATAATTCAGCGGGATGTAGCTCAGCCCGGTTTAGAGTACCGGTCTGGGGGACCGGTGGTCGCAAGTTCGAATCTTGTCATCCCGACTTACCCAAATTGGTAGTTAAACAGTTATGATTGATTTTGTACCTGTTTTTGTACCAATGGTCTAAATTTAGGATTGAAACTACGGTTTCAGTCCTTTTTTTATTGATTTATACGTGATTTTTATTGATATTTTAAAGTGGGGTTAATATATTGATATTTAATCATATACAAAGATATATTCCAAAAACCTCTATAACATAATGGTGTATTATATATAGTGTTAATATATTAGTAATAGTTATGAATATATTGATGTAATGTTATAATATAATAGTTTATTATATA
>CAIUTB010000054.1 GCA_903901975.1 uncultured Bacteroidales bacterium
AAACAACCAGTGCCTAACAACAGCTCATACGCAATGCGGGTTTCAGAGGTTTTGCAAGTTCAGTTCTCGCAGGCAAGTTTTGTCTCGGTTGATACAGACGTAGCCACGAAATCCCGCACTGCGCATAGCTGCGACCGTTATAGGGCATTTTAAAAGATACAACATGACAAGAATTTTACTTTTGATTTTTGGAATCTTACTGTCGACAAGCTGCAAGGATAAAATTGCAAAATTTATTTTCGATTCATCAAAAATGTCTGAATTGACTCGATATTCTTATGAATACAACTCCAACAAATTAGCTTCATCAAAGGAGTCAAATTTCAGAATTATGTTCGGACAGGTCGTTGATACAATGATAACTCTGACAAATTATGAATATGACAGCAAAGGTTTGCTAAAAAGAGAATCAATAAAAACTGCTCCTGATGAAGTTCCTTCATTTAAACTTTTTGATTACAACGCCAATGATTCGCTTATTCGAGAAGTGACATTATCACCCAAAAAGGACACTGTTCAATGGACAGAATACAAGTATTTCCCTGATGGAAAGAAAATGGTTTTTAGCAGAAACCTGTTTCATCATTACGATCCAAGTAAAGATTTCTTAAATCAAATGAAGGATCCGAAGTTTGACACTATCTATTATAGAATTGATTATCAATACGAAAACAATAGTTGCAAATCATCAAAAGAATATGATGGAAAGAATAATTTGATAACGTTTGTTGAGTATGAGAATCAGAATGGCAAAACTCATAAGTCAACCTATATAGCCAGAAACATTGGAATAGATGTAATTGAGAAAACGAAATATTTCGATTATTCTAAATCTGATTTGTTTCCTGACTATTTTTCAATTGGTTTAACACTAGTGTCTCGTTAAAGAATTAGAATGTTCTTTGAAATTTTTGATAATCAGTTATTTGTAGGCAGTTTTCTTGCGTGACGATTTCGGAAATACTTCATTTGGAGCAAATTCTTCAAAAAATGCACCAAGGGAAGTATGTTTTTGCTCAGATTACTGAGTTTTTACCGCGCAGAGTATTTGATGGTATTGTCCAGAAATACAATGGGAACAGGCGCACTCGAACTTTTACATGTTGGAACCAAATGCTTTGCATGGTTTTTGGGCAACTCACAAATCGCGAAAGTCTTCGGGATTTAATTGTTGCTCTGGATGCCCATAAGGCTAAATCATATCATTTGGGTCTGGGTTCAAGTGTAAATTTGCCGACACTTGCCAGGGCGAATATTCGCAGGAATTACAGGATATATGAGGAGTTTGCTTATCATCTGATCGACTATGCCCGCAGAGTTTGTGCTTGTAATGATTTTGAAGTGAAAGTCGATGGCAATGTTTATGCATTCGATTCTACGACAATTGATCTCTGTTTGAGCCTATTCTGGTGGGCAGAGTTCCGTAAAGCAAAAGGCGGGATAAAAATGCACACCCTCTATGATGTAAAAACTCAGATCCCCAGTTTCGTTCACATCACTACCGCCTCTGTCAATGATGTTAATGCGATGGACTTTATTCCTTATGAAAGAGGTAGTTATTACATCTTTGATCGTGGATATAATGATTTTGAACGGCTTTACAGAATCCAAATGCTTGAAGCATATTTTGTTCTTAGAGCAAAGGATAACCTCAAATTCAATAGGATCTACTCAAGTAAGGTTGATAAAGCAAGTGGTGTAAAATGCGACCAAATAGGAACTTTTACCAATTATAAGTCATACAGTCGTTATCCAGAAAAGCTTCGCCGAATAAAGTACTACGATATTGAAACAAATGTTGAGTTTGTTTTCCTAACAAACAATTTCGAGCTGTCAGCTATTGAAATAGCAATCTTGTACAAAAATCGCTGGCTTGTTGAGTTGTTTTTCAAGTGGATAAAGCAACACTTAAAGGTAAAAAGCTTCTGGGGACATACACCAAACGCCGTGAAGACCCAACTTTATTGTGCAATTATCTCCTACTGTTTGGTAGCAATCGTAGGCAAAGAGCTAAAAATTGATAGGTCAACCTACGAAATTTTACAAATTATTGGGATATCTCTACTGGATAAAACACCTGTAAAAGAGTTACTTACAAATAATGATTACAAAAATGTCAAAGAACTAAATTATAAACAACTGTCACTCAGTCTCTTTTAACGAGACAGTAGTGTTGGTTTAAAAGAAGATACGATCGAATATTGTAAGAATGAATTTAATAATAAATCACTTTCACTAGCGTTGCGTTGTTATTAAAATAAGTTCTTTGAAATCCTTGTTATTTCTGCATTTGCTGAGTTTTTGATTGAGCAATGATTTGAAAATCTTTTTGTGTTTATTAGCCGAAAACTTTGGCCATGAACACAGGGAAGAT
>CAIUTB010000055.1 GCA_903901975.1 uncultured Bacteroidales bacterium
AATTATGAGTCTTGGAAATCATGAATTTATAGGAGTTGAAGTACCTATAAAGGTAATGATTTCCAATGACTTATACAAATAATATCAGGTTTATTTTCTTGATATTCAAACGATTAACATTAAGTTTAACGAAGTATTGTGATAATGAACTTGGGCAAATTTTAGTTGCTCTAAAAATGGATATTGGGTTGTTAATGAAAACCATTTCCAAAGAAAATACTTTTGTTGACTCTTTTCGTTTGTTTAAGATGTTAGATAATGTAAAAAATTCCATTGGCAATTCTATCAAAACTACTATAAAACTTATGAATGATCTCCGGTTCGAAGTGCTTTATCTCATGGGATTTGTAGAAGCGGTAAGGTTTTATACTGCTGAATTTGAAACAAAATATAAGATTAAATGCAATTTTGAAACTGAAATTCAAAAACTTGAAATCGGTGAATATCAGGCTACTTCCTTATTTAGAATACTTCAGATAGCCATGTCTAATGTGGCTGAACATTCAAAAGCGACAGAAGTAAACATCAGTTTACGCAAAACTGATAAAAAAATATCATTAGAAATTGTAGATAACGGAATAGGTTATGATCAAAAAAAATCCTTTAATCCTAATTCAAATGGGATAATTTTTATGAAAGAAAGGACTTTATTATTGAATGGTATCGTTCATATTTCGAGTGCAATTGGTGAGGGTGTAGTTATAAATATAGAAATTCCAATAGTGTCCTAAATCAATCCATTCTTTAATATTTATTTCAATATAATTTAGCTTCCTACTACATTTTAAAAAAATGTGTGACGCTTCAAAACATCATTTAATCAGAATAAATGTTGTATTTTTGCAGCCTGAAATAATAACTGTTCGTACTGGCGGGTCGTGACCTGTCAATAATTAAATTTCATGGCAAAAACCAAAAAACCGCATCCCATTCTCCCCAACATTAGCATTACCGATATTGCCGCCGAAGGAAAGGCCATTGCAAAATTCAATGATATGGTGGTGTTTGTTCCCTTTGTTGTACCCGGCGATGTGGTTGACTTACAGGTAACACGGAAGAAAAGTAGCTTCATGGAAGCGCGCCCTATTCACTTCCATCAGTATTCCGAAAAAAGAATCGAAGCTGTTTGCGAACATTATGGAATTTGCGGTGGTTGCAAGTGGCAGATTCTACCCTATTCCGAACAAATTCGTTATAAACAAAAACAGGTTGTTGATAATCTGACCCGCATAGGTAAAATAGAATTACCGGAAGTTTCACCCATTGTAGGGTCATCACACACGGAGTTTTACCGCAATAAACTGGAATTTACGTTTTCAAACAAACGCTGGCGTACCAACGAAGAAATTGCCGAAGGAAAGGTTTTTGAAACCATGAATGCAGTTGGGTTTCACATTCCGGGACAATTTGATAAAGTACTCGACATCAACAAATGCTGGCTGCAAACCGAAGATTCGAACGAAATACGCAACGAAGTACGCCGATACGCTTTGGAAAAAGGACTCAGTTTCTTCGACCTTCGAAATCAGGAAGGTTTTTTGCGCACCTTGATGATTCGTACCACTTCAACCGGCGAGTTGATGGTTATTCTGATATTTTTTCACGAGGATAAAGAAGCTCAGGAAGCCCTTTTGCAACACATTGCCGACCAGTTTCCTCAAATAACTTCCCTTTTGTACATTATCAACTCCAAAGCCAACGATACCATTACCGATCAGGAAGTACTAGTTTTCAAGGGAAATGAATGTATTTACGAAGAAATGGAAGGATTGAAATTCAAAATCGGACCAAAATCCTTTTATCAAACAAACTCGGAACAAGCCTACGAACTGTATAAAATAACCCGTAACTTTGCCGGACTCACGGGAAACGAATTAGTGTACGATTTATACACCGGAACCGGAACTATTGCTAACTTTGTAGCGCATCAGGCACGTCAGGTTATCGGCATTGAATATGTACCCGAAGCTATAGAAGATGCGTTGATTAATTCGGCATTAAACGACATTGAAAATACCGTGTTTTATGCGGGAGATATGAAAGATATTCTGAATGCCACCTTTATTGAAAAACACGGCAAACCGGACGTAATTATCACCGATCCACCACGTGCCGGTATGCATGATGATGTAATTAAGGCTATTCTTTTTGCCCAGGCTAAACGGATTGTATACGTAAGTTGTAATCCGGCCACTCAGGCACGCGATTTGTCGTTATTGGATACTAACTATAAAGTAAAGGCTGTTCAACCCGTTGATATGTTTCCACATACACACCATGTGGAGAATGTGGTTTTGCTTGAGATAAGATGATTAATGGTTAATGGTTAATGATTAATTAAAAATTGGTAATTGGTAATTGAATAATTAAATATTTATGCAACAGCAAATTTTTCAAACAAACTCTCCCACACGCTGGAAAAGTTTTATTTGGGTAGTTCGTATTGTCATTGTTTTTTTAATTGTAATTTTTGCATCTGTGGGTTTATCTCTTTTCAACAAAAGAGATTACGATTTAAAAGTTCTCACCTACAATGCTAAAAAATTACCCGACCTCAATACCGATAAATCAAAAACCTACGTTTCTAAATCGGATCAGTTGGCTTTTGGCAAACAGCTTGAGCTATACCGAAAAAAAATTAAAAACTCTCATAAACACGTTAAACATGCCACCTCGCCCGAGATAAGCAAATTCCTTCCTGTGCGCGCCGGTTTCTATGTCAACTGGAACATCAATTCAGGCATTTCGCTCCATAAAAACATTAGCAAGCTAAACATGGTACTGCCGGAGTGGCTGTTTATTAAAGATTCGAAAGGTACAATAGACTCCCGAATTGAATTAGAAACGCTTGAATTTATGGGTAGCAACAAAGTGGCTGTTGTACCGATGCTCAGTAACTTTTGGAATAAAAGATTTAATGGCGACAGTACCATTGTTGTTCTGAAAAATCCAAAATTACGCAAAACGCTGATTTCGCGCATCAAAAATATATTAGAAAGTAATGAATTTCAGGGAATTAATATTGATATTGAAAAACTTCCCGAAGGTTCAAGTGCTTTTTTTCTGCAATTTTCAAAAGAACTTACCCAAACGCTACACGAAGAAGGCTATTTGGTTACAGTCGATATTGATCCTACAGATAAAATATCAACCTACAAAGAACTGGCTCAGTATTACGATTTCATTTTCGTAATGGCATATAATGAGCATTATTCTGTTACGGAGCCCGGCAGTGTTTCTTCCTTACTTTTCGTCGAAAATGCTATAGACGAAGCCATGAAAGAAGTATCCTCCGAAAAAATTGTACTTTGCGTCGGTGCCTATGGATTTGATTGGATAAAACAAACAACAGGCAAAAATACCAGCTATCTTGGTACGCCAATCACTTATCAGGCTCTGATTTCAAAAGCAAACGAACTGAATGAGCCGGTTTATTTCAATTTCAGTCAGGCCGATTTGACTTTGAAGTTTAACGACGACAACAATGTCGAACATGAAATGCATTGTATTGATGCCGCCGGCACATTTAATATTATCCGAACGGCTCAGGATTTCAATGCAGCCGGCGTTTCACTCTGGTATCTTGGTTCGGAAGACGACCGCATGTGGAAATATTATTCTCAGGATTTGAACGCCATGTTCCTGAAAATGAAGAATTTTGATTATAAAAAAATAGAATACATACAATCTATTTCGGCTGTAAGTTACGAAGGAAAAGGGGAGATTCTGGAAATGACCAGTATCCCCGATCACGGTCATGTGGCAATCGAATATAATCCTGTCGATGCATTGATTACCAACGAAACCTATGACGATTACCCAAGCTCATACATGATTAAACGCTACGGCGCAAATAATCCGAAAAAACTGGCCATTACCTTTGATGATGGTCCTAATAGTGATTACACTCCAAAGATTCTGGATGTATTAAAACAAAAGAAAGTTCCGGCAACCTTCTTTGTAACGGGTTCAAGTATTCAAAATAACATTCCGTTAATACGCAGAGAGTATAAAGAAGGACATGAGATTGGTAATCACACGTTTACGCATCCAAATTTGGAGCTTACAACTGATACGCGCGAACGAATTGAACTTCGTTCCACACGACTGCTGCTTGAAAGTATTCTGAATTATTCCACGCTGTTGTTTCGGCCTCCCTATATTACCGATGCAGAACCAAAAACACTTTTTCAGATAAAATCACTGGCTATTGCCCACGACGAAGGATTTATTTGTGTTACATCCTATATCGACCCGAACGACTGGCAGGAAGATGTTTCAGCCGATACAATCGTTGCGCGCACAATTGCGCACCGGAAAGATGGAAATATTCTCCTTATGCACGATGCCGGTGGCGACCGCTCGGCAACTGTAAAAGCATTGCCGGCAGTAATCGACACGCTCCGGAGCCTCGGCTATACTTTTGTTTCGGTATCCGATTTGATGGGAAAAACCCGCGATCAGGTTATGCCGCCGGTTCAAAACAAATTCCGTTTCACCGATACGCTCGATCTTACATTCTTTACACTTACTTTTATCTGGGAACATTTCCTCGATGGATTCTTTGTTGTAGCCATTTTTCTTATTATTTTCAGACTTCTTTCGATTGCTGTATTGGCTATCGTACAGCGTCAAAAAGAGAAGAAAGACGAAAAACGCAAACCACAAAATTACTATCCAAAAGTAAGCATTATTGTTCCGGCATACAACGAAGAAGTGAATGCAGTTCGTACGGTGGATTATTTATTAAAAGCAACTTACCCTGATATTGAGGTGATTTTTGTCGATGATGGGTCAAAAGACAGTACTTTTGATATTGTAAGCAAAACTTTTGCCGGTAATGAAAAAGTGCGGGTTCTTACCAAACCAAACGGCGGAAAGGCTGCTGCATTGAACTTTGGAATTGAAAAAGCATCGGGTGAAATATTGGTTTGTATCGATGCCGATACCATTCTTCCTTACGATGCTATCGCAAAGATGATACCGTTTTTTGCCGAAGAAAAAGTGGGTGCTGTTGCCGGGAATGTACGTGTTGGGAATACTGTAAACTTACTTACTAACTGGCAATCAATTGAATATACAACCAGTCAGAATTTCGATCGCCGTGCTTACGATGCCGTAAATGCCATTCTGGTAGTGCCTGGCGCTATAGGAGCTTTCCGTAAAACGGCAATGGAAGTAATAGGTGGATTTACAACTGACACATTAGCCGAAGACTGCGATTTGACTTTACGCATGCTGCGTTCGGGATATGTAATTCGCACATGCAATGAATCACTAGCTCTTACCGAGGCTCCTGAAACAGTGAATAATTTCATGAAACAACGTTCGCGCTGGACATTCGGGATGATGCAAAGTTTTTGGAAACACCGCGATTTATTATTCAGTTTCAAGAAACCGAATATTGGATTAATTGCTTTGCCTAATCTACTTATTTTCAACTTTATAATACCATTCTTCTCCCCGTTGGTAGATATACTCTTTGTTATCGGGTTATTCTCACGCGATGCTGATCAGTACATTTTCTTCTATCTGTTGTATTTCTTTGTTGATTGTGTAATTTCATCTTTAGCTTACCACTACGACAACCAGAAATTTGATTTAAAGAAAGCACTTTTTCTCTTTGCTCAGCGGTTTGTGTATCGTCAGTTGCTGTTTTATGTTCTGTTCAAAGCCTATATGAGAGCACTTAAAGGTGAATTGGTTAGTTGGGGAGTTATTAAACGAACAGGTAACGTAAAAGAGTAAAATTTACAGCAAGTAACTGCAATTTGCAGAGAATCATAAATTTTTAAACAGCTGTAAATAAGACACATATTTACATAAAAAGCAAAAAATAACGCAAAAGGTTGGCAAGTTTCATATTTTGCGTTATTTTTACGTCCGTTTAATTATAAATTAATACCACAAATTATGGCAGTAACCATCCGCGAAGTAAGCTCAAAGAAAGAATTAAAACAGTATATCTGGTTTGGCATTAATCTCTACAAAGATTGTGAATTTGCGGCACCTCCGTTATTAATGGACGACCTGCTCAATCTGACAAAAGGTAAAAACCCTGCTCTTGATTTTTGTGAAGCTACTTATTATATGGCTTTCAAAGACAATAAAATAGCCGGACGTATTGCCTGTATAATCAATCCTGTTTCGAACGAAACATGGAATGAAAAACATGCCCGTTTCGGTTGGTGTGATTATATTGATGATGTGGAAGTTTCGACAGCACTTTTTGATACAGCCATAGCATGGGCAAAGGAACATGGAATGAGTGCTATTCATGGTCCGCTTGGATTTACTGACTTTGACCGTGAAGGAATGCTCATCGAAGGGTATGATCAGATTGGAACAATGGCTACCAATTATAATTATCCTTATTACGTTAAACATATAGAGGATTACGGTTTTGAAAAGGATATTGACTGGAAAGAATATAAGATTACTGTACCGGAAGTTTTCCCTGAAAAATATTTCCGCATTGCCGATATTGTAAAACAAAAGTATAATCTAAAGTCGGTTAAGGCTAAATCCAGAAAAGAAATTGTAGAGAAATACTCACTGAAAATCTTTGATTTACTGAATCTGTGTTATTCTCATTTATATGGTTTTACTAAATTAAACCAGAAACAAGTTGACTTTTATATCAAATTGTATTTTAGCTTTTTCCGTCTGGATACAGTTTCTATTGTTGTTGACGAAAAAGATGAGGTAGTTGCACTCGGAATTGCTATGCCAAGCTTTACCAAAGCTCAACAGAAAGCAAAAGGAAGTTTGTTCCCATTCGGTTGGTATCACATGCTACATGCACTCAATAAAAACGATGTGGTTGACTTGTATCTGATGGCTGTTCATCCTGATTATCAGAATAAAGGTGTGAACTCAGTTATGTTTGCGGATATTATGCCGGCCAGCGCTAAAAACGGTTATAAATTTGCTGAAAGTAATCCTGAACTGGAAACAAACATGAAAATGTCGTCACAATGGGGAAGCTTCGAACATGTAAACCACAAACGCAGAAGAGCTTATATTAAACATTTTTAATCAAATAACACATTGAGCAGTACTAAAACTACTGCTCAAGTTTTTTTATGAGACTTGGCTCTTTATTCTTGGCTCTAAACTTTACAAAAAATGACACGCAAATTTGATTTTTTAATTATTGGCAGTGGAATTGCAGGCATTAGTTTTGCACTGAAAGCTGCTAAACACGGTAAAGTGGCTTTGCTTTGCAAGACAACTCTAAGCGAATCAAATACTTCGTATGCTCAGGGCGGAATTGCATCAGTTACACATGATCCTGATAATTTCGAAAAACATATTGAAGATACACTGATTGCCGGTGATGGTCATTGTGATTTAGCTGCTGTTGCGAAAGTAATACAGGAAGCACCTTCACAGATTGAAGAATTATTAAATTGGGGAGTTGATTTTGATCGGGACGAAGAAGGTAATTTTGATTTACATCGCGAAGGTGGGCATTCAGAACACCGTATTTTGCATCATAAGGATAATACCGGTTACGAAATTCAGGAAAGCCTTATACGTCAGGTTAAAGCCCATCCCGAAATTGAAGTGTACGAACATTATTTTGCTATCGAAATTCTTACGCAACATCATTTGGGTGAATTAGTTACGCATCACACGCCCAATATTGAATGCTATGGGGCTTATGTGCTCAATCTACAAACAAACAACATACACACCTTCCTTTCCAAAGTCACCATGCTGGCTACCGGAGGAATCGGAAGTGTTTATTCCACTACCACAAATCCCGAAATTGCCACCGGCGACGGTATTGCAATGGTTCACCGTGCCCGTGGAGTTATTAAAGATATGGAATTTGTACAATTTCACCCCACTGGACTTTACCATCCGGGTGAACGACCAACTTTCCTGATTTCGGAGGCCATTCGTGGTTATGGAGCAGTTTTAAGAACGCAGGATGGCAAACAATTCATGCAAAAGTACGACGAGCGGGGCTCACTTGCTCCGCGCGATATTGTTTCGAGAGCCATCGATAATGAAATGAAAATTCGAGGACATAATTTTGTCTATTTGGATGTCACCCGCATGGATTCTGAAGAAACAAAAACACATTTCCCGAATATCTATACAAAGTGTCTCGAATCTGGTATTGATATAACGAAAGACTTTATTCCGGTTTCACCCATTCAGCATTATCTGTGTGGTGGTATAAAAGTTGATTTGAGTGGTCGCTCTTCAATAAATCGCTTGTACGCAGCCGGAGAATGTTCTTGTACTGGCCTTCATGGTGCTAACCGCCTGGCGTCAAATTCATTAATTGAAGCTATAGTCTACGCTGATGCAGCAGTAAAAGATGCAGCAAAAAGACTTGATTCACTGACATATAATGAATTTATACCTGACTGGAACGATGAAGGTACCTCGCTTCCCGAAGAAATGGTATTAATTACCCAAAGTTTCCGTGAAGTAGAACAAATAATGAGCACGTACGTTGGTATTGTTCGATCCAATTTACGCCTGGTTAGAGCTATGAACCGATTGGAAATACTTTATAGGGAAACAGAACACTTATTTGAAAAATCAGTTGTTTCACGCGAGATTTGCGAACTCCGAAACGTAATCAGTATTGCTTACCTTATTATCAAACAGGCATTATTGCGCAAAGAAAGCCGGGGGCTGCATTACACGGTCGATTATCCCGACAGAATGCGACACGAAGGTTGATGTATTAACTAAAACAGAGACCGTCAAAGGAATAAAAAATAAGCAAAAACTATTTTAATTCCTTATTATAATCCGGAGAAATGCTGTAACTTTGAAGTCTCAGATTTTTTGTTGAAAAAGAATCGGGATAAATATCAATCAGACAAATGAAACTTATACTTAGCTTTTTATTTTTGTGTATGTCTGTTGCTGGTATTCTTGCTCAAAGTGCAACAAAAAGCGACAACCACACATCCAATCAAACCGTATTTATACGGATTGAAGGAAATCAGAATGGCTGGGCAAGAGCTGATAATGAAACTTCTCAGGGAGCCGCTTCAGCTGTATCTGGGACAGAAAATGTGAGTTTCAATGGAACCTCTGATGGCATTTACATAACCATAAACAGCGGGACCAACAAAATTAAATTATTTGCACTAACCGGACAGTTGCTATTAGACGGTGACTTAACACAAGGACGTTTCTTTATACCAACACGAAAGGGAATCTATTTTCTGAAAATCAATAATAAAAGTTTTAAAGTTATTTGTAAATAAATTTCTAATTATGATCAAACATATTGTTTTTTTCCGACTTGCCGACGATGCAGAAGGCAAATCAAAAGCCGAAAATGCTGCAATTATTAAAGTAAAACTTGAAAATCTCAAAACACTCATTCCACAAATTTTTTCAATTGAAGTAGGTATTAATGTGCCAAATTTGCCTAAAACAGATTTTGATATTGCACTTTATTCTGAATTTGATAGCTTAGCCGATTTGGACATTTATCAGGCACATCCCGAACATATAAAAATAGCTTCATATATTGGAAAAGTTAGAACTTCCCGTGCCGCAGTTGACTATGAAGTTTAACTATTTAGATTCATTCTAAATTTTATTAATTAACATGTTGATTTTTAACTTATTAGGATTAAGTATCTGATTTTTAGGTAAATTTATTTTTATTTGCTAAAAAATATCTTGATTTTTATTTGGTTACTATAAAATTTCATTTTATTTTTGCAACAACTAAAACCAAATTACTAACCCTTCTAAATCTAAAAATCATGTCAGTTAACAAAGTAATCCTTGTTGGAAATGTGGGTAAAGACCCCGAAGTTCGTTATTTAGAAAAAAATGTTGCCGTAGCAAATTTCACCCTTGCAACAACTGAAAGAGCGTATAGCACGCAAAATGGAACTCAGGTTCCCGAACGTACTGAATGGCACAATATTGTTGCCTGGAGAGGTTTGGCAGAATTGGCGGAAAAATACATCCGTAAAGGAGGTCAACTGTACATTGAAGGAAAAATTCAAACCCGCTCGTGGGAAAAAGAAGGCATAAAGCGGTATACTACTGAGATTTATGCCGATACTATTCAATTGCTTGGCAAAAAACCTGAATCAACAGAACAGTTAAGTTCTGTAGCCGCAGCACCTGTTGACACTATACAGGCACCACCACATGTTGAAGATGACCTTCCTTTTTGATTTTATTAATCAAAGGATAATTAGCAATTTCCCTTTTTAAAATTTAAACTCTGACTTTTATTAGTCCTTTTAAAGACATATTTCAACAAAGAAATATGTCTTTTTTTTTGGATCTGAAAATTATATATGCATTTTAGGTATTCAAAAGTCAGTTGTTGGCAAGGAGTGGTGCGATTGTCGTACAATTAGAAAAAACAAAAACGCTATTAATCTAAATATCAGATTAATAGCGTTTTATATTGCGGTACGGACGGGACTCGAACCCGCGACCTCCGCCGTGACAGGGCGGCATTCTAACCAACTGAACTACCGAACCAGGTTAAAAACTTGCTGCATTATTTTCAAATGCGGTGCAAAGATAAGGCAAATTTTCATTTCTACAATAGCTATCAGGTATTTTATGATAAATTTCAATTGAAATGATTTTGGCCAATATATGAGAAATCAGAAAATGAGTTATTTTTTCAATCTCTCCAACAATAATTTTACTCCTTTTTCAACATCAAGTGTTTCATTTAAAGCTTTAATAAAGGCGCTTCCAATAATGGCACCCGAAGAATAGTAGTTCACAATGTCAATAGTAGATTTGTTGGAAATACCGAAACCAATCAAGCGAGGATTTTTAAGGTTCATGGCATTGATACGGTTAAAATAGTCCACCTTATCGTCGAACGAACTTTGTGTGCCAGTTACTGCAGCAGACGAAACCATGTAGATAAATCCGTTAGTATTGCTGTCAATCATGCGGATACGTTTTTCAGAAGTTTCAGGTGTGATAAGGAAAATAAATTCCAGTCCGTAGCGCTCAGCAATTACTTTGTATTCGGCCAAAAAGTCGGACATGGGAAGGTCGGGAATAATCATTCCATCAACACCAACGCGATGGCATTCCTTGCAAAATGCTTCGAAACCAAATTGTATAATTGGATTGAGATAACCCATCATTAGCAATGGAATATGGATATGGGCACGCACTGATGTTAGTTGTGCGAATAGTTTGCGAATGCTCATACCGTTCTGTAGTGCTTGCTGACTACTATTCTGAATTACAATACCATCAGCCATTGGATCAGAAAAGGGTACACCTATTTCCACTAAATCCACTCCATTTATTTGCAGGCTTTGAAGCGTTGGCACGGTATCTTCCAATTTAGGAAAACCGGCAGTAAAATATACCGATAAGATATTCTCCTTTTTTTGTTCAAATAATTGATTTATTCTATTCATGATTTTCTTTGACGATGGACGACAGACCACAGTCGACAGTCCTATATTTTTATAGTTTGATTAATTGCAGCTGAGCTAATAACGCCCGAAGGGCAAATATCATTTTTTTATTTCCTTCAAAAACCCTCTCAAGAAATCCACATTCTTCTCTCCCGGTTTCACTTCAAACATACTGTTCAGGTCTATACCGGCAAATTTCTGATGTTCAATTTTCAGAATAGCTTCTGCATCGTCGGCAGCAATGCCACCACTGAGTAAGAATGGCGTTTCGCCTACATATTCGTCCAGCATTCCCCAATTAAACTTCAGGCCAGAGCCACCATAAGCGTCTGTTTTGGTGTCGAAAAGAAAATAATCACACGCTCCTTCGTAAGCCTTCGTCACTTTGAAATTATAAGCCTCAGCAATTGGGAAAGCCTTAATAACAATATAACCTGCCTTGCGAAGCTCCTTGCACATTTCCACCAATTCAGTTCCATGCAGTTGTACGCCATCAAGGTCGTACTTGGCAACTGTCGTCAGGATATTTTCCAGGTTTTCGTTCACAAATACGCCAATCTTCTTTATTGACTTGGGTAAAGCATTCAATGTGGCAATATCCAGGTAATATGCAAAGCGAGGCGATTTCGGGTAGAAAATAAAACCCATAAAATCAGGCTGCAAATTGGCAATTTCACTTATGTTTTTTGGGATTTTCATCCCGCAGATTTTGATTTTCATTTAATAAAAGATATATACTTCGTTGATATGAATTTCATTGATATTACTCCCTTCTGTCGTGATATTTCAACGTAGTTAATATCGTGCGAAGCACAAATTTCACGTAGTATAATATCATTTCAGTCCTGTAATAAACCTCGCTAATGCCTCTGCCGGATTGTCTTCTTTCATAAAATTTTCACCCATCAGGAAACCTTTGTAACCCACTTTGCGAAGCTCTTTTACTGTTTCGGGTTTGGAAATTCCGCTTTCGCTTACTTTGACAAATTTGTCGGGTATCAACGCAACCAGATCAAACGAAGTCTGAATGCTTTGTTCAAATGTTTTCAAGTTGCGATTATTTACACCCAACATATCAATAAAATCATTGGCATGTGCAATTTCTTCGGCATTATGTATTTCGAGCAACACTTCCAAACCAAGTTCATGGGCTTTTTGAGCGAGCATATGAGTATCTTCAACAGTCAGTGCTGCAGCTATTAATAGCACAACATCAGCTCCCATTGCTTTTGCCTCGTAAAGTTGGTATTCGTCTATCACAAAGTCCTTACGCAACACCGGGCAAGCAATAAATTGCCGTGCTGCCATAAAATCCATTGATGTGCCACCAAAAAAATCTAAATCAGTTAGTATGGAAATTCCGGAAGCACCGGCATCATTATATCCTGAAGTCACCTGAATCACATCGGCTTCTTCATGAATCCAACCCAAGGAAGGGGATTTACGTTTAAATTCGGAGATTATTCCTGTTTCCGAATTCAATAAGCTTTGCTTCATCGACAAGCATTTGCGGGAAAAAGCAGGTGCATTTTGGAGAACAAAAACAGGTGTTGAAAGTTTGCGGGAAGCTACTTCAATGGCTTTGGAGGCTAATATTGTAGTGAGAATATTAGCATTATGTCCTAAAGTGGCGTGAGAATTACTTTCGTCTCCTGAGATTTTATCTGACATATCAAAAAATAAAAGTTGGCCTATATATTGTTGCGCTAAATTGGTTGTTTATTAATCAAGTTTTAAAACTTCCAAAAATGCTTTCTGCGGAACTTCCACATTACCGATTTGTTTCATGCGTTTTTTTCCTTTCTTCTGTTTTTCAAGAAGTTTACGTTTTCGACTAATATCGCCACCATAACATTTGGCAGTAACATCTTTACGAACGGCTTTAATGGTTTCACGTGAAATGATTTTTGCTCCGATAGCTGCTTGTACGGCAATGTCAAATTGCTGACGTGGAATTAATTCTTTTAGTTTTTCGCACATCCGTTTTCCCAGAGATACAGCATTATCCACATGAATCAGGCACGAAAGCGCATCCACCATCTCACCATTGAGCAGAATATCCAGACGGATAAGTTTCGATGGACGAAATCCGTTCATGTGATAATCGAATGAAGCATAGCCCTTTGAAATACTTTTTAAGCGGTCATAAAAGTCGAAAACAATTTCTCCTAGTGGCAAGTCATAAATCAACTCCATGCGATTACCGGAAATATAATTTTGTTTTACCAGTTCACCCCGTTTACCTAGGCAAAGTGTCATAATCTGGCCAATATAATCGGTGCGGGTAATAATGGAAGCGCGGATAAAAGGCTCTTCAATACGGTCGATAGACATAATATCAGGCAATCCGGATGGATTATGAACCTCAATCAACTCACCTTTGTTTGTTATTACTTTGTATGACACATTGGGCACGGTTGTAATTACATTCATATCAAACTCCCGGTCGAGTCGTTCCTGAATAATTTCCATGTGTAGCATACCCAGAAATCCGCAACGAAAACCAAAGCCGAGTGCCACCGACGATTCTGCTTCAAAAGTCAGGGATGCATCATTTAATTGCAATTTTTCAATTGAATTTCTCAAATCTTCAAAGTCTTCTGTTTCAATGGGGTAAACACCGGCAAAAACCATTGGTTTTACTTCCTGGAATCCCTCAATATGGCTTGCGCAAGGGCGTTTAACATGCGTAATGGTATCACCTACTTTTACTTCCTTCGATGTTTTGATACCCGAAATAATATAACCCACATTTCCGGCACTCAATGTTTTGGTTGGTGACATTTCCAGTTTCAAAATACCGATTTCTTCTGCGTTATACTCTTTCTCTGTGTTGACAAACTTCACCAAATCACCTTTGTTGATAGTCCCGTTCACAATTTTGAAATAGGCAATAATACCGCGGAATGAATTGAAAACAGAGTCGAAAATAAGACACTGCAAAGGTGCTTCAGGGTTGCCCTTTGGTGCAGGAACTCGTGTCACGATAGCCTCGAGAATATCCATAACACCCATACCGGTTTTACCGCTGGCACGCATAATTTCCTCCGGTTTACAGCCCAACAATTCCACAATCTGATCTTCCACTTCCTCGGGCATGGCATTATCCATGTCCATTTTATTCATTATGGGGATAATTTCCAAATCGTGCTCAATAGCCATATATAAATTGGAAATAGTCTGAGCCTGAATACCTTGTGTTGCGTCCACTATGAGTAAAGCCCCTTCACAGGCAGCAATAGAACGTGAAACTTCGTACGAAAAATCAACGTGTCCGGGCGTGTCAATCAGGTTGAAAATATATTCCTCGCCATTCAGCTTGTAGTTCATCTGTATGGCGTGACTTTTAATAGTAATGCCACGCTCACGCTCCAACTCCATGTTATCAAGTACCTGAGCCTGCATTTCCTTACCGGCCACGGTGTTGGTATATTCTAAAAGTCGGTCGGCTAAAGTACTTTTCCCGTGGTCAATGTGGGCAATAATACAGAAATTGCGGATATTGTTCATTCCTAATGTTCTTCAAATGTTGGTTTGGTCTGCAAAAGTACAAAAAAAACATCAATTATAAAGATGGGTGCTGATTCAAAATTGGTTACAAAAAAATCCCCGACAAACTAATGCCGGGGAATTGAGATAGTATTTTCAATCCCTCGTTATCATGATTAATGGACTCATTTCACGGTATGCAGCATTTTCAAGGATTCGTTTTCCCCGTTTATCGATTTCGCCACTCACAGTCCCGACAATAGCGATTCCGTATTTAATCTTCTTTTGCTTTAAAACATCACGAGACCGCACTGAAATTGTCAGCGTTTTCTCTGTTTCGCCGGGGAAAACTTTTACTGCATCCATCACTATGTTTCTATTTTTTGGATAAACCGATAATTCAATCGTTTCTTTGAAATCAGGATTTCGCTTGATTCTGACAGGTATCGAGATAGTTGTATCACCTTCGGCAAAAGATATCTGGTACTCGCTACCGTTATACAAATGTCCGGGGAATTCAATTCTGAAAGGTGCTTTGGGTGTAACTTCAAGTGAAAAACCGGCTGCCGGGATATTGTGATGATAATAAAAAGCCTGCATCATTTCGTCGGCTGCAACAGCATTCTGGGATTTACCATCGGATTGATTTTTAGAGTCGAATAACGAGGCTGAAAGTTTCAAATCGTAGTTTCCTTCACGACTACCTTCGGGAATAGTGACCGAAACTTCTTTCTTTTTTGATCCGGAAAATAATTTCAAATTACTTAGTTTTGTGCCAAATGGCAAACCGCTAAGATTTAATTCAATGGGTTTATTCAATTTTTCTTTGGAATTTATAGTTACCGTGAAAATTGAAGTCCCGCCACGAGGCACTGAAAGAGTGGCCGGAGAAACAAACACTTCAAACGGCAGCGTGACTTTCTTTTTTTCAAGCACATAGAAATAATCGCTGCCCCTGTTGTCCAGCACATCTTCAACCTGCAGGTAATATCTACCCGTTATTTTAAATGTATAGGTTAGTTGCGGGTCGGCATGAAAAGTCATTAAACCCTGCATGTCATCTTCCAAATCGTCAGCCTCGGCAAGCTGCTTACCAAACTCATCAAACAAGCGTAACCTACCATCGAGCAACGACCCAATTCTGCGTGCCATCACTACAAAAGTCACAGTTTCATTCGCATCAGCCAGATAGAGGTATTGCTTCGAACGGTTTTTTAAATCGAGCGTATCGAAAATCACCTGATTATCGTTAATCTGCAACTTGGTTTTTTCATTCAGCAGCAAATTGGTTGATTTACTTACTCCCCAAAATGGTACAGAATTCGAGATTTCAGCGTTCAGGCCAATAGCTTTCACTGTATTATAACCTTCATTTTCGGGTTTAAAACTCAATTTATTGGATTTCAGATTAACTCCGGTAAATGTAAGTTCTGTTTTTTTTCCAACTTTTCCGGCTGCAGGATAAACCGATTGAACAAACGGAATTTCGCCCAGTTCGATGCGATAAGTAAAATCTTCCCGACCCCGATAGATAGCATCGTGAATTGACAAAGTATAGGTATCATTTTCAGGTACTTTCAGAATAATCGTTGGGTCAACATTATACCGAAAATCATCGCAGTAAGCCACTTCCTTTCCTTTAATGTTTTTCAGGCTGATAACCGACTGAAACCAACCCGGCACCGCATCGGCAATAAACGGAACAAGTGCACGGGCTTTAACCGAAGCCACCAGCGTTATCCCTTTTTCAGCCCTGAAACTAAAATAATCGGTTTCGCCCGGCAAAATCTGACCACATAAAACGGCTGGTAATTTTTCTACAAAATTGGGATTAATGATGAGTGTAGAAACGCCTGTTTCTGTTACATTGGGATATTGACCTACTTCAAAATTCAGTTTGTTTGAAATTCCAACAGGCGATTGCAAACGTAAATCACGCAAGCCCGGTTCAGCATTCTTATCAATTGTTATGCGGATATTGAGCTGGTCGGCAAGTTGTGGACTGCTTTGGTCATCAAGTTTGCGGAATTTTTTCTTTTTGAACGAAGTTTGCTCCTCTTCTGTTGGTTTGATTATTTCAGCCTTCACCCCTCTTCCACTCACTATGACGCTCGTAGCTTTATTCACATTCAACCCTCCAACAACGAGTTCAGCAGTCGCACCACGTTCTGCTCCAGCAGGATAGATATAGCCGACTGACATTTTTTGAGCCTGAATGCTTGTTGCTGAAATGAGTATTACTAATAACAAGCTTCTGATTTTCAACATATTTCGTATCATACTTATTTCTTTATCAGTTCAAGCAGCAAACCATTACTCTGACCGTTTTTACCCAGTGATGGCAACATCGGCAAATTTCCTTCAATCGTGTGTGGCAACGTGCCATAAGGATCAATGCCCATCAGTGTATAAACCGTACCAATAAGATCGCAGGGATACACTTTTCGTTCCACGATATTCTCGCCGGTAGCATCCGTTTTGCCCACAACTTTACCGGGAATAAAACCACCACCGGCAACCAGATACGAAAATGCAGTTCCAAAATGGCTACGACCACCGTTCCAGGGAGCTTCCCACAAAACACGTGGTGTACGACCAAATTCACCTCCACACATTACTATGGTATTCTTCAAAAGACCTTTTTCATCCAAATCGGTCAACAACGCCCATAAGGCTTTGTCTAGCTCGGGAAGCATTTGATTCATTTTCTGGAAATGGACCTTGTGTGTATCCCAACCTGTAGTGCGAACATTGATTACATGTACACCCGCCTCAACCAATCTGCGTGCCACCAAACAGGATTGCCCCAGTCGGTTGACACCGTATTTTTCCCGCATTTCGCTGGTTTCGTTCTTCAGATTAAAAAATTCCTTCAGTTTTCCACTAATCAATTCTACATTTTGAGTCCTGAGCGATTGAACGGTCGCTGCATCTACCTCGTGCATTCTGTCTTTATTCAGCGTTTCAAAACTGGCAAGCAAATTCATTCTTTCTTTGAACTTATCAGCTGGGACATAGGTATTAACCAGACCTTCCACCTCAAAAATATCCTTTTCGGGCATGCCCTTGGTGTCGAACGATTTGAAAGAATTTCCCAGAAAACCACCCTCGTTGAAACGCGTATTAGCTCCTACAACCGAAATGTATAGAGGAAGAATTCCTTTGTATGAATCTTTCAATTTATACGAAATGGCAGCTCCGAATGACGGATAAACCACTGAGCCACCACTCTGGTCACCTGTAATCATGGCATAATGTCCGGTTTCGTGACCATTGAAACCATGTGTCATGCTTCGAATCAGGCTGAATTTGTCGGCAATTTTAGCAAGTAAGGTGAACTTTTCGCCAAGCACTATTTCTGGCACATTCGTTTGTTGCACGTTTTTATAATTCCCGTAAATGTCGCGCGAAGATTCCGGTTTCGGGTCAAAAGTATCGGTTTGCGATGGTCCGCCATCCAGATAAATCAGAATAACTGATTTTGCCTGTTGTGCTGTCAATGAACTTATTAGCAGCATAAAAAGTGTGATACTCAGAATTTTTATTTTGTGCATAATAAGTCCCGTTTAGTGGTTATATAAAAATTCAGTGCTATTTAGTTCCAACCATGCCAAATCGTAACACAATTGTTTGGTTGTCAGTTTGTTTTTTGCTGCATACGAATTATAAAGCTGAAGTTCCTCGATTGTGGGATAGCGCGACAAAATAGTGAGTGTAACCGCTTTGCTGATATCATCCACCGTTAGCTGAGTTTCACACAGCTCATTCAGCATCGGACTTTTCTTGATTTTATTCTCAAGTTCCGAAGAATTCATCAGAAATAGCAATTGTCTGGCATTCAAATCCTTAATATGCTGTCTCTCTAGCGATACATCCCTCGAAGCCCGTCCGAACAGTTCCAACGTAGTATTCGAAACCGTTGCATCACCCAGTTCAAGCGAGTGAGTGCCAATAGGAAAATAGGAGAATGGCTCAGGAACGCGGCTGCTGTATTGATCGGAAATTCCTGTAATATCGGCAATGGCATCCACAATCACTTCGGCATTGAGTCGTTGGGAATTAGAAGTTCCAACACCCGAATTTGCACACTGAAAAGGATAAGACATCAGAATTTCACGCACAAAAGCTTTCATATCATACCCCGATGCAATAAATTTATTAGTCAGGTAATTAAGCAATTCCGCTTTCGATGGCGGGTTTTGTGCACCCCAATCATCCGGCTCATTCACAAGCCCCTGTCCTAACACCCAGTACCAAAGTCGGTTTGCCATCACGGCAGCAAAACGCTTGTTGGATGAAGCAGTCAACCAGTCGACATAAACTTTGCGCCAGTCCTCATTTTCAGTCAACGTGAGCGATTTACCTTCAATTAGTACAGGATTGGTCAGTGGTTTCAAGTGATAATCCACATAAACGATTTCCTCTTTCCATTCCTTGGTGTTTTTGTATCGGATTTGAGAGAAAAACAGCTTCCCCTAATCGGTCGGTTTTCGGTTACCCAAAAAGAGCAGCTGAATATTGCGGTAAATATTGTCGGGAGTTTTACGGGGAAAGGCGCGGAAAAAATTGACCTCCGGCACTCTGAAATTACTTCCTTTCGAAAGCAGTAACTCGCTAACCAGTTGATCATAGGGCGTATTCGAAGTCAGTTTTTCATGCACCCATCGGTTATAAGCCTGAACACCGTTTGGCCACAAATTGCTTGGAAATTCTGATTTTATGCGGAGCATATCGCCCCAGAGATTTCCGAAATAAGTGATGTATTCGTCCGATTCAAGCAGTTTATCAATCAGTTTCCGTCTTTTGTCGCTATCAGTTGAATTCAAAAACTCAGCAGCCTTGTCTTTCTTTGGCAACTTACCGGTTACACTCAGGTACGCCCGACGAAGAAACACTTCATCGCTGCATAAAGTAACATTTTCAGTTTTTGGAACAAAAAACGAATTAATGTTTTGTGCTTCGGTAATAGTGGCTAAAAAAAACAAAACGAAAGCAATCAAATAAATTCTCATTCTGATTGTAATTTAAGATTCAGTAATAGCAATTCCCTCTATCTCAACCAATAATTCCTCCCGACAAACTCCTGCACACACATAAAATGCATTGATCCCGGGCAATTCAGTTTCCAACACGCTGCGTACCACTTCAAAATCATCAGTTTCCTTTACATACACCCGCAAATGTACAATTTTTAAATCACCGGAAAAATCAATTCCGTTTACTTTCAGGTTTTCTGCCGAAATCAAATGCCGGATAAGTGCAATAGTATGAACGGTTTGATTTTTAACGTCGTCATTTCCCAGGCTTTTCTCACCTAAAATAGCTGCCGTTCCGGAAATAAAGCAACATGCCGAGTTACGGCTAACAATAAGTTTTGCACGCTCAAATTTAGGTGTCTCTTTTTTCTCAGAATCACCCAATACCGTTTTGGAATAGCAGTGTGCAGCAAATTGCAGTGAGTTATTGACCGGGAAAATTCGGGTTGTGTCATGATACTTTACAGCAATTAAACTCACAATCACAGCACGAATATCCATCGAAATGCCGGTTGCAGCAGGATAACCATTTCCCCATTTTGCCGTAGCATAAAACCGGGCACGTTCGTTGTTAAATTCCTGGTAATTCTGATGATTATTTTCAACTCCGGTAATATGACCGATATAATTCCATTGTCGGACAATGTTTTGAGCAGTCATAGAACTTGCCTGAAGAATTTGCTGGAGTTTGTTGAACACATCTACACTCTGCTCACCAATCGACTGTTGAATGTTATCTGACATCAGGCCTTCGACCAGCAAAGCACTGAATTGGTCTGTCTCAATGCTAAGATAACGGCCTTGGGCTAAATCGTGATAGCTGACTGCCAAAGTACTTATTGAATCGTGAAGATAACCCACTTCGGCTATGAGGCTATGTTCATTTTTGGGCGATTGAGCCAGATAATTAAATAGTGGGATTCTTCCGAAAACATGTTGAGCAGTTTGTCTGATTATTTGTAGATTAGACAAATAATCATTCTCTGTAACGAGTCCAAAGATACTGATGGTCAGCACCTGTTCTTTTTCGGGCACTTTTTCAAGTAGTTGTATTACGGTTTCTGAAAATCCGGCATTCGTAGCCGAAAAAGAACGATAATTGATAAACAGCATAAATGGTTTACAGGAGTTGAATGGATTATTTTACGACTTACAAACTTACAAATAACATTTTGAAAAAAACTGTTCTGTTATTATTAATATTGTTAGACTTTACTGAAAAGAAATAGTTTAATTCAAGCTACAATAATTCGTTAAATAAATGCAGTTGAGAATCAATCCTGAATTTCCGTAAATAATATCAAGTTCAGATCCGAATAACTTATGTAAAAGGACTTATTCGGTTTTGTTTCAAAATCTAATAAGTTTAATTTGAAAACCTGATAAACATCGCTTGTTACAACTTTTTACAGTATTTTTGTGTTTAGGTTTATTGAATACCTAATTACACGAATCAAAAAACGAAACGACAGAATGAGTCATATTCCTGTGAAACCGAACAAACTCGGACTTATCCAATTAAAAAACATTGATTTACAAGAAATAGTACCGTTTATTGACTGGGTATTTTTCTTTATGGCTTGGCGGATGTCGGGCAAATATGATGGTATTGAATCCGTTCACGATTGTGAATCCTGCAAAAAAAGCTGGCTTTACCAATTTCCATTAGCGGATCGACCTAAAGCTGAGGAGGCACTAAAGCTTTTTAAAGATGCCCGGGAAATGTTACGGCAAATGCTCGACGAGAAAATTGTTTCGGTTCATGCGAGTTTTGGGATTTTTCCGGCTTATGCAATTGACGATGACATTTGTATCGAAAATGAAGGCAAAACCATAACCTTGCCTATGCTTCGTCAACAACATGCTTCTACCGATGGATTTTGTTATTCGTTGGCTGATTTTGTAGCCCCTAAAAATGATTATGTCGGAGCATTTGCCACTACCATTCAGGGCGTGGAAGCATTTGCCGAAAGCTTTGAGAAAGACGATGATGTTTATCATTCTATTTTGGCTAAAACTCTTTCTGACCGATTGGCCGAAGCTGCTGCTGAGTGGATTCATTACAAAGTTCGTAGGGAATACTGGGGTTATGCGAAAGATGAGAATTTGACTATTAAAGAAATGCTCAAAACTCAGTACAGTGGTATTCGTCCGGCTGTGGGATATCCTTCATTACCCGACCAGTCTATTATTTTTGAACTGGAACCACTGCTTAAATTTAAGGAAATAGGCATTGAACTCACTGAAAATGGAGCTATGTTTCCAAATGCTTCGGTATCGGGATTGTATTTTGCACATCCAAAATCAAAATACTTTATGATTGGCAAGATTGATGAAAATCAATTTGCCGATTATGCCCGACGCTGTGGCAAATCGACCGATTTACTTCGAAAATGGATGGCTGCCAATCTTTAATGAGCCAATTTACCAATATTTTAATCATTTTCTTTCATTAGCACATTGGCACATTAGCATATTGGCACATTAGCACATTTTTTTCTTACCTTTGCACATTCATTTATCAAATAATCTAATGCGCATCGATATCATTTCCGCCGTTCCTGAATTGCTGGAAAGTCCACTAAATTATTCAATTATAAAACGAGCCAAAGAAAAGGGTTTGGTGGAGATTTATGTGCATAATCTTCGCGATTATACTACCGACAAACATCGGAGGGTGGATGATTATGCATTCGGATTTAGTGCGGGCATGGTCTTGCAGATTGAACCGATTGACCGCATCATTTCTAGATTGAAAAGCGAACGGGATTATGATGAGGTAATTTATACATCTCCTGATGGTGAAAAGTTTGACCAGAAAATGGCTAACCGACTTTCAATGTCAGGCAACCTGATAATTCTTTGCGGACATTATAAAGGTATTGATCATCGCATTCGTGAACATCTCATTACCAAAGAAATTACCATCGGCGATTATGTGCTCACCGGAGGAGAACTTCCGGCAGCCATAATGACTGATGCAATTGTGAGGCTAATTCCGGGTGCTATTGGTGACGAGCAATCGGCTCTTTCTGATTCGTTTCAGGATAATTTGTTGGCACCGCCTGTTTATACGCGTCCCGCTGAATATAAGGGTTGGAAAGTGCCTGAAATCTTGCTATCAGGGCATCAGGCTAAAGTGGACGAATGGAATCATCAGCAATCTGAAGAACGAACAAAACGCCTTCGACCAGATTTATAACTAAAAATCACAACTGAAAAAACATATACTATGATAGAAGACTCTTTTTTTTATTTTTATCTTATTGTCATTAATCTACTCGGTGGAATTATATTCGCATACGATAAATTTGCGGCAATTACCAAGCGAAAAAGAATAAGAGAATCGGTATTACATTTATTTGAAGGCTTAGGAAGTGCGTTTGCGAATCTGTTGCTTATGTATGTTTTACGTCATAAAACGAACAAATCATCCTTTTATAGGTGGACATGGATATTTATGATGTTGTGGGTGTTTATTATTTTACTGACTATTTTGTATTGAAAAATGCTTCATTGAAGAATAGTACTTAAATATTTTTTTATGATAAAAATTAAAGTAGGCATAATTGGTGGCGCAGGCTATACAGCCGGCGAATTGTTACGCATTTTGATAAACCACCCGAATGTGGACATTGTGTTTGTGCACAGTAGCAGCAATGCAGGAAATAGGGTGGCGGAATTCCATAGTGGATTAATCGGTGAAACAGATTTGACTTTTTCGTCGGAATTGCCATTGAATGAAGTAGATGCGCTTTTTCTTTGCTCGGCACATGGTGACAGCAAAAAGTTTTTGGGAGTTAATGATGTACCTGCTTCTATAAAAATTATTGACCTTTCGACCGATTACCGAGCTAAAAGTCCGAGCCATGATTTTGTGTATGGATTACCTGAACTCAATCGGGATGAAATAAAGAATGCTACACGGGTAGCGAATCCGGGTTGTTTTGCTACGGCCATTCAACTGGCTTTGTTTCCCTTGGCAGCGGCCGGTTTGCTCACCGACGAAGTTCATGTAAATGCCATTACCGGTTCTACCGGAGCAGGTGTCAAACCTTCGGACACTTCGCATTTCAGCTGGCGCAATAATAATATTTCTATTTATAAAGCTTTTGATCACCAGCATTTGGACGAAATCGGGCAATCACTTCGTCAATTGCAGGCCGGTTTCAAAAAATCAGTAAATTTTATACCGGTTCGTGGAAATTTTGCACGAGGAATTTATGCAACCACTTACACAAGTTGTGCATTGAGCTTGGTGGAAGCAAAGAAATTATATGTTGATTTTTACAAAGATGCAGCATTTACTTTTGTTGTAGATAAAAATCCGGATATGAAGCAGGTGGTCAATACCAATAAAGGAATTGTTTACCTCGAAAAGCACGGGGATAAACTATTAATTGTTTCGATGATTGATAATTTATTAAAAGGGGCGTCCGGGCAGGCAGTGCAAAATATGAATTTAATGTTCGGATTGGACGAAAAAACCGGTTTAGCGTTAAAATCTATTGGATTTTAGGGAATAAACTACTAAAGTATGTTATAAAACATACTTTTACAACACTTTTTCTTGAAAATGCTTGGTTTGTATTTCTAAACGCCGTATCTTTGCATCGTGATTTTTTCATAGTATTAGATTTAAGGTTAACAAAGATTGGTAGTAAGGCGTTACTACCTTTCGCGTTTTTAAGAGGGTAAGTTCTCCAAAACAACATACGACGAATTCCGATTTATTTCGGGGTTCGTTTTTTTTATCTTATCTCGATTATTTTTTTTACTTTTGACAAAAATATAATTTCAATGAAACGAACAATGACAAAACCACTATCATTAAAGCACAAAGGAAGATTGTATTTTGTCAGGGAGTTCAATTTGACCTTAGGTATAAAAAAAAATAAAAACAGATGAAAAATAAAAGTATTCAAACCGAAATAGACGCCTGTTATCTGTACCGTAAATTGTCAGAAAACGAGTCGGATGAGGCAGTTGCGAATGTTTTCAAGCAAATGAGCGAAATTGAGCAAAGTCATGCCGAGGCATTTACACGTAAATTAAACTTGCCGCTTGAGAATTTAATTCAACCTTCGTGGCGGGCCATTACACTAAACCTGATTGGAAGGATATTCAGCTATGATTATGTGTTAGGTGCCTTAATGGATACTGAAAAAGGGCTTTCGAATGCCATTATAAAAACTAAGGAAAAAAATAAGCTTGAAATTACCGGTACAGAGTCTAATCATGTAAAAATTCTGTGGTCGATTCTGGAGAAAGATAAAAATATAAGTGGTGCACAACATGCTAAATTTGAAAAGAAACACCGTTCGGTAGGTGGTAACGCTATTCGGGCAGCTGTACTAGGCGGAAATGATGGTTTGCTTTCGGTTTTCAGCCTGGTGATGGGTGTTTCGGGAGCTACAGGTGGAAACCATAGTGTGATGCTGGCAGGCATTGCCGGTTTGTTGGCAGGAGCTTTGTCGATGGCATTGGGCGAATGGATTTCGGTGAAAAGTTCACAGGAATTGTATGAAAATCAGATGGCCATTGAACTTGAAGAACTTGAAGTAAATCCTGAAGGAGAATTACGTGAACTGGCACTGATTTATGTGGCCAAAGGCATTCCAGAAGAGCAGGCTTTTTCTATGGCGACTGAGATCATGAAAGATACGAGTCATGCACATGCAGTGCTTGTAAAAGAAGAACTTGGAATTAATGAGGAAGAACTAAAAGGTTCAGCCATGGAAGCCGCATTTTATTCTTTTGTTCTATTTACTGTTGGTGGGATCATTCCTCTGTTGCCATTTATTTTTCTGACCGGAATTCAAGCTATTATTGTAAGTGTAATCTCGAGTGCTTGTGGATTGTTTCTGATTGGAGCAGCCATTACGCTGTTTACCGGAAAAAATCTTTGGTTTTCAGGTTTCCGAATGGTGATATTTGGATTGATAGCTGCTGCAATAACTTATGGCATTGGCGATTTGATCGGGATGGCGATAAAATAAGTTGAACCTTGTATAACTAAAAAGGAATTCATGAGTTTTCATGAATTCCTTTTTTAAGTTGCGGAGGCTCGACTCGAACGAACGACCTTTGGGTTATGAGCCCAACGAGCTACCACTGCTCCACTCCGCGATATTTTGTGAGTGCAAAAGTACTGTATTTTTTCTAATTGGCAAATCTTTGACTGTTATATTTTTACATACACCGAAAAACCAAACTTATCTTGTTGATTTATAGTTTGTTTTAGGTTTTTGAATACGGTATTAAAATCAAAAAGAAAGTGGAATAGCTGAATTTAACTTCCTGAATCCTCTTTATATTTCAATTATTATTGATATTCCTCCATACTGATGGCTCATATTTTATGTTTGTAATAAAAAAAATGCTATATTTGCAACTCTTTTGAAAAATCGAATTATTAATGTCTTATCTTAAATAAAATTTCCCCATGCAAAACAAAGGACTTGTCAGACTGTTTGCGATATCTCTGGCTTTAGTGTGTATATTTTATCTTTCTTTTAGTGTTGTTACTAGTCACTATAACAACAAAGCAAAGGAGTATGCCAAAGGTGACAAACTTAAAGAGTACAACTATTTAGATTCACTTTCAAGTGTAATTGTTTGGAAACTCCCATTATTAAAGAGTGGATATACATTGAAAGAATGTCGTGAAAAAGAAATAAATCTTGGTCTCGACTTAAAAGGAGGAATGAATGTAACTCTTGAAGTATCCGAAGCCGATATTCTTCGTTCGTTATCAGATTTCAACACCAATCAAAACTTCAATCAGGCACTGGGCAATGCTACAGAGCTTCAGAAAACAAACAGCCAGAAAGCGTATATTGATTTGTTTGTAGAAGCTTACACTAAACTTGATCCAAATGCTAAATTGGCAACTATTTTCAGCACGTTTGAGCTTAAAGATAAAATTTCGCTTACTACAACGAATGCAGATGTAATCAAAGTGTTGAAAACAGAAGTTGAAGGAGCTATCAGCAATTCATTCAACGTATTACGTCAGCGTATTGACCGCTTTGGTGTGGTTCAGCCTAACATTCAGAAATTAGGTAATGGTCGTATACTGATTGAACTTCCGGGGATTAAAGAACCTGAACGTGTTCGAAAATTGCTTCAGGGTTCTGCTAATCTGGAATTTTGGGAAACCTATGATTTAAATGAAATTATAAATAATGTTGTTGAAGCAAATAAAGTATTGGCAAAACTTCAGCTAACAGGAGGTACTTCTGCTGCAAAAGACTCTATCTCTAAAACTGCAGCTGTAGCAACTGATAAAACTATTACGGCAAAAGCAAAACCACTAAGCGATGTGGATAGTCTGAAAGCAGCATTGCAAAAGAAAAATGCCGCTTCAACTGCTAATGCAACTGACTCGGTTCAGCAAATGGAAAAGAACCGCAAAGAAAATCCTTTGTTTGCTATTCTTCAGGTAAATGCACAGGGTGGTCAGGCTGGTCGTGGTCCGGTTGTAGGTTATGCTCACAGTAAAGATACTATTCAAATAAACAATTATTTTAAAAACAAACAGGTTCGCGAAATTTTACCACGTGACCTTGGTTTGCGTTGGTCGGTAAAATCGCTGGATAAAAAAGGGGAGATTTTTCAACTTATTGCAATTAAGATTACTAGCCGTGATGGTCGTGCCCCACTTGGCGGAGATGTAATTACCGATGCCCGTGCCGACTTTAGTCAGACTTCAGCATATGCCAACGTAAGTATGACTATGAATGCTGAAGGTTCAAAAACCTGGGCTCGTATGACTAAAGATAATATCGGTAAATCTATTGCTATTTCGTTGGATGGTTATATCTATTCATTCCCTACAGTAAATACGGAAATTACAGGTGGAAGTTCACAAATCACCGGTAATTTCAGCGTTGAAGAAGCAAAGGATTTAGCGAATACCTTAAAATCAGGAAAAATGCCTGCTCCGGCACGAATTGTTCAGGAAAATATTGTTGGACCAACTTTGGGACAAGAAGCAATTGATAATGGTTTATTATCATTTATAATTGCTTTTGTATTAGTACTGCTTTATATGATACTATACTACGGTGTAATCCCCGGACTGATTGCTGATATTGCATTGATTATAAACGTATTTTTTCTGTTCGGAGTATTGGCATCGTTCGGAGCTGTTCTTACCTTACCAGGTATTGCAGGTATCGTGTTGACACTTGGTATGGCAGTGGATGCCAACGTACTTATGTATGAGCGTATCCGTGAGGAGATGAATAAAGGCAAAACCATGCGCAAAGCGATTGACGATGGTATTGGTCATGCTCTTTCTGCTATTATTGACTCGAATGTAACAACCATTATTACCGGTGTGATTCTGGCATATTTCGGAACAGGTCCTATCAAAGGTTTCGCTGTAACAGAAATTATCGGGGTAATGACTTCATTCTTTACAGCTGTATTCTTAACCAGATATATGTTGTATTTATATGCTAATCATGAAAGTGCAAAAGAAATCACCTTTATTACCGGTGTTACTAAAAACTGGTTTAAAGACATGAAAGTTGATTTTATGGGTATGCGGAAATGGTTTTATGGATTATCAATCAGCCTTATATTAATTAGCTTTATATCCTTTGGAGTTCGTGGATTCAGTTTAGGAATTGACTTTTCGGGAGGTAGAAACTATGTAGTTGCTTTTGACAAACCTGTGAGTACTGACGATGTACGTCGTAAACTTGGTAATGCTTTCGAAGGTGATGTTCCTCAGGTAATTACTATTGGTTCTGACAATCAGGTTCGTATAGCTACTAAATACAAGATTAATGACAACTCTCCTACCATTGATAATGAAATTGAAGGTAAAATCTACGATAATCTAAAACCATTATTAAAAAGTTCAATAACCAAAGAGCAATTTATTAAGGAGAATATTAAAAGTTCGCAAAAAGTTGGACCTACCGTGGCTGATGATATTAAACGATCTGCTATTTGGTCGGTGATACTTGCTATTTTTGGTATTGGATTGTATATTTTTATTCGTTTCAAAGAATGGGGTTATGCCTTAGGTGTTATCGTCTCGTTGGCGCATGATGCTATAATTGTTTTGGGTGCATTCTCATTACTTTATGGATTCTTACCGTTTTCGATGGAAATAGATCAGGCCTTCATAGCAGCTATTCTGACGGTAATTGGTTACTCTGTACACGATACGGTAATTAACTATGACCGTATTAGAGAAAATGTATTATTGTTCCCAAAACGTGACAGAATATCGCTGATTAACCTTTCTGTAAATGAAATGTTAGGACGTACATTCAGTACAACAATGACAGTGATTTTGACTTTACTTTCAATGTTTATTTTCGGTGGTGAAACCATTCGTGGCTTTATTTTCGCTATGTTATTTGGTATCATTTTCGGAACATATTCTTCAGTATTTATTGCTTCGCCAATTACCGTAGAAATGGGCAAATTAGTAAGTTTAGCTAAAGCAAAAAAAGAAACAAAAAAATTATCGGATACTAAAAAATAATTCAGTGAATTAGGTTTTATAAAAGCCAAAAAAGCCTTATTGATTTAGTTCAGTAGGGCTTTTTTGTAGTTTATCCATAAGATTCTAAACAGCAGAACTTTAAATTAACATGTACAAATTTTGCGGACATAAAATTAATTATGTAGTTTTGTAGCATTAAATTGATTCCAGAAACTATTTCTGCCCGAAACGACTATTTGATTACTAAGTTTATTTATCCATTATGAATAAAGATTACGATAGGGAGTTCAATCAAAATGTTGATAAAATTCTGAAGGAATTATATTTTAATTCCAAGAAACATATTTCCGGCAATAAAAGCATGATTATCAAGACCGATAAGCGTTATGTTGACTATATGACAGATATTGGGCTGATAAAGCATATTAACCTGCTTTGGGGTGGAGAATATGATATTACCTTAGATACTAAAGGATTTGAGGTATTCGAAAAATACAAAAACTGGTACGATTATAAGAAAAAAGTACTGGATAAAAAGCAGAAAACAGAAGAAGCAAAGAGCATTGTACAACGTTATTGGTGGGTTTCTATTGTCATTGCATCTGTAGCACTTATCATTTCACTGTTGGCTTTGTTCTGCGTTTATTTTGATTAAGCCAAAACTAAAATTCGTGAAAACTACAAAATAACAGCTTCATAATTTATTGATTATGAAGCTGTTATTTTGTATATTGTGAAAAAAGCAACTTTGTAGATCTTAAAAAGATTTTGGTTATAGCTTAGATAGGTTTCGAGTTTTTTTGAACTTCCAAATTCCATACATTGCTGACAAGCAGAACAACACAATCCAACCATCACCCACGGGAATTGGATCACCAGTTGGATCACCACCGGGGTCAGTTGTAGGGTCAGTACCAGCACCAACCGATTGTTTATTTGTAGTATTAGTAGACAATAAAGACAAATCAGTAGTTAATGAAATCAATCCGGGAGATAAATTTGTATTTGATTTATTTTTGGAGTTTTTACCTGAAAAAGTGTATAAGTCACCTCCTATTCCTGAATTAGTATTCGAATTAGCTGAAACATGATCAGCCATATTAGAAATCTGATAACCCTGGTTATTAGAACTGGAGCTGAAACCAGTATTATTATTTGTAAATGCTCTCTTTAATCCTCCATTGTTGTTGATATCAAGCAAAGAATTTTCGGATGAACCTGAATTTCCATCGCCGCTGAATCTTTTCTTATTATTATTAATCGTAATTTTACTTGTATTATCTAATTTGCTTGAATAATTAATGGCACTGCCATTAAAAGCAACTCCTTGATTAGCAATATAGAATCGTTTTGGTCCGTACAGTTCAGGACTACCAAATGGAGAATAGAGAACAGCCAAGAGCAAACCTGCCCATGTCAACACCCAAACTAATATGTTTTTTTGTCTTTTATCCACTTTATTATCTGACAATTAATCTCTTAGAAAAATCCTCTTTAGCAGTGATAACTCTAGCTATATAAGCTCCAGGCACTATGCCCGAAAGGGTAATAATACCATTGGGAACCAATGGAAGTTTTTCTAAATAATGACCTGCAATATCATAAATCATGATATCTCCTTTTGAATTATCAAGGTTTTGTACAAAAATATTTCCGTTGCTGCTGAAGACCTTAATCTGACTTTCCGTATCCGGGGCATTTTCTTCATAATGGCGTGCCACTATTTTAAACCGTTTATCAGTCAGTGTTGAAGATGTAGCTGAGAACGAATAGGTTGTGCCACTTTCAGTTACATCTATTGTTTTGTTATCGAGTAAGTCAACCAAATAAACACCAGCATATTTTGATTTAATATTGGTATGTGTAAATGTCAAATTATATTCAGTGTCTTCACCAACCAGAAAACCAATTTCAGTATCATTTATATCATCTACTGCATTAACCTGATATTTGCCATCCGGTTCAACAGCGTAGATCTGAGGTGAAAGTGCAGAACCTATAAATTTGCTTCCATCCCATCCATTATTAAATGTTCTTGTGCATCCAGGTTGACTGATTAACCATAAGCGATCGGAAGCTTTCCTTCCTTTTACATCAATAATAGTTGAAACCTTATCAGTATTACCAAAAAGGTTGTTATTAATCCCTTTTATTCTATGTATTGCTGAGTCAAAATCTACTACAATAGAAGTATACCGAATTCCAAAAGTAGCATTGGAAGAAAGATTTTTGGCTTTTATTAATACCGACTGCATCGAAGCTATTTGTGCAGGAAGAGTAAATTGACCTGCAAGATTCTTTGGAACAGCTATATATTGTCCGGCACCCAGACCAGAAGTAGTTCCTGCATCGGGTAACCATTGATTATATGTGCCTGTGTTATACAAATATGCGGTGCTCTCAACATCAGTGCCATAATCTAAATCATAAATTGAAATACCCGCAGTATACGAATTTGCATAAACATGTTGTCCCGGGTACAATGCTGTAGGAGTAATTGCCATCTGACCAGAGCTAAAGTCGCTTGTGACTAAAGTGCCCTGAAAAACAATTGTAGTTGGGGCAGCCTGACAAATTTCATATCCATAAAATGGATCTAATGTTGAATCATTTGCGAGCTGTATCCAATGATTTGTAATGTTAGTACCTATTTCATACCATTTTCTTACATAAGATCCCATAAAAGTAGGCATAGCCGTTACTGTAGTAACCGGTATCCCAAAGTACTGCCATTTATACTTACTATTTATGGGTTGGTTCAAGTCCCATGAAGCTTTTGAATACATTTCTACAGTTGCGTTAACGACTGTGTTTTGTGTTGGTTGATTGAAATGTAAAGAACCATTTGCAAGTGTAGAACTCGACAATATATCTATCCTGTTAGGATCTCCATCGGTTATCGTATAATTATTTACTTCAAGTCCTTTTGCTGCGGGAATTACTAATGCTTTTGTAGTTGCATTAATTAAACTGCCAATCGTTCTGTTTTTATCGAGCCATAAATCGTTAATTGCCACTGAGTCAGTATTAGCAACAGTAGCATATTCGACATCATCACCCGGTAGCGGAACGTAATTTCCTGTCCAGTTTCTAGGTTTTGCCCAATCGGTATCAGTATAGCCATACCAGTAATTTGTTCGTGTAATTACTGTTGCAATCACATTTGCATTAGCCGGATTATTTGAAACGCAGCTTAGGCTTGAAGTCAAAACACATTTTATGGTGTCTTTATCGTTAGGTATATAAGTATAGGTTGTACTGTTAGTACCAACTGGACTACTATTTACATACCATTGATATGTTGGTGTACTTCCTCCGTTAGTTGGTGTAGCAGTATAGGTTACAGGAGTATTTTTGAAAACAGGATTCGCTGAAGCTACGACTGTCACACTGACTGGAACAATTGGATTGACTGTCACATCGGTAGTAGATGTTGCCGGTAAAATCTGCCCGAACACTATATCGTCCAAAGCAAAGTCATTACCGGCTAAAACAGTATTTTGATTTATCAATTCCAGGTTCAAAACCGTATTCGAACCCGCTGAAGCATTATAAAGGAATTGAGCCCACTGGTAATTTACCTGGGGTGCTGTATAAACAGGTCCGGCAGCGACTCCATTTACATAAAGTTGGAGTTGAGATGCATTTTTGGGAACCTGAGTTATATTCACTGTTTGTTCCCAATAGGTAAACGCATAAGTTGCGCCGGGAATAACAGGGACTGATTGACTCCAAACTACAACACCAGCCACAGGAGCACCATTAACAACCATTTGTAAGCCTCTGCCTGTAGTATGGTCGGGCCAAGTGGTAAAATCAGAATGTACAGAATGTGGTAGTTTTACCACTGTATAATCACCTTCAGGAACTAAAGCTGATGTGCTGGTTGTATCAACATAGGTATACCCGCTTCCGAAGCCAACTTTTCCTAACTCAAAGTCACCATTAAATACAAGATTACCACCTACATTTACATTTCCGGTAACTGTATATGTTCCACTCATTGATGCAGTTGCCGAAGTTAAAGTCGGATTTTGAGCTAAGGTGTAGAATGAATTTGGTCCTTGCCAGTAACGGTTTTGAATATCAGCCCCGGTACTTGTCAGATTAATGGTAGAACCTTCACAAAAAGTTCCACCGCCTCCGGCAGTAACCAATGGTGATACAAACACTGTACCGACTAAAGCTACATTCTTAGTGCCAGCACCTGTTGAAGCTACGGTTATATTTACTCCGGTATAACTACCTGCAGTTAAAGCGGATTTTAATCGTACATAAATTAAAGTAGGATTTACCCGTCCGGAAGTTAAACTAATAGTAAGAGGAGTAGATTGGAATCCGGAACCCGATGTTGTAGAAATTTCATAATTTGAAGGAGGTGTTACAATAATACCAGCCGAAAGCGATGTTCCACTAACCGTAAACTTTTGTTCGCTGGATGGCCCTGTGCCTTGCATATATCCAAAACCAGTCAAGGTAGAAACAGATGTGAGAACGGTTGGTGTAGAAGGGGACGAAGCAACTACTGTACCTGCTAAAGCAACAGTTTTTATAATTGCGCCACTAGATTTCAATGACACATTAGCTGGTCCAAAATTAGTAGTAATAGTATTTGATCCAAGTCCAGTAACCATCCTGACATAAATTGTAGTTGATCGTGTGGAAACCCCTGCTGCACGAGTAAGAATAATCGAACCGGTTGTAAAACCTGATCCCGAAGTAGTAGAAATTTCAAAGTTTGCAGGAGCTACAATTGTATCATTCCGTAATGTAGTTGATAAATTAGTTCCATTTAACACAAATGATTGTTCTCCGGAAGGACCAGCTCCGAAAGTATAAATAAAGCCAGCAAGATAGGAAGTGGCGGTTGTCAAAGTTGGAGCAGCAGTTACAGTTCCCGTCAATGCCACAGTTTTATCGGTAGCACCTACAGCAGATGCCGTAATATTTTGATTATGTGATCCCACACCCAAGCCAGCAGGCATAATTACATAAATGGTTCTACTGGCCAATGTTCCGCCGGTTGGGGTTAAAGTGATAGGGGTTGATGCATAACCCGATCCATTTGTCGTTGATATCAGATAATCCGATGGAGGTGTAACAGTAACATTCCCGGACAGATTAGTTCCACTTACTGTAAAGGTTTGTTGTGCGGTTGGGCCTTTAGTATAAACATAACTGAAACCACTCAAACTTGTTGGGGTAACAGTAATTGTAGGTGCATTACCAACAGTACCACTACAAGTTACCGTTTTTGTTGTTGCACCTGAAGCAGATGCTGTGATAAGTTCAGAAGTGCTATATGTTCCTATTGCCAATCCGGCTTTTAATCGAACATATATAGTTGTTGTGGGAACAGCACCACTGCTGATAGCTAAACTAATTGGACTTGTCGCAACAAAAGAAACTCCACTAGTTGTAGAAATTTCGTAATCAGTTGCATCTGTTAATGATATATTTGTCGATAATGAACTTCCTTTGACAGTAAAGGTCTGCTCTGATGAAGGTCCCGTTCCGTAAGGATAACTGAAGCCACTAAGAGTTGTGGTAGACACTGTTATAGTTGGAACTCCCTGAGCCAATACAAAGAAGCGGTTAGTTCCAATTAGATTTGAGTTGCTGATACCAAAGCCTCCTACAGTTCCAAACAGTGATGTGTATGTTCCGTTTACAGCTGTTACATTTCCAGCCAAAACATCATTAGGAGCAATAGAAGTGGTTTTACTAACAGAAAGTGTGGAATTAGTGAAATTACCGCTTGTTACTAATGCCCAATACTCTGTAGCACTTATAGCCGTTAAAGTGGCATCTTTCCCACCTGAAGAGTTTGTGTCAAAAGCTTCAACCTGAGCAGTAACTGTACCTGTTGTAGTTGTAGGATTTACAAGAGAGAATGGTAAATATGTTGTTCCTTTTCCAACTGGAAACAAGTACGTAGACCCTGATACTAAATTGGCGGGTAATGTCCATTTTAAAGGGCCACTTACAAATGATGTGATCGCGGTACTTGAAATGGCCGTGCTGGCAGTATTAGTAACAGACAGTAATGCCGATGTTGATGATGTCAAAATACCACTTCTCAATATCAGGTTATTTGTTACTGTAGCATTCTTGCCTAATGTAGTTCCTCCTGAATTGATTGTCAGGTTGTAGAACGTATTTGAAGCGGCAGTTCCGTCTATAATTTTTGCTGTTCCGGTCATATTGATAGTTCCTGTTCCCGGAGTAAAAGTTCCACCATTATTTGTCCAGTTTCCATTTACGGTATGAGAAAATGCTCCACTTGTGAAAGTAGTACCGTTACCGATAGTTACATCTCCATTAATTGATAATGCTACAACCCCTGTTGTTAGTGTTGTTGTTGTACCGGGAGTTGTTGTACTCAGCGTAAAGTTTCCTCCAATGGCTGTAGTTCCTGTTGCTAGTGTTTTTGTACCGCTTCCTGCGAGAGTCAGGTTATAATAGTTTCCAGTCTTTACAGTTTGATTTCCAGCAAAATTATAATTCACAGTATTTCCTACGGCAATAGCATTTAGGTTTGACAAACCCATTGCACCAGTAAAACTAACATTCAGAATTCCGGTTCCTCCCTGAGTCAGCGTGCCACCTGTTCCGTTTAAAGCTGTTGTTACAGTTAACGTTCCGTTATTTGTATATGTTCCGGTAATGTTAGCTGTAGGAATAGAAGTTAGGGTTGATCCACTGAGTATTTTATTAGTCCCTGTAAAGTTGTGCGATCCGGAACTTGCTGTAAAAGTATTTGCACTATTAGCGAAACTTCCTGCAATTGCTATAGTTGCCGCACCTGTTTCATTCCAAAAAGCACCTGAGTTCAAAGTTATATTCCCAGTAAAAGTTTTAGTTCCTGTATTTCCCAAAGTGAGTGTTCCGGTTACAGAGGTTGTTCCGGTAACACCTAAAGTCCATGTATTAGTAGCGCCTGTTGTAAGAGTAGTACCTGTTCCTACCGTTAAATTGCCAGCAATAGTTGTGGCAGCTACAGTTGTGGCAGTAGCAGTTCCACTTAGCGTTAAACTTCCTCCAATTGCTGCTGAAGCTGCTTGCAATGTTTTGATACCACCACCTGAAAGCCCAAGGTTATAATAAACAATCGGAGCAGTAGTTTGAGCACCTGCTGCATTATAGTTTACGGTACTAGTTGCAGCGGTAAAAGTTCCGGCTATACTAGATGTTCCGCCAATATTTATTGTACTAGAGCCACCATTTAATGTAGTACCTGCTGTGCTAGACCAGTTCCCGGATATAGTATGTGTAAGTCCGGCTCCCAAATTTAAGGTTCCGGTTGCACCGGTTAACGATAAAGTTGATGCATTTACATTTCCGGTGAATGTTGCCGTACCACTTGCTTTAGTACAGGTAACTCCACCGGTAGTAGTAAATCCGGCAATGCTCTGTGTCCCGGTTCCGTTTATTGTAATTGCTGAACCATTAGCAGTAAATGTACCACTATTATTCGTAAAGTTTCCTCCAAAAGTCAATGCGAAGTTACTTGCACTAGTATTGAGAGTAGCTCCGCTGTTAATGGTCAGATTAGCTGTCACTACTTCAGCACTGTTTATAGTAATTGCTCCGGTACTACCAATAATTATGCCTCCTGTTGCTACAAAAGGAGTAATCCATTCTGCACCGGCAGTACGAGCAGTTGCTGTATTATACTGTAATGTTGCAGCAGCACCGTAAGTTGGAGCAGCTGAAACAGTTCCTGTTTCTTCCATCGAAAGAATACCATTAACAGTCGGAGTTGTTGAGAATGTTTTTAATCCAGTTCCTGCTATGGTCAGGTTATTGAATGTATTTGTGCCGCTAATTGTTTGTGCTCCACCGGTAAGTAATACAGTACTTGTATTAGCAGTGAATAGTCCATTATTAGTCCAGTTTCCTGTAACAGTCAGCATGTTTGAAGCTGTAATGGTTAACGAAGAACTTGCATTAATTGTAATATTATCACAAGATGAAGTCGCTCCAATAACCGGCTTATTGGTTACATTTGGAATAATTACATCATCAGCTGATGTTGGAACCGCACCATCCGACCAGTTTGTTGCTACATTCCAGTCAGCACTTGTAGTTCCAGTCCAACTTTTCGTTGTATTCAGTATGCCGGTTGCTGCGGCGAAATATGTGGGATTAATATTGCTTGCAGCCGAACCTGTACCACCCCATGTGGAAGTTCCCTGTTTGACTCCGACAAAGTAAAGTGCTTTAGCTGTATGTGTAAGCCCTGTACCTAAATTAGCAACAACACCACTGCCAATTGAGAAATTATTATTGGTTACCGTTGCGCTTGCAAATGTTTTTGTTCCGCTACCTGCCAGAGTAAGATTGTTGAAGGTAGTTGCACCTGTAATCGATTGTGTTGTTCCATTCAGATTAATGGTACTTGTTCCGGCAGTAAAAGTAGCACTGTTACTAAAGTTCCCGGCAATATTATGAGTATAAGTTCCTGCCGTAAATGTGGTTCCGGTACCGATAGTCAAATCAGCGCCAATAGTCAAGCCGATTACAGCTGTGGTAGTTGCCGTGCCACTGAGTGCAAGAGTTCCGCCTATTGACGTAGTTCCCGTTTGTAAGGATTTAGCACCACTGCCCGACAAATTCAAATTATAAAAATTATTTGCATTTACTGTTTGTGCTCCACCCGTAAAGTTTACAGTATTTCCTGTTGCCGTAGTAGTAAGTGTAGTAATTCCCGCTGTTCCTCCAATATTAAGGATTCCGGTCGTTCCCTGAGTTACACCTCCTGTGCCTGATAAAGCAGTTGTTGCTGTTATAGTTCCGTTATTGGTGAGTGTAGTTCCTGTTACTGTCAATAAGGTTGCCGATGTTAATGTTCCGGAATTGCTGTAAGCACCGGTAAAAGTAACTGAGGGTATAGAAGTTGTTGTTGCTCCGCCGAGTGTTTTGGTAGCTCCGCTGAAAGTGTGAGTTCCGGTGTTTGAAGTAAAAGTAGTTGCATTATTTGTAAAGCTTCCTCCAAAACCAATAGCAGCAATTCCTGTTTCATTCCATACAGCACCGCTGTTTAGTGTAATATCGCCTGTAAATGTTTTAGTTCCGGTATTAGCCAAAGTAAGAGTTCCTGTAACATCGGTTGTACCACCTACCGCTAAAGTCCAGGTATTGGTAGCACCTGTTGACAGTGTTGTACCAGTTCCCACTGATAAATTACCGGTTATCGACAAAGCACCTACAGTGGTAGTAGTCGCTGATCCACTTAAGGTAAGACTTCCCAGTGTGGTTGTTCCTGCCTGAAGAGTTTTCACAGCACTTCCGGAGAGGATTAAATTATTAAAGTTCAATGCAGCAACCGTCTGAACACCGGCATTGTCATAATTAACTGTACCTCCGGTAAAAGTATTGGTGCTGTAATTAGTTGGGAAATTTGATGTGCCACCTATCAATAAAGTTCCTGCAACAGTAAGAGTTCCACCTGTAGTCGCACGGTTTGCTGTGAAAGTAGCTAAATCCAGACTTGTGCCCGAACCAATATTCAAGTCACCTGCTATACTTAAGTTTGCAACTAAAGTGCCAGTTGCAGTTCCTGATAATGTCAGATTTCCCCCAATTGTTGTAGTTGTGGCTTGCAAGGTTTTTGCACTTGTTCCTGAGAGAATAAGATTGCTGTAGTTAATCCCCGAAACCGTTTGAATGCCGGCATTATCATAATTCACGGTACTTCCGTTACTAAGCGTTGTAGTTGCAAATCCTGTTGGAAAATTCGTTGTACCCCCAACAAGTAAAGTGCCAGTAGACGAAAGAGTTAATGTCCCGGTTCCGACCATTGCAAAAGTGCTTAGATCAAGTGTTCCGTTGACTGTAACTGAAGATGCAGTAGCTGCAGCTGTTAAAGTAACCACATGTCCACTTTGAATGATTACTAAATTGTCTAAGCTCGAAGGTACACTGGTAGCAGTCACCCAACTTGCATTATCGAATGATTGTTGCCAAGTTGAAGTACTATTCCAATTTCCTGTTGTAAAGCTCCTGAAGTATTTTGGGGCATACTTTAAACTCATTCCAGTCATTGAGACCAAAGAAGTACCACTCATTGTTATTGAAGAAACATCTGTTACAGTTGTTGTAGGAACACTCCTGTATTCGGTAAAATTTCGAACTCCATCACCAGTTGCAAAAGTTTGTTCTGGAGTTAATCTGGTCCAGTTCACAGGGTTTGTCGATACTGTACGGGGTGTTGTGTTTGCACTACGCAAAGAACTGATAATTTCAACAGCCTGGTCACCAGCATTAATTGTAATACCGGTAGCATAAGCAAATGTAGTTACAGCAGTAGTAATACTATTGTAAGTTTGGGAATTTGTTATTGGAGATATTTGGTCAACATCATCATAAACTGCTGCATAAACAGTATTAACACAAGTAGTCCCTCCGGCTAAAGTTATTGCAAGAGTTGTATTTGTCGCGGCTTCAATCCCTGCTTCATTCAGATAATACAACTGAGTGTGTTGGCGAGTGGTTGCAGTTGCCATATCACCACTTACAGGAGTCATTGTCTGTCCTCCATAAGTGATTGTAACTGTACGTGCCCCCACTGCAGTTTGAGATGAAGCTATACCAACTACCAAAACACGATTAGTATTTGTTCCTGTTGGCACAGAATAGGTTAAGCCCGGAGGAGTATTAGCGGTATTGTTATATAAGTTTGACCAGGTGTTTAATGTTGTTACATCAGCATAAGCAGACATTAGTCCAATAGCCAAAAATACGATTAACATAGCTAATCGTACAGAAAAGAGGGACTGCATAGTCCTATAATTTTCAGGTTTATTCAAACGCTTAAAAATATTAGTTTGCAAATCAACATCAAAAAGGCTCATTGTCTTTATTTTGTGAGATATATTTTTATAAGCCGCAATAGACTTTTTAACCATTTTATAATGAATGAGAAAACAGAGCAAAAGTAATGATTAATAATGAATAACCAAAGATTAACCACTTATTTATGGAATAATTACTACAATTTGTACTCTCTAAACAGCTTTTCAGAAATTTTGTTCGGTTCTATGAAAAAAACATATAAAATTAAAGCCCAATATGGTTGATGATTATTGAGTTGTAGGACGATTATTTTGATAAATTAGTTCAATTATACCAACAATTCCGTCAAAATAATTTCATTAAATATTTGCGGCTGTTAAATGCCCTTATGCCAGAGTTTTGTAATTTTTATTATCTGTTATGATTACTCTTTTTTGAAAGAATTTCTTTCATTACTCAGTAAAACAGACAACTAACCGAATTGTTTAATAAATTAAATATTTAACTAACCTAATTTTTAATTGCAATAAATTTTCTGAGTTCAATTAAAATTCTTCAAGTAACTCAAATTATTGCTCTGACTTCTCTTAAATTTCGATGGCCGATGAAGAAAATTTTTTGGGTTCAGTCAATAACTATTTATGAATTTATTTAGCATGTGAAATACATCGAAATTTTAAAGTATGCAACTTTTGGTAGGATTGATTTCTACATTTTAAGTATAAAAACTGTATATTGAATATGAATATATGTTCCTCATATCCATTTCTTTAACGTTTTGGTTGTGTTAATTGTTAAATACTTTATACGACAAGTAAAATTTATTTGTAATAGTTACAAATATTAAAAAGTTAATTATCTGAATACTAAAACATTGAAGATGCCTAATTATACTGATAAAAATGAAAATAAAATAATTTTAAAATTAATAATCAAAAAAAATTGTGCGAATAAAAAAAGAGTTATTTTTGTAGCATTATTTCTATACGAATGTAGTATTTTTATTGCTGCATTTTTTTTCAATCGAGCGATTAAATATACAGTTTTACTCTACTGAAGTTGACAAAAAAACATTCAACTATTTTTAAAATGTAAAGATTTCAAATCAATTATATTAAAATTTTATTCACATTAAAAAAAATTATTTATTATGAGAAAAATTAATTTCTTTGCAGTTATGTTGTTATGTTCTGCAACAGTATTTGGACAAGCAGTTAAAGACAGAAATGTTATTCCTGTTGCAGTAAACCTTAATCAGGTAATGCGTATGACGATTACAAATGGTGGTAACATCGAATTTGTTTTTAATACCATTAATGATTACAAGAATGGTATATCAGCTGATGCTATTGGAGGAACTACTGGTGTTATGTATGAAACCAACTTCACCGTTTCATCTTCAACCCGTTGGAAGCTAACTTATGGTTCTGAAACTGCAGATTTTCAAGGAACAGATGATCCATCTCACATTTTATCGCTTGACAATGTAGGTTTTGCACTTTCTAAATCAGGGAATCATTCATTTGAAACTACGACAACAAAAGGAACAAGTGCAGCAGAACTTTACAGTCATCCAACAAAAGGTGGTCAGGAAGTTGCAGCATTGCAAGCTTATCCTACACTGTTGATTGAAGATAACAATAAACCAGGTTCTGCAGCTCTTTCTGATGCCGGTGATGCAAGTGACAATTCATTTAAAATGAGCTGGCGTGTTGGAACCAAAGAGAGCCAGGGGAAAACAACTCCAATGAACTCAGTAGCAATTATTGATCAAACTACAAGTCCGTCTCCAGACAGATATGTTGCCAGTGTAGTATTTGATCTTGAAATGGATAATTAATAAATTTATATCTGCATAACAGGAAGATTGATCGACATGGTTTATGTTGGTCAATCTTTTTGTCGCATATATTCAACCTGCTAACTGCCAAATGATTCCTTTCTATTTAAAACAAATCCTGTTTGTATTGCTAATTCTTAGCAGTAGTGAGCAGGCTGTGTCTCAAGAGTGGAATTATGCCCGATTAAATGTTATGTACGGCAGTTCCATACCTTTTAATTTTAGTACTATGGATAAAATTAAAAAAGGTGTAGAAATAAACCCGGGTACCCGCTTTGGGATTTCATTGGCGGATTCGGCCAGAGTTGGACATGTACTTCAAGGATTTGTACTTAATTTCAGAACATTCAATAACCAAAATGTAATAAAAGGTGATTCCTATTCTATTCCGTTAAACAGGATACGTGTTAAAGCTGAGAATGCTACCGGACTGGAATCGGGAACATCGTACGGATATTTGGATCTTTCATCGAATTGGATGCCTTTATTCTCATTTACCAATCTGACATGGCACGATTTGAACTGGGCAAATGCACAGCTTAATATCTCTTTCGAGTGTGGAAAACCAACCATATCGGGTGGAAATGGGAATTTATTAGGCGAAGAACCTGATTACTACAATGTGGAAATAGAATTTGAATTAGTGCCTACAGGATTGGGTTTTTGACTATTAATGACATGCTCTAATTCAGAAAACAGTGATTCTTAACAACAACTATTCCACTACTACTCTAAGGTCGTTAATGATCTTATGGATAAGTTGTAGCTTTCTGTTCAGCAATTTTAATAGTGCTTGTTATGCTCAAGACTCAGGCTTCAACATAGAAATGAGGTTTGTAAAATCAAACGATAGTATCAAATCGACCGATCTGTATTTTAATGTACTAACGATTTGTAACAGCTCTTCAAAAAAAATTACCGGAAATCTTACTTTTAATATTCCTGAAGATTGGAAAATTATCAGCTTTCCTACTGAGCAAACAGTCATTCTTCCTGGAGATACGGTTTTTGTTCCAATTCGTATATCTCCTAAATCCAATGCAATCGGAGGTATAGCATATATAATTAAGGCTAGCTTCCGCACATCCAAACAGTTAATCAGCGCCAACACCTATCTTACCTTGCCGTCTTTGATAAAATGGGAAATGACCACAAACAGGACCACTGCCTATATTACCGAGAGCAGCCCGAAAACGTTTTTCGAAATTAAGCTCACAAACAAAGGTAACACCAACGAACTGATAAAATTAAAACTCGATGCTGGAAAACTACTGTCTTTTAGTGAGAATTCAGTAAATAACATGGTTGAATATGTAAATCTAAAGGCATTCACCGATACAACTATTTTACACTCGGTATTCATTCAAAATAAACTTAGTTTTGCTGAAAAAATAAGGTATGAAAATAACTGGAAAGAGTCGGCCATAAAAGTGACCGCTGAAAGTGAAAAAAATGAGAAGAGCACAGCTATACAGATTCATAAACTCAACAGCAGTTACGTAAATCAACGACTTCAAAGTTCTTCACCGCTCAATCTAGATTATCAGGTTTATAATCTCATGTCGAACAGTGATGTACGTCACAATTTCAGATTATACGGGAGTTTGCTTTTCCCTGAAAACAGGGAGTTGCAGTATATTGCCGGTATTCAGAATTTTGGGATTGGGAATACCAGCGAAGTTTTTGATATTAATCGTCAGTTTGTATATAATTTAAAGTATACTGACAATCACAATAATGTACAGTTAGGTTATAATATTAGTGGAGGAAATTTGCACAGCATTAATGGGAGAGGTATTTCAGGAGTATTTAACCCTAATCGGCAAAATTCATTTTCGTATGCTGTGACTCAAAATCCTTATTCACAAATTATCGGTGAATTTGTTGGTTATAGCAAGTCATTCAAGAATTTTTCAGTAAATTCAGAACTAACTCACGACGGCATAGCCGATGGAACCTATCAAGCTACTTCAGGCTTATTGGGTATTAGTATGAGTTTATTAAAATATCATTCTATTTCTGTCCAGTTTCTCGGATCTAAATCAGACTATAACAAAACTTTGCCTCGAGACACCAGTGTTCTGGGTTACAGTTACAACATTAACTACAATGTTCGATATAAAAAATTCAATCTAAGATTGAGCTCGTTGAATTCCGAGCACAATTATATTCAGAATTCAGGGCTTCAGCAAACATACCTGGATAGCAGATATACAATTACTGATAATCTGGGGATGACGCTTTATGGAAGTCATCTTAAATACGCCATAACACGTTTCCCTTATAACTTTTTCAACTCAGCAAATTATGATACAAATGATAATTTCAGACTCAGCACTTCACTTAGCACTCCAAATGTCGTATATCAGTTAGGACCGAATTATATTGGTTCCATCCGTCAGTCATATAATTCTTTTACTCATTACAAATCTGAATATACAAGTTATCAGCCTGGAGTATGGTGTGCTGTAACTATTAAATTTGATGGGTACAGATCTATAACTCCGAATCTGACTGTCAGTAATATCCGTTTTTATTACAAAACAGATGATCCGGCTATGCAAAATTATTCATTCGACAAAAACATTTACTACTCGGCGGGTGTAAGTTATTTTGATAATGTCTGGAGAGTAAATGCCTATTATACAAGTGGGTCTACTACAGATTTATACCGGAGTGTGTTGATAGATGCGACGCCAACCATTACCCGAAGCATTCAGGTTCGCCCATCGTATGAGAACTTCTTTTTCAATCGGAAAATAAAACTGAGTGCCTCTATGAATTATGCCTATTACATGCCATCAGGACGTGAGAATGTTTCGTTTAATGTGAAGTACGATCAGTTTTTAAAAAGTGGATGGAATATTTCAGTCAGTGGATTTATGTACTCAAACACTCGCGTTGACGATAATCAGGGAAGGATAAGCACCAAAGATATCAATCTGGTAGTTGGAGTTACAAAGTCATTTAACATTCAACAACCACGAATTAAATACTACAACCTCAAAACTATATTTTTCAATGATCTGGATGGAAATGGAATAAAAACAGAGAATGAACCCCCTGTTTCGAATATATTGGTCAATATTCAAAAAGACCGGACTACTTCTACAACTCCAAGTACAATCCCAGAAGTTCAGTTGTTGTCGGATGTAAGTGGTGCTATTGAATATGAAAATCTTCCAAAAGATAAATATATGATAAGTTTCAACCCATTGGTGAATCTTCAGAGTTTGTATTTTTTGAATGGTTCAGAGCAATCTTATTTAAATGACAAAGACAGAATATGGTATGTACCACTTGCTGAAAGTTATAAAATAAGAGGAAAGGTTATTGTTGTGCGTGATCCGAACAGTTCCGAAGGGAAAATAGAACTCGGGGGTATCCGTGTAATTGCTACTGGGAGAAAAGGCGAGAACTATTCTGCCTTGACCGATAATTTCGGATCGTATATTTTAAATGTTTCTAAATCCGGCAAGTTTAAAATACATGTAAATAATGTTTTTGGCGCACAATTTATTATTGACTCCAACGAAACAGAGGTTCAGTTCTCGGATAATAAAACAATTAACCTTGACTTTACATTTGTTGAAAAAAAGCGTGGTATTCAGTTTGATGGTGGTGATGAACTGTTTAAGTTCAGCTCGCTTGGTGAGCAGTCCGAAACATCAGTTGTACGGGAAGAAACTCTGCAAGTTCAACAGCCAGTAGTAGAAGCTTCTAAAACCTATACTATTCAGTTGGCTGCATTAAAAACCTATCGCGATCCATCATATTTCAAAATGAAGTATCATATAAAAGAAGATGTACATTATACCGAACAGAATGGTTCTTATAAATACTATACTGGCAGTTATCCTACGTCAAAGGCTGCAAAAGTAGCCATTGCCAAAACAGGTATTGCCGGAATTCCGGTTGAAGTGGGCAGAACAGCTCAGACTCAGCAACTTTCATCAAATCTAAGATCTGTTAAACCGACTCAGGACAGACCAGGAAAATCTAACAGAACATTTTCAACCAATAATCAGGATGAAATTGCTTATGTAAAGGGTAATGAAGAAGAGATGCTAAAAACTGAACCGGGAACCAGGCTGCAAACTAAAAGTCAAGCTGCTACGGTAACTCAGAATCAACCCGAACAACCCGCGAATCTCAATAATCAGGTATTTATGCCCAAGACTGAACCGGCAAAGCAGGGGACTGATAAATCAACTCTTCTTGGTTATAAAAACGGAGACCAGGTAGATTTTATGATTGCTGTTTCCAAAAATCCGAACATTTTCACCATTCAACTTGATGAACTGAAAAGCTTCCGTGAGCCTTCATATTACAATCAAAAATACAAATTAAAAGAAAATATATATTATCAGGAAAGCCATGGTTTGTTTCTGTACTTCTTGGGCATGTATGATTCACTGGACGAAGCAAAAGCCGCCATTACCCGCCACGGTCTAATGGGATATATTGTTGGGATGGATAAGAATCTGCTGAAGAGAGGGAAGTGAAAAACAGGTAGCAGTTAACAGTCAATAATTAGCAGTTTTTTTATTCTATCTTGTATAAATAGCGTGAACATTAATCTCAGAACTCCCGTCGTACATATTATAATCAAAATCTATCCTCTTGAAATCGTTTGAAACAAGGCCTGTTCCTGATTTTACGGTTAGAGCTAGAATCTGTTGCTGTGTAATGGTCAGAGTCTTTCCGCTCAGATGTGCTAAGATAAATTCATTGACATCCTGATTATAAAAATTACTCATCAGATATTGAGTGGTATCGGTACGTTTCCGGTCAATATCCACCAGGTAATTTCGTGAGCCATATGCTGAACTCTCAGCACAGTGCCACGACCCGATAATAGATGTATGTGCCTGAGGCTCATTGCCAGTACACGAGATCAGAGTAATGCAACACAAAGCGATATAAAAAAAAGTTGTTTTTCTCATTCCACTACCTCTCCGTTTTTATACATTCTGGTTTCAACCAGTTTTCCATTTTTAGCATATCCTTTTACCAGTCCGTCACGCTGTCCGTGATTAAAGCTTATCTCTGTCATCACAACGCCGGTTGTATAGTATGTTATCCAGAGTCCGGTTCGGGAATCATTTTCGTAATTGCCTTTGTTTTTCAGTTCGCCGCCTTCATAATAAAACAGCCATTCTCCTGTGGCATTCCCGGTCTTATACGCTCCGGTTTGTTTCAATTTTCCATTCGGGTAAAATATGTTCCAGATACCATCCAGTTTATTGTCAATGAAGGTACCTGTGCAGTTTGTTTGTCCGCCTTTATAAAATGATTTCCAAATACCGTTTTTCTTATTGCTTAGATAACTTCCTGTTTCCCTCGGTGATAACTTGGTTGTATCGTAATACTCAGTATAAATACCGGCTATCTGATCGTTTTCATACGTACATTCATTTTTTTTATTTCCGCTTGGGTAATAACCGATGAGCTTGCCTGTGAGTTTTCCGTCTTTATAATAGCACGTTTTGTTAATAGCCCCATCTTCAAATTCTTTGTAATAATCAGTAAACAGGCCATCATACACCCCGGCTTTTTTAAGTGACTTTTCTTTAATCTTTCCATTTTCAAAATAGCTCGATGATGTTCCATACTCAACTCCATTATTGAACGATTTTACAAATCTTGGTTTTCCGTCTTCGTAAAATGCCTTGACTTCGCCATTGGGCATGTTATTCAGGTAAATTGTCGATTCCTGAAGTTTTCCGTTTTCAAAATATGTAAATGATTCACCGTTCAGCAAATCATTTTTATAGCTAAGTTTTTGTTGCACTTTACCTGAAGGATAATAATAATTCAGAATGCCGTTCAGTTTTCCTTCTGCATATGGCATTTCCTGTTTCAGTATGCCGGTTTCATAATAATCCTTCCATAAACCATTGAGTTCATTATGATTATAATTGCCTTCCTGCCATAGTTTTTTATCAGAATAATAAATAGTATACTTGCCGTGTTTCACCAGTGTGTCATTCCCCACACTAACAACTATATACGATTCCTTTAGCTGAGTATGCGCCGCATCATACCAGGTGTTCAGTGTTCTTTCCTGCGTATAAGCAATGAAAGAAAATTGAATAAGAAACAGAATTACACAAAAACGATTTATCATGAATTAATAACTACTTAATTTCTAACAATATTTGTGTTCCGCCGAGCGGTTGACGATGTCCGTAATCCAGAATAGCTGCAAGCGCATATTTACCTTTAGCCACTATTTCGGGCAGTTTTAACGTTAGTGTACGGGAAGCATCGGGATAAACCGATACTTTCATCGGATTAAATTTTTGCTCCTTTGCTGTCTGCATATCTGCCAATGCCAGATTTACATTAGCATCAATTACATTATCACCATTATTGGTTATAAGTACTTCAAACGAGCGTTGTTTGTCACCCGGTTTGGTAACTTCTTTCAATCCTGAAATGCTTGCTTTGTAATTACTGTTACTTCGGGGCGATTGTTTGACCAAAATGATAATGCGTGGAACCAACATAACCCCGGCAGCAAGGGTTTTATCTGCTTCAAAAGTAGTTTGCTCTCTGGCCACTTCCACCTGAATAAGGCACCATTTAGCCGTAAAACCATCTTTTGGAACAGCCATTAAAGCTTCTATTGTAGCCGATTGATTTGGGTTAAGTTCAATAATCGAAGGGTTGAGGGTAAGCCAATCGGCACACGACCGCTTGCTTGTTCCAAGTGGAATCCCTTTTTTGGTGCCATCTTTTTCCAGCACATAATCGGCAAGTTTCAGACTGTATTTCTGGGGTTTTCCTGAATGATTAATCAGGTTGATTTCCTTTTTCTGGATTTCGCCCGGGTCGGCGGTAAAATTCATTAATACCGGTGATACCTCAAAATCCTGAGAGAAAAGGTAAGATGTAAAAAATATGAAACAGAAAAGAGATTTAATACGAAGCATAATTTAATGTGGAATAAAAATGAAAGACAAAAATACACTTTTAACCCAATAAAATCAAACTTTTGTAGCATAATATTTAATAAACTCAGTTCGTTGTAGCAAAATACCTGTAGAAATATTGCTTGTTATGTTTACGAAAACATATGTTTTTCTAATAGGGTATCCCTCCCTTAAAAACATTATAATTTTTACAAACTATTTATTATCCTATGGCCAGTTTTAATATTTTAACAAACAACTTAAAACCTGTCAGGAATTCAATGCGATTGTAGTGTTTGGTGCTTTTCAGAATACCGGTAACCAGGAATTTCGTTACAACATCAGGGTTTTCGGCCAAAATATCGTATACTTTTTTGAACTGCTTTGCTTCTTCGGGTGAACGTGCTTCTTTTGCCTGAGTCAGAAATTCAGTACGCACCATGCCGGGACTAAGAATACCCAGTTGTACATTTCCGGTTTCCATCTCTTTCGAAACTGTTTTTGTGAAATAGTTCACTGCCCGCTTGGTGGTGCCATACAGACTTAGTTTATCCATCATCCGGCCATCACTGCCAAACCCTTCCATATTGAAAATCTTTCCGTATCCCTGTTTGGTCATAAACTGCGCTGCCGCTTTAGTGCCGAGCATCAGACCGTATATATTTATTTCGGTAATGGCTTTGATATCTTCCACTTCTAAATCCATAAACTTACGGTGAGGTTGTGGAACACCGGCATTATTTATCCATATATCTATCTTGCGGAACATATTCAGCGCTTTGCTGATAAGCTTTTCGTGTGTTTCGGGTTCATTCACGCTTCCCGTTACACCTGCCACATTTTCGCCGTATGCGTCTTTGAGTTTAGCAACTGCCCGTGCTACTTTCTCCGGATCGCGACCATTGATTACAACTTGATGTCCGGCTTTCAGAAATTCTGTTGCCAGTCCGTGACCTATGCCACGCGTACTGCCTGTAATTACAATTGTTTTCTTGTTCATACTATTCAAATTTGGCGAATAACATATTAAAATCGTCTGATTTTTTAATTTAGCATTTCAATATCAAAAAGTTTGAAGTTATGATAAACATTATTTTGGTTCATTCTATCTCAAATTTTCCACCATACTCACTCATAGCCTGCATAATCGGAAGTAGTTTCATGCCTTCCTCGGTCAGACTATATTCAACTTTTGGTGGAACTACTTCATAGACTTTTCGGTTTACAACTCCCTGTTCTTCCAATTCCCGAAGCACCTGAGAAAGCATTTTATCATTGATAGTAACCAAAATCCGTTTCAACTCGCTGAATCTTTTCTTGCCTTCACGCAAGTTCCAGATAACTATGCCTTTCCACCTGCCACCTACTATATGCAGCGTCAAATCAACTGGACAATAGTAAAAAGTACCGTTTAAATTATATCGTTTCATACCACAAAATTACTCGTTCCATCTGACTTTTTATACAGCACTTACCAAAAAGATAGTGCTTTCAATTTGGTAAGTATATAGGCAAAGGTAAGTATAAACTTTAATTTTGCAAGCACAAAACAATCAAAAAAATGACAAACATGGAAAAAGAACAAGTAAAAGAAACAGCGCTGGCTGTTTCAATAGCAATTCAAGATGGTCGATGGAATGATTTAGACAATTTGCTCGACGACAATTTCACTTACACAGGTGATGGATTTGTATTTAGCAAAGATGAATACATGGGTTTTATGCAGGATATGAAAGCTGCATTTTCGGGCTTGAAAATGGTATTTCCATCCATCCAAGTTGATGGCGATATGGCTTGCATCCGTTTTATTTCTACAGCGGTAAATACAGGTAGTTTTATGGGAGTACCAGCCAATAAAAAGAATTTGGAAATTCACGGGATTAACATGCGAAAAGTGAAGGATGGCAAAGTGATGCAGGAATGGCAAACTACGGATTTGCTTGGTGTTATGAGTCAAATCGGATTTGGTGCATTGTTTGGTTACGCTCTTTTTGTAGGTTTATTCAAGGTAAAACAAGCCCGTCCGAAAAGGAAATTATAAAGAACAATAGCTGCGCAAAATGATACTTGAAACTCAGTGTAAATCGGCTTTATCGAAGCACGAACATGAATTTCCTACTTCATGGGATGTAAATCCCTACAGAGGATGCACTATGGGTTGCAGGTATTGTTTTGCACAGTATTCTCACAAGTATCTGAATATGAGTAATTTCTTCAGTGATATTGTGGTAAAAACTAATATTGCTGAGATTTTATACTCGGAATTACGAAAGAAAACGTGGAAAGGCGAACAGATAAAGCTGGGCGGAATTTCAGACATTTACCAACATGCCGAAAAAAAGTACAAATTGCTGCCACAACTAATCGATGTGCTGAAAAAAACTCGGAATCCGGTTTTTATTCAAAGCAAATCAACGTTGATTCTCCGTGATTTTGAGCTAATTAAAGAATTGGCAAAATACACAACGGTTGATATTGCCACCAGCATTTGTACTTTTGATGAAACCGCTCAAAAAATTATTGAACCGGGTGCTCCATCAGCACAGGAACGAATGGAAATGCTTTCTCAGTTTACAGGAATTTGTCGGCATACAATAGTTTCGTTTATGCCTGTAATTCCTTTGATTTCAGACAGTGATGAAAATTTAGAAACTACTTTCAGGTTGACAAAGGAATTCGGAATTGACTCAATTATTGCCTATCCCTTACATTTGCGGGGAAATCTGAAAAAACCTTTCCTGAAACTGGTTCAAACTCATTTTTCGGAGATTTATTTTCAATTTTCAGAGCTTTACAAAACTGCGGATTTGAATGAAATCTATGCAGCAGACCTGTTTCAAAAGATTTCCGGAATACGACATAAATATCAGCTTTATGGTTCGTACTCCATTGTGCAACCGCAAGATAATCAACTGAGTTTGTTCCCTTGAGGAATTCGCTTTTTTACAATTTCTCTCCGTATGCTAAATCACCTGCATCACCCAATCCCGGAATGATATACGAATGCTCGTTCAGTTCCGGGTCAATGGCAGCCGCCCAAACCGTAGTTTTTGTTTCGGGTAAATGAGTAGTAATATAATCGATAGCCACCTGACTTGAAATAACTGTAGCAATGTGAATATGAGCCGGTTTGCCTTTGGTAAGTAATGCGCCGTAAGCCAACTCCATTGAACCACCTGTAGCCAGCATTGGATCGGTAATAATCAGTGTTTTACCAGTTAAATCGGGTGAAGCGATGTATTCAATGAAAATATCGAATTTCAGTGCATCTTTGTATTTTCGGTAAGCCGAGACAAAGGCATTTTCGGCCGAATCGAAATAATTCAGAAAACCGCTGTGAAAAGGCAATCCGGCACGAAGAATCGTTGCTATTACGATTTTTTCATCAATCACTTCAGTCGGAGCCAAACCAAGCGGAGTTTTTACTTCTTCTGCTTTATAACGCATGGTTTTACTGATTTCATACGCCATTATTTCGCCAATTCGTTCCATATTCCGCCGAAAACGCATTGAATCCTTTTGAATTTTTACCGAGCGAATCTCCTTGAGATAATGCTTTAAAATGGAATTGTTTTCTGATAAATTATTGATTTTCATTTTTCTAATTGATTATTTTTCAATTTTTACTGTCATTTTCCCGAATCTCTGTCCGGCGAATTTTACCACTGATTGTTTTCGGTAACGATTCAACAAACTCGATGATTCGTGGATATTTATAGGGTGCTGTAACCGATTTCACATGTTCCTGAATCTCTTTTGCCAATTCTTCACCGGCCTTGTCCTTGTATTCTTTAGACAAAATAACGGTTGCTTTCACTATTTGTCCGCGAATATCATCAGGGACACCTGTAATGGCACATTCCACCACAGCAGGATGCGTCATTAGAGCACTTTCCACCTCAAACGGACCAATGCGATAACCGGAACTTTTTATCACGTCATCGTTTCGCCCTACAAACCAAAAATAACCATCTTCGTCGCGCCAGGCCACGTCACCGGTATAATAGATATTGTCGTGCCAGGCGTTATACGTAAGCTCTGAATTGCGGTAATATCCTTTAAACAAGCCTTCCGGATAACGTTTATCGGTACGGATGACAATTTCGCCCTGCTCTCCCACTTCGGCCACACGACCTTCAGGGGTCAGCAAATCTATATCGTAATGAGGATTTGGAAGTCCCATCGAACCTGGTTTAGGCTCAGTCCATGGTGAAGTCAAAATACTCAACGTTGTTTCACTTTGCCCATAGCCTTCTTTCAATTTAATACCGGTTAGCTTGAGAAATTGCTCATACACAGCCGGATTCAGCGCTTCACCGGCAATGGTGCAATACTCCAATGACGATAAATCGTATTTGGTAATATCTTCACGAATCAGAAAGCGGAAAATCGTTGGTGGAGCGCAAAGTGATGTAATGCGGTATTTCTGAATCATTTCCAACATGGCAGCAGGTGTAAATTTGTCGTGATCATACACAAAAACACAAGCCCCAACTATCCACTGACCGTATAATTTTCCCCAAACTGCTTTCAACCAACCGGTATCGGCAATGGTAAGGTGTATACTATCTTCGTGCAAATTATGCCAGTATTTTGCTGTAACAATATGAGCCAGCGGATATACACAATCCAAGGTTACCATTTTAGGGTTACCGGTAGTGCCAGATGTAAAACTAATTATAAGCGCATCGTCATTCTTGTTCACATTTTCCACTTTGGTGAATGGTGTGGCTTTTTCAATTCCTTTGTGGAAATCAAGCCATCCTTCAGGGACAATCGGTCCAACGGAAATCAACATTTCAACGGTTGGTGATTCGGGCAGTGAATCGGTAATATGACTTACAATCGGTTCTTCGCCCACAGCAACAATTGCCTTAATATCAGCAGCATTATTGCGATAAACCAAATCTTTTTTTGTAAGCAAATGCGTTGCCGGAATAATGATGGCTCCAATTTTATGCAGGGCAATTATGCTGAACCAAAATTCGTAACGTCGTTTGAGAATGGCCATCACGATATCGCCTTTTTTTATTCCAAGGCTCTGAAAGTAGGATGCGGTTTGATCACTGTATTTCTTTATTTCAGCAAAGGTAAATTCACGACATTCACCTTTGTCATTTGTCCAAAGCAAAGCGCGTTTGTTGGGTTCTTTAGCTGCCCATTCGTCGACAATATCGTAAGCAAAGTTGAAGTTTTCCGGTACTAAAAGTTTGTAATTGGCTTTGAAATCCTCAAAGTCAGTAAATTGGGTTTGTTTTAGATATTTTTCTAACATAGATAATTACATTTTACCACTAAGGCACTAAGATTTCTAAGTTTCACAAATAAATACTTAGTGGTTCTCTGTGTACTTTATGGCTTAGTGCTTATTCTTAAATAATTACTGCCAAAAATTTTAATTTTTTTCCTCCCAAAGCTTTCATTCCATGCGGTTTGCTGGCATCGAAATAAATACTGTCGCCATCATTGAGAGTAATGTCGTTTCCACCGATATGCAATTGCATGGTGCCTTCCAAAATGAGATTAAACTCTTGTCCGCTATGCGAATTCAAATGAATCGGGTTGTCAGAAGGTTCTACCGTAACTTCGTAGGGTTCAGCCTTAGCGTTGCGAAAACCGTGTGCCAACGACTGATATTTATAGGCTTTGGTGCGTTCGATGCTTGCACCGTTTCCTTTGCGGGTTACGAAATAAGCCAGCGAATGAGGATCAGTCCCAGAAAAAAGAGCTGAGGTCTCCACGTCAAATGTTTGTGCCACCTGACAAATAAAACTCATGGGAATGTCGTTTGCTCCCGATTCATAACGGGCATAATCCGTTTCAGGAATGCCACATTGCTCAGCTGCTTGTGCAATAGTCAGGTCGAGTGCGTCGCGAAGTCCGCGCAATCTTTCAGCAATTTGTTTGATTTGTGTGTTCATGGGAAAATTTATGTTCTGTCGAACTATTTTTTAATAATTCATTCTTTTGATTTGAGTTTTTTCTTTATTTCTGAGATATTATCTTTGAAAACTTTTTCAAGTTTAACAACAGTATCAGTCAAAAATAATATCATCTCATTCCAATCCTTATTATCAAAATAGCTAACATCGTTTATTTCACATTTAATTCTGGATGCTTTTTTTGAATCCAATCTTTCCCAAACAAATTTGATTCCTGTTTTTTCTTCAATATCAATCTTTCTTTTGAACAACTCATCAAATATTAACTTATTCTCGTCTTTAGATTGTCTACTTATATAAAATTCAACTCGAGCATAATAATTTGAAATAACCAAATTTATAGAAGCTCCAGAAAGACCAGAACCTATACTTATCCAATTATCTTTAGTTGGGCTTATGTTTTGGAATGAATTAGTTTTGGCATTCATTTGTTTTAATAATTCTTTCCAAAAATCAATTCTAATGACATGACGTGATTTTACTTCTTCTTGAGTATTAATATCTTCTTGTGTTTTATCAGCCATACTAATCACATAATCTTCAGCATCTTTCATTGGAATTATTTGTTCAATATCCAAAAATAACTGATCACCTAATTGATAAGGAGTTGCTTTAAAGCATTGTATCCTTAATTTGTAATTTAATAGCCATAAAACAGTTGATGTCACTTCCTTTCGATAATTAGCAGCAACCAAAATGATTCTTTGAGTTTGACCACTATTTAAACTAACTTCAGTAAAGTCAGTTACATTGAAAAATTCAGCTAAATTGTCATCCGCTTTTTCATCAACGTGTTTTTTATCTAAATATTCTTGATATATTTTTCTTATATGTTCTTTCTTTAATGTAGAGCAATAAGATGCATATTTTAAAACTTGCCATGTAACATCCCTACCTGTGTCATCTAATTTATTCTCAATTATAACCAGATTCCCTTGTTTATCAACACCAAGTAAATCAAGCCTTTCATTTGTATCATTGAACCCTGAAAATTCTTTTTGAATAATCAAAATTTCTTCGCCTAATGATTCTGGATTATTAGCAACCCACTCTTGTAAATGTTTTCTTTCACCAAAGCCTAGATCTTTAAATGATTTCTTATCAAGTTTTGAAATTCTATTTGCCTTCTTGTCAATTATATACATATTTTCAAAATCTAAGGAAAGTGTTATAATTCAAATTTAGCGAGATGGTGTGAGGTGTTATTTCAAATGCGAAGCCTTCAATCCCTTAATCACAGCATTTGTAAATCCATTGGCTTCCATTTCATTAAGGCCTTTGATGGTTATTCCGCCGGGTGTAGTTACTTTGTCAATTTCCACTTCGGGGTGTGAGTCGTTGGCTTCGAGCAGGTCGATAGCACCACGCAATGTCTGAATAACCACTTCCTTGGCCACAAGGGGATAAATGCCCATTTCCACACCGCCTTCCATAGCTGCCCGAATGTACCGGAACGCATAAGCTATTCCGCACGACGACAATGACATAAAGGCATTCAGTTGAGTTTCTGGCACTAAAAATGCTTTGCCTAATTCAGCAAAAAGTGACATTATCATGTTTTCCTGTTCTTTCGTTGCGTTGAACGACGAAATGGTGGAAACGCTTTGAAGAACGTCTATTCCAGTGTTTGGAATGATCCGAAACATGGTGGCATCTGTGCTGAATAAATCAGCCATCTTTGCAAAATCCACACCTGCAGCAATCGAAACTATCAATTGTTTTTTGTAATCGATTTTGTTTTCAATTTCATCGGCCACCACTTCAACCAACCATGGTTTCACAGCAAGTATCACAATATCAGCATCTTTCAAAATTTCACGATTGGAAGTGCTAACCGTAATTTCAGCATTAAATGCTTTGATAACGTCCAGATTAGCCTGCGAAACATCACTTACCCGAATGTTTTTCGAATGAACAAGTGTTCCTTTTGAAAGTCCTCGGGCAATTGCACTGCCCATATTTCCAGCTCCGATAATTGCAATTTGTAGGTTGGTAGTTTCCATTTTGAGATGTTTTTTAAGGATTTTGTCGTTGATTTATTATTTGATTGACAAAGATAGGATATCTAATTAATAATTAATTATTCATGATTAAAAATTTAAGCTAAGGCAACCGCGAATTCCCCACGGAGCAACTTTTCGTCCATCCAAACCCATATAATTCAGGTCGGTGAGTCTCCAAACCGATTGCAGCGTAAAAATGCCAAGAATATTCGTAAAGCCTACACCCACTTCCATGTAAGGTTTGTTCATCGGATTCATGTAAGTCGGATAATCAAATTGTAATTTATGTGCTTCATTCAAACCTCCATAAGCCAGATTAAAGGAACACATTTCCCTCAGATTCAGATTTTTAATCAACGGTATCTGATTCATAAGCAAGCCATTAAACATCAATTCAGTATGTAGGTTCACATATTTATCGGCAGCGTATTCCATGTAATTCATCATGTTAAACTGAAAAGTGCTATAGCCACCGGTTTCGCTTCCCGGAGGAATTTCAAGCAATTGATAGGGTACATTTCCAAAAATCAAACCGGCATCAAGAATATAATTAAACTGTCCGACATCAAACTTGACGAATTGTCGCATGTTGGCTGAAATTTTGCCATAATTACCCGATTGATTTCCATATTGATAATTTCCATATTCCAAAATTCCATAAATAACCGGTTTCGTATTCGAAATATAAATCCGCTGCATATGGTCATCATATTTCCGCTCGCCGAATGAAAATCGTGTGGCAATTGTGACTGATTGCTGCAACAAGGAACTGCTGACACTCGCTCCATTGAGTTCCATTGGCATGGAAGCATTAGCAAACATGCGGTTATGATGAAGATACAAGGTACTTTCAATATTGGGAGTCCAATCGTTTGAAAGTGAATATAAAATTTCACTTCGTTCGGCTATTTTTCCGGCAGATTTCGCTGCAAAAACTGAACTTGAAATATCTTCATCGCCAGTGATTAATGGATTTTCACGAAACAAAAAATCATTATAATTATAATCTACCCTTCGAAAATCGTAAGTATAATACATGCTCATTATCCGGTGTTTATTACCCGGCAGTTTAATCTGAAATCCAACTGAGTATTTCGGATCTTGATTTTTTGTTCCCAGGCCCAAATAGCCATTAAAAGAAAAGGTTTTTGAGAGTTTCTCGTTGGTACGAAAGGGCAATGTCAAACGTAATCCTTCCAAATCGGTGATTCTGATGATTTGTTCCACTTTTCCAAGGTCTATTTTCCCCAAATCCATATAACCGGTAAACATCACGTCGGCAATCCATTTGGCGGTACGCAAAACAGGAGTATTATTAAGGTCGTTCAATTTGTCGTTCAAATTTTCAGTACTGAAAGTACTTTTGGCAAAATTCCTTGTTGGAGTAGAAACAGAGTCGGAGTAATGATATGAAGCGCTACGCTTAACATAAATTTCGGGTTTGGGGTGCAGGCTGTCAGCCATTAATTCGTAATTCATATTCAGTGCCATTTCTTCCGATTGACGTGTCCAACGTCGGTTCGGTTGTACCGTATAATTTTCAGAAATCCGCAGGTTATGAATCAAGTTGATATTAGCCTGATTAGGTAGCTCAGCTTCAATTTTAGTTAGTGCAAGCGAAGCTGAATCGATCCACATTTTTCCATCAAAAGCCAGATTTTTGGTATTTTTAGTTCGGAAATGAATTTCATATTGCTTACCAGAGCTAGTATGAATGCTATCGGCCAAATAATAATCGTAATAGGCATAACCAACGTTGGCAAGTGGACTAATCAAATTTTTACCAAAAACAGTAACGGAATTTTCGTAAAAATTAAGCTCAGGCTCCATATTTCCAAGCAGTTTTTCAAGAATTTTCATACCACTTTCAGGCGAGGAAAATATGTTTTTCGAAATTTCCTGTTTCTGCTTCGAAGTCAAACGGAATTTTGTTTCAGCCATATACAGCGGCAACACAAGGGATGAATCGGTTTTTGATAAATTGCCCATTTTAAATTGATCGAAAATCTGTTTACTGATCGTTCGTTGGTTTATTTTGCTGAGCAAAACCAGATTTTGTTCTGTACTTTCGGCCGAAAAATTCTGATGCTGGCTGCTGTCGTTTACTTTTCGCATCAACCTTACTTTTTTCATCAATTCAAGTGCCGGATTAGCTCCCGGTATAATAAAAGCTTCCTGCAATAGGGTATTTTCTTCTTCCAGTTCGATTTGAATACCTACACTCTGTCCTGGTTTTACTCTGATTTTTGCTTTCTTAAATCCTATTGACGAGAAATTAAGCTGAGATTCTTTTCCACTATAACGAATCATAAAATAGCCTTCTTCGTTACTCTGAGTTACTTTATCAGAGTTTTTAAAGCTTATATTTACCTGCGAAATAGGACTTTTGTCTGCTTTATTAAGGATCTGTCCTACGACTATAGTTTCCTCGGCTTTTGCAAATGAACTCACAAATAATAAAATTATCAGCAGTAATTTAGAACTATATTTATAATTTTTCAATTTCATTTTTCAATTTCTTTTCGTTCATCATCCTGTTCAACAGTTTTTTTATAAACCGGATGGCAATCCATCACCGTTTTTCTTAAAAAATGCACATCAATATGCGTATAAAGTTCTGTGGTTGTGATAGATTCGTGTCCAAGCAACTGCTGAATGGCACGCAAATTTGCTCCATTTTCGAGCAAGTGTGTTGCAAATGAATGCCGAAAGGTATGTGGACTTACATTTTTTCGAATTCCGGCCAGCAGACTTAGGTCCTTTACTATTTTGAAAATCATATCTCGGGTCAGTTTCGACCCACGGCGGTTCAGAAACACATAATCTTCATATCCTTTTTTGATGGTAAGTAAATTACGATCAATTTTCCAGAGTTGTACTTGTTTCAAAGCCTGTGGTGACATCGGCACAAGTCGTTGCTTGCTTCCTTTTCCTTCCACCAACATATATCCTTCTTCGAGGTACAATTTTGAAAGTTGAAGATTTATCAGCTCCGACACACGTAATCCTGAGCCGTAAAGCACTTCAATAATAGCTTTATTCCGCTGACCTTCGGGTTTAGAGAGATCAATGGCTTCAATAATGCTGTCAATTTCCTTTACTGAAAGGACTTCCGGTAAGCGCAAACCAATTTTCGGGCTTTCGAGCAATTCAGTGGGATCGTTATCCAGTATATTTCGGTAAATCAGAAAATGATAAAAAGACTTGATGCTCGATAAAATTCGTGCTTGTGAACGTGGATGAATACCCAGCGAACTGATTTCGATTATAAAATCGCGCAAAATTTCGGGAGTCGCTTTTTCAGGAGCTATATGCGCATCGGTCAGGTAAGAGTTCAGTTTTTGAAAATCACGCTCGTAAGCCTCAATCGTATTGGGCGATAGGCTTTTTTCAAGTTTCAAAAACAAATGATAATTGTCGGTAACTGACAGCATAGTTAACCTTTTCAAAATTGCTGACAAAGGTATTAAAAAGATTTTGGAACTGCTAAAAAAATGGCCGTAAAGCTATTGCTCAACGACCATTTAGGTATTTAATCAAAAAAACTTATTTCTAATTTCTAAGAAATATATCTTTAGCAACACCATTTATTGTAAGTGTGGCTTTTCTGTCTTTCGTTCCGTCACCATAATCCAACACAGCGGTGCGGGTTTGAGTAGTGGTACTAACAGTTCCCTGAACAAAGTATGGGTAATTGTTGTAAATAATCAACGGGCTGGTAATTTCTACTGTATAAGCCACACCCTTTGCATTTACACCTGTAGTCGAACCGGTAATGGAGTATTTATCATCCCAAAATAGTTTTGGAGTTCCGTTAGTATCAATTCGTTCACGGGTGCGGGTTGAATTACGAATAATTGTTGATTTATCCACACGTACAATAGTATCTGAAACACTTACGGTCATACTTGGATTCTTTGCTGCATTTAATCCGTTGTTTACTATTGATTTAGAGCCTTTTATATTATTCCCATTCACGTAGAAATCAAGCGGTTTGATAGTTTTGGTTGCTCCGCTTTTCCAGAGTTTTTCGCTAATGTTGATTATTATTTTGCCTTTAAGCGTATCGCCTCGGCTATCAATAAATCCGGTTGTGCCAAAATCAATTGTAATCGTTTTAGGGAAATTAAGTGAGTCTGGTGTGTCAATTGTAATAGTAGGTCCTGTAAGTTGATTTTCACCTTTTACAGCCATCAAAATAGTATACCCATTGTCAGCCAGTGTATTGACATAAGTATCAGCAGTACTTAGCACAACATCGCTTAAAGAAGCAGCCTGTGCTTCATCGGTTGCTGTTGTGCTGAGCGAAGCATCCGTTGCCACATTATTTTCATTTGTACAAGAGGTACCAAGTAAAGCAAAACTGGCTGCAATAACCAATAATGCAAAAAAACTTCTTTTTTTCATAAGTCTGAATTTTTTAAAATTAGTGTTTAATGGATTTGTTTTGTTTGGACGCAAATTAAATGAAAAGGTTTAAACATTCTACAAAATATTAGTTAAATGAATATACATTTAACTAATGAATTATATTTTCATTCATTCAAATCGATTTTGAATTTAAAATTAATAACTTTGTAGTTATAATTTTAAACGAATAAATGAATGGCAAATACCAAAACATCAACAATGAGCTTCTATCCAAATCAAGATACTTTTCTGATTGCAGTCGATTGTATTATTTTTGGATTTAAAGACAATAAAATCAGCTTATTAGCTCAACCACGCTTTCTTGAACCATTCAAAAATGGTTTATCCTTGTTGGGTGGATTCGTAAAAGAGAATGAATCAGTTGAGCAGGCAGCAAGTAGCGTATTGTCGAGGCTTACCGGCTTGGAAAACATTTATATGGAACAGGTTGGAATGTATGGAGCATTGGAACGTGATCCGGGCGACAGAGTTGTTTCGTGTGCATTTTATGCCCTTATCGACATAGAGTCTCAGGACGAGCAGCTACTGGAAGAACATAAAGCCTTCTGGATTAATATAGACAGAGCCAACGAACTTATTTTTGATCACCCGCGTATGGTGGCCGATGCAATTAAGTTACTTAGACAAAAAGCTGCCATTCAAGCTGTTGGATTTAACTTATTACCCGAAAAATTCACTCTTTCTCAACTTCAGGCACTTTATGAAGCCATTTATTATCAAGTTTTTGATATTCGTAATTTCCGAAAGAAAATGCTGAGTATGGATTTTCTTGAGAAACTAAATGAAATGGATAAATCGGGTTCAAAAAAAGGGGCATATTATTATCGTTTCAGGGATGAAAAAGTGCAAAACGACCAATATCCAAGCCGATTTTAGATTATTTATAGTTTCCATTTTGGGCTTGGCACATAATTTAGCCTATCTTTGACGACAAATTATGTAACAATTATTCAAAATATATACAAAAATGAAACTTACTAAATTTTTCACCGGTCTATCATTTTTACTGATTTCAATCTCATCATTTGCCTACGATGCTGTTGGTCACCGAATTGTAGCTGACATTGCTTATGATAATCTCACCGATAAAGCCAGAGCACAAGCCGATAAAGTATTGGGTAAAAAAGGGTTGGTTTACGAAGCCACCTGGGCTGACGAAGTGCGAAGCGACAATAAATACGCTTATAGCTACCAATGGCATTATCAGGATTTGGACGATAATATGACTTCGCCTGATATTAAAAAATTATTGGACAATCCGACTGCTGAAGGCGAACATCTGTTTTTTGCACTGGACCAAATGCAAACTCGCCTGAAAAAAGATAAAAACGATGCTGAAGCACTGAAATTTCTGATTCATTTTATGGGCGACCTGCATCAACCCATGCATATGGGACGAAAAGACGATAAAGGCGGGAATAAAGTGGATTTCAACTGGTTTGGACGAAAAACCAACCTCCATTCAGTATGGGATGGTGCTTTGATTGAAAATCAGAAAATGTCGTATTCCGAATACAGCCATTATTTACAGGACAAATTTGAGCCACGTAAAACCGAATTCAAAAAACACGAGATTTTACAATCCATTGAAGCTTCGTATGCGGTTCGGAACTTGATTTATGCATACGATACTACAGACACGAATAATTATCATTATGTGTATCAATTTGGCGACAAATTAGATGAAATGCTTTATCGTGGAGGCATCCAACTAGCTAATGTGCTGAATGCCATTTACAAATAAATTTGATAGTACAACTTAATTAATTCCCTTCCTAATCGTTTGATTTTGAAGGGAATTTTTGAATCAACCAACTTTTAAACGTCAGAATTGTTTAATATCTTAAAGTAAAAATGGAATCAATTCGTCTTCCTATTCATGGAGACAAGCATAAACATAGCAATGGCTGACAAAAAATCACTTTCCATAACGAAAACCATACAGGAATTTGGCAAAAATCTGTTTGGGTTCGTGCGTGGCAGGGTGAAATCGACCGAAGATGCTGAAGATATACTTCAGGATGTTTGGTTTCAGTTAAGCAATTTTAGCGATGGAACTGATATTGAGAATGTAAGTGCGTGGTTATATGAAGTTGCCCGAAATAAAATTACCGACCGTTCACGCAAAAAGACCAACCTGGCGTTGGAAGATTTCAGTTACGAAAACGAGGAAGGTGAGTTCAATTTCAAAGAAATACTATTAATGGACGACAGTAATAATCCTGATTTAGGTTTTTTCAAAGAAATGTTTTGGACAGAATTTCAGACAGCCATGGACGAATTGCCTGAAAATCAGCGTGACGTATTTTTGCTCAACGAAATGGAGGAAATGACACTTCAGCAAATTGCCGACCAGAAAGGCGAAAATCTGAAAACCATTATCAGCCGAAAAGGCTATGCCGTAAAGCATTTGAGAAATAAACTGAATTATTTATACAAAGAACTTAATAATTAGTCGGCAGTTTACAGTCGGCAGTAAAAAAATACAATAATATGGAATCAACCAATCAACATCAGTGGAGAAAAAGAAGATTTTTCTTTTTTCCGGTATTTATAGCCGGCCTTTTTGCAATCAGTGCGGTGGTAATGCTTCTCTTTAACTGGATAATACCCACCATATCAACCATTCATGCACTAACTTATTGGCAAGCCATGGGTTTTTTGGTACTGAGTCGGATTCTTTTTGGCGGATTCAGATTTGGCAGACACCACAGGGCTGCACACCGTCATTTCGAAAATCATGCACCATTTAAAGATAAATTGATGGATATGACCGACGAGGAACGTCAGCAGTTCAAAAATCAGTGGAAACAACGTTGCTGCAAACCACCAACAACATAAAAATAATGAATTAAATAAAGCAATAGGAACTATAGAAAATCAAACCTCTATTATTCCTATTGTGGTTTTATACACTTTTTCAAAATAAATTGCTTGAATTTAAAGTAAAACTAGAAGCAGTTCGTCTTCCTAAACAGAAAGATATTTATTTATTAATGTAATAACAAAAAAAAACAAAATGACAAGATCAATTTTAAGAGCCGTAGTTTGCGGCGTAATGGTAGGAGCTCTGGCATTTTTTATGCCTCACCTTTTATTAGGAATTTTCGTCTTTTTCTTTATTGTACGTCTTTTCCATTGTGGTAGAAGAGGACACGGTTGTTGTGGACATGGCCATTATCATGGACATTCCGAACGTATGTTCTATCTGGCCGACAAGGTGCGTAAAATGAGCGAAGAAGAATATGCAGAATTTAAGGAAAAAATGGGTGGTGGAGATTGCTGTAACTCAGAATCTGAGTGCTGCGGTTCAAAGTCTAAAAGCTCAGCATGTTGCGAAACAAAGAAGGAAGAAACAAGCAAGTAATTAACCGTTAAAAAAAAAATAAATAAAATGCATAAAAGATCAAGATTTTTAGTCGGTTTGGCCGTAGCTGCCATCACTTTTGCAAGTTTATGGTTCGGTATGGGTTCAGACCATTTTAATCGTGGACATAGAATGTGTCATCCGATGATGGAACGCCATTGTTGCATTCGCGAAGAACATTTCAGAGAATGTGACGAAGATGCACAACTTAAAGGTCACGAAAAAGTAATTGTGATTAAGGAAGTTATCAGAAAAGACTCCATCAAGAAATAAATAAAGAGCTCTTACTGAACTGAAAAACCTTTTGTCTATACGACAGAAGGTTTTTTTATTTCAGTCAATAAACAAAATCGAATAGCGAGACGTTAATTATAAAACAAAAAATAGTATTTATGAATAAAACCAGATTAGAGGCTTTCAGCGATGGCGTATTGGCAATTATTATCACCATTATGGTGTTGGAATTAAAAATTCCACATAGCAGCGATTGGAAAGAATTACGTGAACTTATTCCTACCTTTATCAGCTATGGTTTAAGTTTTTCGTATATTGGCATTTACTGGGGAAATCACCATCATTTGCTACATTCGGTCAAACATGTAACATCGGGTATGATGCTGGCCAATTTGAATCTGCTTTTTTGGCTGTCACTGGTTCCATTTTCGACTGCCTGGATGGGCGAAAATCATTTTGAAACCAATACAGTAGCTTTGTATGGTATGGTTTTATTACTTTGTGGAACAGGATATTACATACTTCAGCAAGTGGTTGAACGAAACTCTAAAGACAGTGAAGCGCTGAAAGATGCCTTTAAAATGTCCGACCGAAAGGGAATGATTTCACTGGTTTTATACATTGCATCCATTCCACTGGCTTACGTAAATCCGTATATTTCGTTTGCCATATTCATTGGGTCGTCCATTATGTGGCTCATTCCCGACAAAAACATTGAACGTGCATTGAAAGGCGACAAATAGAATCTATCTTTTGCCCGATTTTCGATTTCCAAAATTACCGGAAGATGGCTTTGTGTTTTTTGCTACACCTCCTTTTTTCACACTCGAACTGCTTGAGTTTGTTCTTAAATCTCTTGATTTGGGATTTGGGTTGGCAGAACGATCAACTTTCCGTTCAGGGTTTTGTGTTTTGTGTTTCGTGTTTCGTGTTAAAGGTCTTGTTGTTTGTTGCTTACTGCTTACTGCCTGCTGCTTAGTGTTTACTTCTGACTTAGAATTAGCAATGGCATCCATTATCTGTTCCATTTCCGTCGGTTCAAGTTGTCGCCATTCACCCAACGGAATACCTTTTACACTGATATTCATAATCCGGATACGTTCTAATTTCAGCACATCGTATTCGAAGTATTCACACATTCGGCGAATTTGTCGGTTCAGACCTTGAATCAACACAATGCGGAATGAAAAAACAGACTCTTTCACCACCCTGCATTTCTTGGTTATTTCACCCAGAATAGGAACACCCGCACCCATTTTTTGAATAAATTCGTCGGTAACTGGTTTATCCACAGTCACCAAATATTCTTTTTCATGCCTATTCCCGGCACGGAGAATTTTGTTGACTATGTCACCGTTATTTGTCAGGAAAATCAAACCCTGTGATTCCTTATCAAGTCTACCGATTGGAAAAATCCGTTCGTGGTAGCCAATATAATCAATAATGGAATCTTTCACGCCAATTTCGGTGGTGCTGATGATACCAACCGGTTTGTTGAAAGCAATAAACACAAAATCAGTTCCTTCTTTAGGCTCAATCAGGTTGCCGTTTAAGGTCACTTTATCATGTTTCGAAACCTGTGTACCTACTTCAGCCCGCTTGCCATTCACAAACACATGACCCTGTTCGATAAATTTGTCGGCTTCACGACGTGAGCAAATTCCAGAGTCGCTGATAAATTTATTGAGACGTATTTTTTCGGCCATATCTTAGGTTTGGGTTGATTATGTTGAATAAGTTAATCTTTTGTTTACTGCCGACTGCTTTCTGCCGACTGTTTACTGTTCTTTAAGCATATCGAGCAATTCACTGATTACCATAGCGCTTGCGCCCCATATCTCTGCATTGGTCACATCAAAATAGGGTGCATTTGAAACAGCTTTTATCGAATTTACGTAAAAATCTTTCTGTTTAATTACATCGGGTTTAAAAAAATCGAAGAAAGGAATTTCAATTATTTCATCCACTTCCCGATCATCCATTTTATAAATCGGTTTTTTAGTCAGATATCCGACAAAGACACTTATCAGAAAGTTGCTTGGTGGTACATAAATATCTGAAAGTCGGCCAATTAATTCAATTTTTTCTTCCGGAATTCCGATTTCTTCCTGAATTTCACGCAGGGCAGTAACTCTTACATCACCATCATCTTCCTCATATCGTCCACCGGGAAATGCAATTTGCCCTGAATGAATTCCAACATAGACACTTCGTCGGATAACAATCATTTTCAGCTGATTAGCTTCATGAAAAAACAAAATCATAACCGCACTTTTACGTGCATTAACAATTAATTTTTGTTCATTCAAATAATCCGAAATGCGATGTTCAGGAGCCATTTTCAAATGAGAATGCATCCCTGTAGGCGATTTTGAGAGTTTGTGCTTTAATTCTTGTTTTGTAAGATTCATATTTAAATAAAATCTCCCACAAAATTACGCAAATATTTTGGCGTAACCTGCGGGAGGTCTAATATCTTTTATCTTTATTCTTTTGTCTTTTTTACTGGCAAATCACACAACCTTCGCATTTCGACAATTCCCCTCGAAGTCGTTTTTCAACCAGTATTTTCATTCTGTCCTGCAAAGCCGGAATGCGGATATTTTCAATCACATCGTTGGTAAAAGCAAACATCAGTAACAAACGAGCTTCCTCTTCTGAAATACCTCTAGCCTGCATATAGAATTTGGCAGTTTCGTCCAATGAACCTATCGTTGCACCATGCGAACATTTCACATCGTCTGCATAAATCTCTAACTGAGGTTTAGTACGCATTTTAGCAGTTTTCTTCAACAGGATATTGCGGTTGGTTTGGAAAGCAGCCGTTTTCTGAGCATCTTTAGCCACATAGAGCTTTCCGGTAAAAGCACCTTTCGAAGAATCATCCAACACGTATTTGAACAACTCACGACTGCTGCAATTCGGTTTATTATGAATGATAGACGTAAAGTTATCAACCTGCTGGTTTTTATCGGCAATCACCATTCCACACAATTCAGTTTCACAATGTTCTCCGTCCACATCAATTTCTATCATGTTGTGAGTCAGCCCATTATGAAGTGTAATCACATTTGCCAACACATTTGATGACGCCTGCTGTTTGATGAGTAATGTTGATAAATTAGTCGTTTTATTATGGGCATTTTCCAGTTTGTAATGTTCGTAAGTGGCATTTTCAGCAACAAAAACTTCGGTAACCCGGTTCGACAAAAAGCGTACTTCATCCACCGTATGGTCGCAAACCAATAATTGTGCCTTTGCACCTTTTTCAAGAATGATGAGGTTGTGACTTACCGCCATAAAATCAACATCTGCACGCATAATGTTCACTAGCTGTACTGGCTTATCAAGTATCACATTTTCAGGGATGTACATGAAGAATCCATCCTGCGCAAAAGCACCATTGAACGCTATCAATCCATCTTCCTTTGTTGAGCTTAGTTTCCCAAAATAGTCTTGCAATAATTCGGGATGCAAAGTCGCCACTTCTTTTACACTTCCAATAATAACGCCATCGGGAAGTTTTGAATTTCGTGGGTCGGACACCGGATAAAAACCATCATTCACCACAAAATAGAGGTATGAATGAATGCCCGGCACGTCGCATTTGAATACATCATACGGATTCACCGGAATTGGAATCCGGTTGATATTCAGACCATAATCGATTGAAAGTGGTTCCTTCAGGTCGGTATATTTATAATTTTCGAGTGCCACTGTAGGGAATCCTAACTTTTCGAACTGCGAAAATGCAGCATCACGTAAGTTGTTCATCACCTTAGCCGAATGCTTTTTAATGCTTTCGTGCTGGGCTTTATATAAATCGAGATATTGTTGTTCCATGGTTATTCAGCAGTAAGCAGTAAGCGCTAAGTAGTAAGCAAAAAGAATTGGCACATTAGCATATTAGTATATTTTCAAATTAGCACATTATTCTCCGTCCACTTCCTTTTTAATCCAATCGTAACCGCGTTCTTCAAGTTCCAAAGCCAGTTCTTTTCCGCCCGATTTTACAATGCGGCCATCGTACAGAACGTGTACAAAATCAGGAACGATATAGTCCAACAATCGTTGGTAGTGGGTAATCACAATGCTTGCATTATCAGAGCGTTTCAATTTGTTTACTCCGTTAGCCACAATTCGTAACGCATCAATATCCAGGCCTGAATCTGTTTCGTCCAAAATGGATAACATTGGATCGAGCATAGCCATTTGGAAAATCTCGTTACGTTTTTTTTCACCACCCGAAAAACCTTCATTTACTGAGCGATTGGCTAGTTTGTTATCCATTTCTACCAATTCTTTCTTTTCGCGTTGCATACGCAAAAAGTCGGTTGCTGACATGGGTTCAAGTTTTTTATATTTTCTATGTTCGTTTACAGCAGTCCGCATAAAATTCACCATACTCACGCCCGGAATTTCTACCGGATACTGAAAACTGAGGAAAATTCCTTCGCGTGAACGATTTTCGGGAGTCAGTTCAAGTAAGTTTTTAGCATTGAAAGTTACTTCACCTTCAGTTACTGTAAACGCGGGATTTCCCGTTAACACAGAAGCTAAGGTTGACTTTCCGGCACCATTTGGTCCCATGATAGCATGAATTTCTCCGGCATTCACAGTCAGGCTTAATCCTTTTAATATTTCCTTGCCGTTTATATTGGCATGTAAGTTTTTAATTTCTAACATAATTAACTGCCCCCTAACCCCCTAAAGGGGGGACTTCCCAAATTACATAAGGGGTTGAGAAGTCTTAATTAATTCAAAATATAAATCTGCGCTCTCTTATTTCCCCCTTAAGGGGGTTAGGGGGCTATTATCCAACACTACCTTCCAGTGTTATTTGCAACAATTTTTGTGCTTCCACAGCAAATTCCATTGGCAATTTATTGAGTACTTCTTTGGCATAACCATTTACTATCAAGCCTACGGCGTCTTCAGTAGAAATGCCACGTTGATTGCAATAAAATATCTGGTCTTCGTTGATTTTTGAAGTGGTTGCTTCATGTTCCACAATGGCTGTATCATTATTCACTTCCATATAAGGGAAAGTGTGTGCGCCGCACTTATCGCCAAGCAATAAGCTGTCACATTGGGAGAAATTGCGTGCATTTTCAGCTGCCGGATTGATTTTCACCAAACCACGGTAGCTATTCTGACTCAGGCCGGCCGAAATACCTTTTGATAGTATATGGCTGGTAGTATTTTTTCCTATATGAAGCATTTTTGTTCCTGTATCGGCTTGTTGGTGGTGGTTAGTTACCGCAACCGAGTAAAACTCAGCCGACGAATTATCACCCAATAAAATACAACTCGGATATTTCCAGGTAATGGCTGAACCAGTTTCCACCTGCGTCCACGATATTTTTGAATAAGCACCTTTGCAAATGCCTCGTTTTGTTACAAAGTTATAGATACCACCTACTCCATTTTTATCGCCCGGATACCAGTTTTGTACCGTGGAGTATTTTACTTCAGCATTTTTCATAGCTACAATTTCCACAATGGCTGCATGGAGTTGATTTTCATCTCGCATGGGTGCTGTGCAACCTTCGAGATACGAAACGTAGCTGTCTTCGTCCGCCACAATCAAGGTACGCTCAAACTGACCGGTATTCATCGCATTGATACGGAAATAGGTTGAAAGTTCCATCGGGCAACGAACGCCTTTCGGAATATAGACAAAAGAGCCATCGGAAAAAACGGCGCAATTCAACGTTGCAAAAAAATTATCGGTGTAGGGAACTACCGAACTCATATATTTTTTGACTAAATCCGGATGATTTTCCACTGCTTCGCTGAAGGAGCAAAATATTATTCCCAGTTCCGACAGACTTTCTTTAAAGGTTGTTTTTACGGAAACACTGTCCATAACGGCATCAACGGCAATACCAGACAAAGCCATACGCTCGTGAAGTGGAATACCCAGTTTCTCAAATGTTTTGAGCAATTCGGGGTCAACTTCATCCAGACTTTTTGGGGCATTGATACGGGGCGCAGCATAATAGGCAATACTCTGATAATCAATCTCAGGGATATTGAGATGTGCCCAATCCGGCAACTTCATGGTAAGCCAATGTCGGTAAGCCTTCAATCGGAATTCGAGCATCCATTCGGGCTCATTTTTCTTGGACGAGATAAGACGCACGACATCTTCGTTGAGTCCTATGGGTATAATATCGGTTTCAATATCGGTTGTAAATCCGTATTTATAATCCGTTTGGGTGACTTCGTTTAATATATCGGTTGACATAAATTTAATCTGCTAATTTACATTCCGGAAAATGCTGTTTTTTATAGTCTGCAAAAGTACAAAAAACTACCTTTCATTCAATTATAATTGGTGGTTCGTGAAAGAGCATAACACAGCAACAGAGGTTTTTGTTTTAAATATTATGAATTTCGGCCTACTTTATTGTTAATATAACGTAGTTTATTGGGTGAACTACCAACAATATTTTATCTGAGCCATCTCATACAAAGCAAAGTCCTAAAGAATTTCCACAATCGGATCAAGAGAACTCTTGATATTGGGAATCTGTTTTTTCTTTGCACCGGTATGCCAGCGACTGTTTTTCTTGTTGATAATTAGCGTTGAAGGAATGCTTTTCAATTCGTTTTTATCTGAACCAGAAAGTAGATTCCAGCTTGGATAACTGATAAGCATAAAACTTTGTTTTGAAAAAACAGTTGAATTCAACCGGGTGGCCTTATTTACTCTCACTTCATTCGGAAATTGCTGACGCAAATCCTGAATTCCTTTTCGTATAACTTCGCTGTTGACAGAAAGTTTATTAATATCTACAATACTGATAGTTACAGCACTATTGTTGCGGATCAGACGGCGCGCATAACGCAGCAAAAACTCGTCCGATTCGTCCTGAAGTAAGACGATGGTCGAAGTAATACTTGTGAAACCCCTGTTGATAAATACCCCTACACTGCAATTGGTATTTTCAACAAAATGGCGGGTTTTATCTTTAATCAGGGTTCCCGGATAGAAGAATTGCTGTTGTTTGAAAATGTCATTTACAATGCGGTTAAGCCATTTAATATTCTGGAAACGGGTAGTTTCTTTGAAAAACGGAATACCCGATAGCGAAACACCTGCACCAACCAACAAAAAGTCGAAATTATTATGATTAGCTGTTTTTACAATACCAGACTCAATATTGTCAGTTACTTTGTATTCTGTTTCGATAGGAAAGCTCAAGGTACTTGCTTCCTCCCGGATAGATTTGAAACTGTCAACCGAAAATTGTTCGCCGTAAATAGGATTGGTATCGGTACCTGGTGTGATATGAAGCACCGTTACCGCCAGCGAGTTTTTGGTTCCATCTAACACTGTTTTGGCAACATCGAGTAATGTTTTACCATTTTCAGGATTTCCCAAGGCAACTAAGGCTTTGAAAATCCCCTGAGATTGTTGGATAATATATTCTTCTTCAAAATCTTTTTCGGGGAATAAGCGATTAATAATTGATAGTGCTGGAGTAGTCATAAAGGTGGTAACCAAGGCCATAATCACCAGCATAACGAAAATTGCCGGAGGCAGAATTCCCATTTCGTACCCTATATTGAGCACAATAAGCTCCATCAAACCCCGTGTATTCATCAACACGCCGATAGAAAGACTATCTTTCCACGATTCACCCAGAATTTTGGCAGTAAAAGCACCTCCAACGAATTTCCCGGTAATGGCCACGGCAATAATCACTGCACAAATTTCCCATAAATAAGGAGTATTAAGTAACCCTATTTGAGTACGTAATCCAGTGAATACGAAGAACAACGGTAAAAGCAGGGTTACTGAAACATCTTCTATTTTGTCAATAATCAATCTGCGGAAATTTGGAAGTTGTGGCATAACCACACCGGCCAAAAATGCTCCGAAAAGTGCATGAATACCTATTACCTGAGTTATAAAAGACGAAAGGATTAGAATAAGTAACAAAAAGGCGATGATACTTTTGTTCAGCACTTCACTATTGCTGTAAATTTCACCCACTCGCTTCAGAAATGGTCTAATAATAAGTAACATAACTAAAACATATAATACTGAAAAACCAATTGTATATAACGAACTAAGAATACTTCCGGTTTTAGCAATAGCAATGGCAGCAGCCAAAATACACCAGGCTGTAACATCGTTAATAGCGGCGCTGGCAATGGCAATCGTTCCGAGATGAGTTTTCGTGAGCCCTTTTTCCTGAACAATTCTGGCCAACACTGGAAAAGCCGTGATACTCATTGAGATGCCAATAAATAAAGCAAAAGAAAGAAAATCGGTCTGAGCTGATGCAAATTCCTTATAAATAAAGAACGAAAGCAACATCCCGAAAAAATAGGGAATAATAATGCTGGCATGGCTAATCACATAAGTAACTCCCATTTTGTCACGCAAAGCACTCAAATTCAGGTCCATTCCAATGGTGAACATAAATAGTATAAGTCCTACCTGGCTCAACACATATAAGTTTCCAAGTGAACTGGCTGCAAATAAAAAATGAAAAGCTGCAGGATAGAAATAACCCAAGAGCGACGGTCCTAATACAATACCGGCCAAAATTTCGCCAATAACGGTTGGTTGTCCCATTTTTTTAAATAAATAGCCAAAAAGACGGGAAACAATAAGAATAGAAATGATTTGAAGCAGCAACATGGAAGCGGGTTCAATCAAATTATGCAACAACGAACTTTTAAACATTTCAAAACCAGTACCGGTTACAAGTTGTTTTGCATGATATAAACCATTGAATACCTCGGCTTTAATAAACAGGAAATATGAAAACACGCCAAATAACAACAGCATGACAACATAAAAGAGCCAGGTTCTGAGATGGGTGTTTTTCATAACGAGTATATTAGATTGATTGCTAAAGTGTATTCAAGAATCAATTTATGAAACAAAATTTAGTCTATATCGTTCAAAGAAAATCAATTGAATAGCTTTTTACGCTGGCAAAGGTAATCGTTTTGACATTTAACTCAATAAAAATTAAGAAAAATGTCTATTCAAATTCAGATTAAAACGGTTTTTGTGTATATGCTTTTAATTGATTTACTTTGTATCACTTTTCAAAACAGGTTTAATAATGGAAATTAGTATTGGTTTTTGGTTGGGTTTTATCGCATTTGTAGCGATTATGTTGTGCCTCGATTTATTTGTTTTTCATAAAAAAGACAAAGCTGTAAAAATGAAAGAAGCACTTCTGTGGAGCTTATTCTGGATTTTGCTCGCAGTTGGATTCAATTATGGAGTTCTGCATTTTATGGGAAAAACCAAAGCCATCGAATTTCTCACCGGCTATTTGATTGAAGAATCACTGAGCGTCGACAACCTTTTTGTATTTATTTTAATTTTTGGATTTTTCAAAATTGAAGCTAAATTTCAGCACAAGATCCTTTTTTGGGGAATTATTGGAGCCATTTTCATGCGGGCAGTATTTATTTTTGCCGGAGTGGCACTGATTCAGCACTTTGTGTGGATAATGTATATATTTGGGGCATTCCTGGTTTACACAGGTATTAAACTTGTTTTCGAAAAAGACGATGCCGAATATAATCCAAACAAAAACTTCTTTATACGTGGTTTTAAAAAGGTGTTTCCTGTGACCGATGATATGTCAAGGTCACAGTTTTTTATCCGAAAAGATAAAATTCTGTATGCCACGCCATTTTTTATCGCCTTACTCGTTATCGAGGCGTCCGACCTGATTTTTGCGGTCGATTCTATTCCGGCAGTTCTGTCAGTTTCCAAAGATCCGTTTATTGTTTATACATCCAATATCTTTGCCATACTGGGTTTGCGGTCACTGTATTTTGCACTGAACGGTATTATGGCGTACTTCCATTACCTGAAATACGCTCTTTCCGGTATTCTGACTTTTATCGGAATAAAAATGATCGTAAATGAATTTTGTGCGGAATTTGGGGTTCATTTCCAAATCTCAAATTATACCTCACTAGCAGTTATCGTAATTTTTCTGACGGTTTCCATTTTGCTTTCGGTGGCAGTAAAGAAACGTGACGAACGAAAAGTGGCAAAACGAATGAAATAGTTGAATTAATTCAACGATAACTTTCGTAATACCGGATTGATTTTAGCCGTAGCAGCTACAACAATAAGCGTCATTATTCCACCAAAAGCAACCGAAGGAACTAAGCCCATAAATCTAGCTGCAACACCCGATTCGAAAGCGCCCAATTCGTTAGATGAACCGATAAAAATGCTGTTGACCGACCCAACCCGACCACGCATATGTTCCGGGGTGTAAAGCTGCAGAATCGTTCCGCGAATCACCACGCTCACATTATCAAACAATCCGCTCAAGATTAAAAGAATTGCTGAAAGCCAGAAGAAGGTTGAAAATGCAAACCCAATCATACACAATCCGAAAGCGGCCACGGAAAGTAACAAGATTCGTCCGCTGTTATTTACAGGTGGATTAAACATAAGGTAAAGCGACATAAAAATCGACCCGATAGCCGGACAAGCTCGCAAAAATCCTAACCCTTCCGGACCTACATGCAAAATATCGGAAGCATACACTGGCAACATAGCCACTGCACCACCAAACAGTACCGCAAACATATCGAGCGAAAATGCTCCAAGCAGTTCGGGCGATTTCAGCACAAAACGAATACCTTCGCCTATTCGGCTAATCATATCTTCAGTTGCTGAATCCAGTTTCCGAATGACATGTTCCACTTTCAATCCATTGACCATTGCCAGAGAAATGAGGTAAATAAAGAAAACAGAACCATACGCTACTGAAATAGACGAAAAAGCGTAAACCAGTCCCCCAATTGCCGGTCCGAGAACCGCAGCCGTTTGCCAATTAGCACTGTTCCAGGTTGCTGCATTGGCATAATGTTTTTTATCCACAATATAGCCGAGCAAAGCGGTGTTGGCAGGCATTAGAATTCCCCTCGAAAGCCCGGTGAGAAAAATGGTGATAAATATCGGCCAAATGCCAAATCGCTCAAATGAATGAAAAAACTGAATACTGTAGAGCGTCAGGATAGCAGAACCAATCAGCAATAAAAGCGTGGTGTAACGCACGATTTTCTTCTTATCCCACAAATCGACATAATGACCCGCAAAAAGCGAAATAGAAACCTGTGGAAGCACTTCCACCAGTCCAATCATTCCCAACCATAACACATTTTTAGTTAGGAAATACATGTGCCAACTCACAATCACCGATTGCATCAATGTGGCTGTGGTCATAAAAAAACGATACCCAAGAAAATACCTGAAATTGCGATAGCGTACGGCTTGAAAAGCTTCGTGTGAAGATAGTTTTGGAAACATCGTTTATTTCTTCAACGCTTTAAAACATCGGTCGAAAAACAAAAACTGATAGTTGATGGAATTTGTCCAGTATGGCCAGTTATGTCTTCCGGGGCGTTCGATGTAGTCGTGGTCAATATTCAAGGCCATTAAACGGCGATGTAAAGCTGCATTAATCTGATAGAAAAAGTCGGAAGTACCGCAGTCGATAATCAGGTCAAGCTCATTATTTTTTAAATTTTCTACCAGATTTACCACCGAGCGGTTGTTCCATTCATCAGGACTGGCTTCGTAACTTCCTAGTCGTTTGGCTATATCAAAACTTTTGGTGGAAGACCGCAAATCAACTCCACCACTCATGCTTCCGGCATGTGCGAATAGGTTTTTGTTGCGGATAGCCAGATACAAAGCTCCATGTCCACCCATACTCAAACCAGTAATAGCACGTGCTGACCTGTCGGGGATGGTGGCATAGTGTGAATCGATATACGAAAGTAAATCGTTGATAATATACGACTCGTACTGAAAAGTTGAATCTATTGGACTGTCGATATACCAACTGCTGTAGCCCCCATCGGGACAAACAATAATAAACTGATGTTCGGTAGAAAGAGCTTTGATAGCGGGAACAGTTTTAATCCATTTAGCATTGTTATCACTGTAACCATGAAGCAGATAAACAACCGGATAATGTTTGTGTTTGGAATAATTTTCCGGCACTACAACCACATTTTTAATTTCTTTATGCATTTTAGTAGAAAACACTGAGATTGTGTCGACCTGATTGCGTGAAAAACCAAGCTGAAAAAGTAAAAGAACAGCTAAAAGAATATTGATTCGTTTCATTTTTGAGATTAAAAAATTGATAAGTCGCAAAAGTACTGAATTTTATCGACCTCGTCGCTCAGAGTGACGGGGTCATTAGAGGTTTTTATTTCTTTTCCAGTTGTTTTTGAATCTTTTTAATTGCTGTGTCAATAGATTTTTCGGGTTCAATTACATTAAATTCGCCCCAGAATTTCGGATCGGAAAAGCCATTTGCCTCATCGCTAATAATTACGGATGGTTTCAAGCGGTCTTTGTAATTAAACGATTTGACTTCAGCTCCCTGACCCCAATCGGTTACAGCCATTTCCACAGTGGAAAAATAATTGGTATTGAATAGCTTTTTCTTCCAGATAATTCTCATTCCCAATTCAATGCGGCTATAGGTATAATACCATTTCCCATCTTTTTCCAGATAATCAACCCGGTATTTCGTTTCGGTAGGATAGGCTCGGGCATTAAACGGTTTTTTCTGAATAAACATCGAGGCAGCAGCATCTTTATCTTTAATATTCAGGCTAAAAACAGCGGTTTTCAATGCCAGGTTTTTTGCATCAATATACAGTTTTCCGTAGTACATTGGATTATTTGTGCCAGGGCGTTGTTTAAAATCAAGAACATAAATAAGGCGGTTATCTTCCCGGGTTGAATGATCGAACGTAAATTCATAATTTGCAATCATATCGTCGGTAAAAATAAAGTCAGGATTTTTCATAATGTCCAAATACAGCGTATTAAATGGACCACCCTGAAGCTTGAAAGCCAGCGTATCCAGCTTATTGTAATCTGTTTGCTTGCGCGATTTGAAGAGCCGTACGGCATCCGATTTGAATGAAGTATAAGGCTGTTTGTTTACCTCCACCACCGCTTCGGCCAGCGACACATAGGTTCGACTTTTGCGGATTGTTTCGCGGTAAAAAGCTGTCATTAAGGTGGGTGAGTTGAAATAGTTTTCGCCACGCTTATCCAGTACGGCACGAATTAAGGCTTCGGCATCTTTTGAGATGACATTTAATTCCGGTAATTCAATCGACGAAGGTTCCATTTCAATACGGGCTTTGCCCAAATCAGCTAATGTAGCCAGTTTGTTTTTGTAGCCCATAAAACTGATTTTCACTTTCGGATTCTGAAGGTCCTTGCTAATTTTAATCGAATAATCACCATCCGAATTGGAGATGGTTGAAATATTAGTTCCAACGACGGTCAGGCCGGCATAAGCCAGTGTTGCGCCCGATTTTTTATCAACTATTTTTCCTTTATATTCGGTAAAATTGTCGTTGTGTTCTATTTCTGTCGGCGTTGTCGAAGCCCTTGCAACAACAGGCAAAAGCAGAAAAATAAGCAGGATAAGCGAAAAGCCCGAAACCAGTTTTTTTCTAAAATTAAGTGTTTTCATAGCGCTTTTGTATTAAAGATTACAACATGCAAAAATACGATTAAATTTACATTCTTGTTGTATTTTAATTCAAAATTACGCAGTTTCCGTCAAAACACAACCGACCCCGTCGCTTCGAGAGACGGGGTCGGTAAAATCAATTAAAATAAATAAACTTTTTAATGCCTCACATTAAACTTTGTAACCTTTCGCGATGATTCGGAAAATACCACAAGGAGGTATAAATCATTTTTGAGGTCGTCGACCGTCATTGAACCATCCGCAGCAAACTTTCCGGTTTTAAGGGTAATTCCACTCAGGGTTTTCACGTAATAGGTCGATTCGGTGGGTTTATTTACTTTCACAACCAGTTTAGAACTTGCCGGATTGGGCTGAACAGTAAGCGGAATATCTTCTTCGGGCAAGCTCCCATTAATATCCCAGGCCGAACCCAGGTATTTTCCCCAGATAAACTCTGCCAGTTCGGGATGATCGACAAAAGGATTGCGGTTATGCTGAAATTTATACACTGCATTATTCCGGTTTATTTCTTTTGTACTTACCGGATCCTGCCGATGCCATTTTAGAAGGAGCGCGATGGCATTCGATCGGAAAACCGGATAGGTTCCACCGACTAACACGCTTTGAGTACCTGTACTTTGCCATCGGCTCGAATAATCTTCGTAGCAGGTAACCATATACATATAGTCGCGGGCAAAATCGCCTTTGTATTCATCGGCCGGTTCAAATGCCGAACCCGAATACTGCGGCAAATAGCTTGTTGAGAGACCAACTTTCACCACACCGTTCGTAAAATCCGGGGTTCCGGTCACCACGCCAATCGGAAAATTCGATTTGTTCATATTGGCAGTGCCATCTGACGGATAAAGATTATGTAAATCATTACCCATTGGAATAGAATTCTCTTCACCCGATGCAACACCAAACCAGCTTTTCGGTAACGAATGTTCGCGGTTTAATCCGCTAAAACTTGTACGGTGAATATTGGAATACATGTCCCAGAAATAACCATTAGGATTCCAGTCTGTTTGTTGGAAAAAGCTTACATCTTGAGAATAATCCAATGAAGTATGCGGACGGATAATCGAAAATATGGCCGTTTTTAATATTGCTCCGGCTTTTCCATTGGCAGCAGTATAATATCCGTCGGGAATTTGTGCGAATACGAATGCTGTAAAAACGAACAACCATAAAACAAGTTGTATCTTGCGCTGTAAGTGCATTTTGAAAATATATTTTGGTTTAATTTATTTTGTTGTATTTAGAGCTTGCAAATGTACAAATTTTAGCGAGTGATAATTACATTCTGCTTTAAAAAAGCATAAGAACTTACATCCTGTTAGTATAATACTCTGCCCTACATACGAAAAAATCCCCGACAAACTAATGTCGGGGAATTCCATCATTTCAGAAATCGGTGATTATTATGCTATTACCACACTTCCTAAAAAATGACTGCTCGATACCAATGTGTCATCCGAAGCCGACTGAAAAAACAGATAAAACAACAAGGTATCACCGGTTTCGTTATAAGGAAGAGGCAAACTACCTGCTTTCATTCCTCTGCTAACAGCACCCATTGAATAACTAACTTCATTTTGATCCACATTATAAACCAATAAAACGGCTTTATCAGTCCCTGTGCAATTACCTGTTCCGGAATTATCATCCCAATGGAAATTTACGATTCCATCCACAAGTTCTGCACCCGCTGAACTTTCACGGCTTAATAGACCCTGACTTATCAGCACTTTACTATAATCAAGCTCAAAATCAGGTGCTACTCCCACTATGGCATTTTTCAATGCATAATGACAAGCATAATTGTACGACGACATGGTATCGCCTGCCATTTGTTTGAAGCTAAATTTAAGAATGAAATTAACAACCTGCATAAAGGCAGTTACTAAACCAAACTTTGTACGCTGATTAACCTGTGCTTCGCTATTCGAATTACGCGGTTTCTTAGTTTTGACGCGAATTAAATCGTCGCCTTTACGATTACCTGAACCTATTACAGTTCCTACTGTGCCTGTGAATCCACCTAGGATTCCTGAAAACATCTTTCCCATTTTTTTATATTTTTTAGTTGGGTTAGAAAATAATACTTGTGCAATCTGATTCTAGCTGAAAAATGCTGATCAATCATCCTTCTTTCGAATCGTTCTTTAATGTCAGCTCAACTGCTATTGATCATTAGCAACCGAGTTTTCATTAAACCTGTAGCGCCCTACACCCTCTGTTTTTACAACAAGTTTGCCAATGGGTAAAAATGTCCGCGTTGACCGTTATTGACCGTGCCAAACTTTTTTTCTGTCCCCTGAATTTTCTTTTGTTGTCCGCGTTGACCGCCATTGACCGCCTTTACCTTTTCCAATCGGACATAAAAAAAGCAGTCAGATACACCAACTGCTTGCTACTATACTTTCCTTCATTGATTTACATCCTAATAAGTTCAAGAAAATTTTAAAAAAACGAACAGTAATGAGAAACACCGATCTCACTGTATTATCATTTGCTGTAAGTGGATTCTTCATAACCTTAAATGATAAACTTTTTCTGCAGAATAAACATTAATGAACCATACAATGTACATTAATAAGTATATATTGTACTATATATTGTACATTTAATTGATATATATGTACAATACACAAAACAATTTTGTATCTTTGCACCCGAAACATTAATAGTAACAGCCATGGAAGAACTGTATGAAGATTTTAATCGACTATTGGAGGCAACCAAAATAGACTTCGAGCGGTATCTTTACTCCGAAATTGACTGGGAGGATAGACTTATAGGCATTGTAGGGCCTCGTGGAACAGGTAAAACAACACTAATGCTTCAACATATTAAAAAGCATTTTACTCAGCGCAAAAAAGCATTATATGTCAGTTTAGACAATATATGGTTCACCAAATCAGGATTAAAACCAACCGTCCATGAATTTTACAGCATGGGAGGCACTCATATTTTCATCGATGAAGTACACCGGTATCCAGATTGGGCTATTGAGATTAAAAATCTTTACGATAGTTACCCTGATTTGCATATTGTATTTACAGGTTCATCCATTTTAGAAATATATAAATCAAATGCTGATTTATCACGCCGGGCTATCACCTATCATCTGTATGGATTGTCATTTCGGGAGTTTTTAAAATTAGAGTCTAACTATGTTGCACCTGTTTTATCGTTGAATGATATTATAAAAAACCATATTGAAATTACATCGAAAATCTGTTCCGAAATTAAAATTATACCTTCATTCAGGGCATATCTTGAATATGGTTATTATCCCTTTTTTAAAGAAGGTGTAAAACGCTATTCGATGCGATTACGGAATGTGGTGAATGTAATTTTAGAATCTGATTTACCTGCCGTTGAAAAAATCGAATATGCATCCATCTATAAACTGCGTAAAATGCTAATGATTGTATCGTCATTAGTTCCTTACACCCCTAATTTAAGCACGTTGAGTATTCAACTCGAAATAAACCGGGCAACTGTAATGAAGTATTTTATTTATTTGCAGAAAGCCGGATTAGTTCGTATGTTACTTGCCGACCAGAAAGGCATGAATTTAATGAATAAGCCCGAAAAGTTATTTTTAGACAACAGCAATCTTATTCATGCACTTGCACCCGAAAACTACAATACGGGCAATGTCCGTGAAACGTTTTTTATGAATCAACTTTCTTTAAAACACAATGTTTCATCTGCAAATAAAGGTGATTTCTTAATTGACGGCACCTATACTTTTGAAGTTGGTGGTATAAATAAAACTTTCAAACAAATAAAAGATTTACCGGAAAGTTATATTGCCAAGGATGACCTTGAAACCGGATATGGAAATAATATTCCACTCTGGCTATTCGGATTACTTTATTAGGGAATTTGAATTCATCATTCTTATACCAACTGTACATACAAAATGACCCAAAATCATTTTTATGTTTACTGTTGTTAATGCCGATTGAAAATTCCGTTTTCGGAAGGCATATCGAGTATTTCGAGATTCCGTGCAACGGAACAAACAAATAGGACTATGTGACTATGTCGAAATTGAACCATATTGTTTGTGCAAACGGTATTACTGTTCTAATGAACTCAGAACTATTGAGATGGAATTGTTTCTGAAAATAAATAACAAAGAAAAGAAAATTAGACATGTTATCATACTAAATCCTGTAATCAAAAAAAAAAGAAAGAATGTTTGAATTAACAAACATTCTTTCCTGCATAAAACGAAACAATCAGAGAGAACCTGATTTCATTTCAGACTTGATTTGTTTTAAAGGGATCGTTATTAAAATACTCGGGAGTAGCATTCAATACTGTTTCACCTCCAGGTCCGACAGGTGGTGTTGATTCTAGCTGTAAGGCTATTTCATTATCTAATTCAATACGTTCCACTTGTGGAGCGATGTAGGTTTGTTTATTTGTTTTCATATTATCAGATTTTAAGCGGTTTATATTATTAAGTGATTATTTTTTTGAATTCAGAACTTATCACCTTTTGGGGCAATAAGCTCTGAATTTGTAAACAAAACAACAATTTTTCTTAGAAATGGAAAATAATCAATCAATAATTACTTTTCTGGTTATCGTTTTTCCGGCATTACTAATTGTAACAATATACACACCGGGCTGAAGTGAAGTTCCTAGCTGAGAATTAGTCTGTGTAAGGTTTTTCGACATGATTTTCTGGCCAATTGCGGTATAAACAGATGCACTTGCTTTTCCTAGCATTTCACACGGTATATTGACTGCAATTTGATTGTTGGCATTTCTGAAAACAAATACTGAATTACTGTTATCAATACTGCTATTTAGCGCTGTTGCCACTGAGCTTGATTTGAACATAAGAGTGAAACGACTTGTAGTGCTTACTGCGTCAGAACTAAAATGATAAGTTGAACCATCAGACAAATCTTGCACCGAATAGGTTTGATTATCTTTCAAGATAATCTGAGTACCCGCATCAAAATGAGCTATTTCACTGGCCTTGATTGTAAATGTATTGGATTGACCGCTTGTGAATCCGAGTGGCAATTCTACATTATAAGGAATACTATTCATTCCGTTAATAGCCAGGTTTTCAGTTCCAACTGTAGTATAGATTTCAGGAATAGTTGCAGTATTATTTTTCATCTTAGGTGAATCGTAAGCATCAAACACATCTGCAGCATTAGCATCAAAATATAGCACTGTTTCGTCCGTGTTTACTGTGTTAGAGACCTCTAAGCGTAAAACTTTCTGTGTATTTATTGCCGGCGCTTTCAACTGATTGTTCACAACACTTTGATCTTGATGTGAACGTGCTGTATTTGGAAAAGTTACTGATCCCGTACCAGTAGACGGTATCTGCACCCAAAAGGCTTGCATGGGTGGAATATATGTTGTGCCGTTATTAGTGCCTTGACCACCGCTACTGTTGTAGGTTTGGAATAAATAGGCTCCTGTACTTTTACTCCGATACCAAATACTTGTGCCGACATTACTTAAATTGGCAGCATCCCAACTAACATAGGAAGGATATGGATTACCAATCAAATTAAATCCCTGAAAACTTACTTCCTGACGTGTAAGCCCTGTAATTGATTTTGCAGTAACATTACCAGTATTTAGTGTGCCACCAGTAAAAGTAACTACCCCGGTATTGGCGACATTGGCAATATAACCTTTCATATCTACATTAAGAGCAGTAGAAGTATTTGTTATGGATGACCAGGTATTTGGACTTGCCTCCACGTAATAATATAAGGGATTTAAAACACTTGCTGAAACCACATTACTGCTTGCGCCCGAAACCGGACTGGATATATACCAGTTACGCCCAGCGCTTAGATATTGTTGAACGCTGGTAGTACCAGTAACGTTTAGTGTGCCAGGATTATCAATAAAAGTAGCTGTTCCGTTGCTAGCATCGCTTTTCAAAAGTAAATTACCTGCGACAGATAATGCGCCTGAAGAAATGGTTGTTTGTTTGCCTGCATTGATAGTTAAATCAAGGCACGAAAATCCAGCACCTGAAAAGGTACCATTTATCACGGCATTAATGGTTGAAGTGGGTGATACATCCCATGCGCTGCCATTCCAGGTTGCTGATGGTTCATAAGCACCCATTTTAGGCGATGTGGAGCGTGTATTAGCATTATAATCCGTAGTTACTCCATTGCCGCTAACTCCAAGTAATGCTGAATTAGTGGCTTTATAATCTGTTGCTACTGCAGTACCTGCAGTAATAGCTGCCGCTCCTGTAAAACTAGGATCAACTGCTTTACTATTCACATCCTGACCAGTAACAATTACGCTGGTTGTTTTGTCTGCACTAGCAAAAGCACCTAATTTACTACCTTCACCTGAAACGAAGTAATCGTTGTAATCGCACACAAAAGTGCCCGAAGGTGCTGAAGCACTAAAGGCATAATGTTGACTACTTCCACCTACTGTGGAACGTGCGTTTACCAGAACATTATTCTTAATATTTTTGTTGAAGGTTGACCCATTAGAACTTGTTAAGCAATATGATTTCGCAGTTGAACCAGAACCTTCATTTCCACCAATATAAATGGTATTATAATACATATTAGTTGTAGATGTACCTCCTGAATTTGCTTCTTGTATTCCTATAATGTTACAAGCAGCATCGCCTCCCAAACTAATGATATTATTGGATAAAGTGGAAGTAGAACCTGCGGCTGAATTATAGATATTTACACCATATGTTGAAGCTTTTGCTGCAGAAGTGCTATTTGGAGAAAATATGTTAGATATAAAATTTCCGTTAATGATATTGTTACCATTACCAACCAACATTACTTGTAAAGTACTGCTTGAAGAAGTCGTACTATTTGTTATATTAGCAATAGTATTACCACTTATCGTGGTATTTCCTGCACCGTTCTGTCTGATTATCTGAATATTATGCGCTCCTGTAGCAGCTGCATTGATGCTATTGGCTGTAGTTGTACTTCCAATAATATTATTTTGAAAATAGCTAGTACCTGCACTACTGTTGAAAAGTCCATAGATGGCAGCCGGAACGGTATTCATGGTAATCGAGCCAATATTATTGTTGCTGCAATTACCGGTTCCAACACTTGTTGCAGTTTGACCAAAATTAATCCCATAAAACTGTGCCGCAGTTGCTCCTGCTCCAGTATAGTTAATTGAACCTGTTCCGGTAGTTGCTCCAATGGTATTGCCTGTAACATTGATGGCAGCACCACCAATATTAATTCCTGTCCACATTGCATTGGCTGAATTGCCCCATTCAATGTGTTGTATCGTATTATTAGTCACGGTTGTTACCGGTGTTCCACCTACAGTTACGTTTATGGCATAAAACGGATTGTCTAAAGCATTGGTTTTTCTAAAAGGGTTAAGACCAGCACACAATGCTGCCGAACCTCCAATATAGTTATTGGAAATATTAAAACCGGTACCCGAACCATTGCTTACTGAAATGACACTGCAGGTTAAAGCCGATGCAGTAGGAATAAACGAGGTGGTTTCGTAAAAACTATTGCCTGTTATGGTACAAGCACTGGTGGATGCACCAAGATTAATAGCACCTCCAGTTCCTTGACCAGCATTAGTCGAAAGAAAATCAGCAAATTCATTATCGGTGATGGTTAGATTGTTATTGGGATACGCTGCTGATGTACCCACCGATAAAATTGACCAAGTAGGTCTCTTGGCATTGTCAGCACAAGTAAACAAGTTATTACTAATTGTATTATTTCCATTTCCGGTTGCTAGCGTAGCACCAGCTAAAATACAAATTATACCTCTGTAATTAGCAGTTCCCGATCCTTTGATTGTACAATATTTAATTGTGTTGCCCGAAGAATTGCCTTCCAACCTAATGGTAATGGCACCCAGCACAGTTGCACCTCCAGTATTGGTAATGGTTAAGTCTCTGGTAGAGCCATTTAAACTTCCATCTGCATTGTGTAACCGACCATCAATGACCATTCCACTGACAGCAGTTAAATTGAATAATGGACCACTAATATTCCCGCTAATAGTTTTTCCGGTTACTGTTGGATAAATATTCAGGGTAGTCCATGAAGCAGATTTGGTATAATAAATTGTAGATGTTTCAGTAGTATTGTCTATAATTTGAAGGTTTACTACTCCCGTAAATGTATTCAGGGCATTGAATGCTGCCGTCATTGATTTATAATCGGCACCAGGGCTAAGTGTGGTTCCACCATCAGAAGACCCAACTTTAACTGTAGAATCGGCTTTTGCCGTCCACGCGAAAAGACACATTAAAAGTGTCATCGAAAGAAAGAGTTTTTTTGTATTCATGTGATTGATTTTAAGGATGAAATAAACATATTGAAAAGATACAATTGAAAAGTTGTAAGTTTACATATATTATTAGACACAAAATGAATGTGTAACCCTTGCATCAAAAAAAATATGCCAATAAAAGTAGAAGTTATACCTTTAAAATGACAAAATTTGAATAACAGTTGATTACTGATTATTCAAATTTTGTGTTCGTAAATATTTTATATTCGTAATTTATTTAGTAGAAATCAACAAGTTACATACCGCAGTTATTGAACTATCACTTTATGAGTTTTAGCATTGATGCGTATCAAATATACACCATTCTTAACGGTTTGTTTAAATTGATTTTCTACCAAAGTTGAACGAAGCAATTGACCGGTGATGGTGAATAATTCCACTTTTGCTGAACCATCAAATCGAGCATCAATTAGCCCATCCTTCGAATAAATTTTTACTGATGAGCTTTCAGTGATAATGACATTCCCGTTATACAAGCCATTTTTAGTAAAAAGGAAATCAGGTGTTTGATACGCCGAAGGTTCAGTAACCGTGATGATATAACACTGATATAATTTGCCGCTGGCAGTCAGTGTTACAGAATCATTTTTTGTAACAAAGCTACTCATGGCATCTGAACTGCCTGTTCCATTTTCTTCGTAATATTCATTTGTGGCTCTTGCGCCTGTCAGTATTTCACCCGGTTGCAGCTTCATAGCAGTACTACTATCTAACCATACTGCATAATACTTGCGACTGCGAGGTTCCTTGGCATAAATAATATTCCTGTCGGCATGCCCGTTTGGACTATCATAAACCTGATTGGTGGCATCCCAGCTTCTTTGTGAAAGTGGAATCATGGCGAGGTTTTCCCAGTTCACCAGCAAACGCGAAAGTGTTAGCTGCGGTAATCGTTGTTTTATCGTGGTAGCACCCCTATCAAGGCATCCGTAGGAATTAAACCAAGATCCCATTATAGCCAATTTACCTAAATAATTAAGATGAGTTGCTGGGTTTGAAGCATTAAAATAATACAAGTTAGCCAAGTCAGGTGATGAACAAGCTAAATTATCAGCCGTTATTCCCAAATTTGATAAATTATTTAATATAGTTGGGTTACTAAAATCAGCAATTTGAGCTTTTTCCATCGAATACAAATCGCCGACCACTTTCTTTTTTTCATCAGTTGACAAGAATGGAGCTCCATTAACCGTGTCACCCCAATATCCCCACCAACCACAATAACCGTCGCCCCAAATGGTCCATGGCTCTTCAAAAAAACGTATTTTCCGATCAGGGAATTCAGCTACTAAACGGTCATGTAGGGTTACCATAAAACGAAGCCATCCTTCTCTGTATGTAGTGTAATTATGGGTAGTTCCGGCAATTTGAAAACCCGTTAAAGCAGGGTCAAGTTTCCAGTTCATGTATTTTGTTGCATTGTAAACAGGATATCTTGTAAATGTATTCCAAAACTCCGGAACATCCTGAGCTATTCCAATAAATTTATAATCATTATTGACATTTTCCCTTTCACGGGCTATTTTTATAGTATATGCAATAACTGCATCTATTACCGCCTGTTGCTGAAAGTCCATTACAACTGCGGCTGTTCCATCACCATAAACCCATCCTAACGCTAGGTTTTTAGGAAATGAAGTTGTTCCATCTGTCAGGCAGCACCATTTTTCAAATGTAGCTTTTACGTTCGCATAAACTGTTGGATTGTAGGCTTGAAGGTCAATAAACCATTGGTCTTTCACGGCAGGGTTAATATTAGGGTAATCCCGGAATAAAGATCCAAAAGATTGCGCTTTTAGTGTTGCTACTAAAGTTGGGTCAATGGTTTCGAATTGAGGTTTCAAAGCAGCTTCGGGGCAATCGAGGTAAAAACGCATTCCTTTGGCTTGAGGTAGCGTACCATATTTTTGTGAAGCAAGATACCAAGAAGTCGTTTCGTTAATATACTTGTACCCCAATCCTTTTGCAGACCGTATATTTTCATCTTGAGTACCCCGCCAACAGACTAAAAAACCATTTTTCCATTCATTAATGCTGTCAAAAGGGATTTTATAAATTCCGTTATTGAAGGTTTTAACCCGAACGCCCATTTGTTCAACATTAACTTTGTCAGCTTCTGCAACTGCAAATAAATTATAGATATTGGGTATCGTAATCGTGTATTCTCCGGAGTTGGCTGCCCCAACCTGGGTCATTTTAATATTAGCCGGAAGTAGCGCATAATCTGCTTCGGTATTGCATATCTGAACTGGTAAGGAATAAGATTTTGAAAAGGTAGAACCATTGTTTGCCACCAACCATGCTTCGATATAACACAAAGGGCTGTAGGTGGTCCAAAATGTTCCGGGTGTAGCTTTGAAATTAATGGTTACCGGTGCATCAAAAGGAAATGGGTTCGCATTTGAACTGTAATTTCCAGTTTGTATTTGAGCAAAGGAAGTAGAAATAACTACAAAAGTGGCAAAAAGTACTAAAGTTGTTTTTTTCAGTTGAGTTTTCATTGAGTATATATTGAATAATAAATTTTGAATACTGAATACTTTTTGTTTGTTCATTTCCATATTTTGCCAGTAATTCTTGACTTCTATTTCGCTTTTGTGGTTGCAGTAACACTACCTCTTAAGATGTTGTTTTTCATTATTTTAAAGCTATAATTCGTATTTGCCAATAAGGCAGTATATGTTTTATTTTTTGCTGAAATGTCACCTGCTGTCAATTGAGTGGTATCGCTTACCGCTCCAGTGGTTTTTATAATGGAAGTTACGTGCCGGTTGGCCAACCACGATAATTTGATAGTGGTTGCAGTAACATCTCCTGTGTTTATAATATTAGCAGTCTGATTCGAAAATACATTCTCCCACAAAAACAAGGTCGAAGTTCTAAAATCAGCATAGTTAACACTTCCGTCTTTACTCACCGCTTTTATTCTTGCATATAACATGGTGTTGCTTTTAAGTCCTTCTACAGAAACTGTTGCAGTATCTTTATTCATCAGCAAGGTATCAATATTGCTTGCAAAATTATCGTAACTTGTCTGTACAATATAATTTGAATTTGGAAATTTTGTCCAAACAAATTGCATTGAGAGTCCTTCAATATCACTGGTTGGAGTGTACATGATTAACTGCGGGAAGTCTAATTTTACTTCTTCTTTTTGAGTGCAGGATTGAAAAGTAAAAATAGGAAGCATCAATAACAGAGATAGGTAATAGAATTGAATGGTGTTTTTCATTTTGTTTAGTAATTAAAAATATAAACCAGCCCCCTAACCGGCCCCCTAGCCCAGCCCCCTAACCCCCTAAAGGGGGAATAAGAACGGGAATAAGAGGGGAATATGGAGAAGTTAGTTTTTGTACTGTGTCATCCGCGAATTCTATCGCGACGTAAAAAAAACGGTTGTACGCTTGAGAATAAACACAAGCGGTTTTGTTTCAATAAAAAACCGATTGTGTTTAAAAAATTTTAAAGCGAGTTTGTAATTTGTTATTTAATAAACTTGCTTGCTTTACCGTTGATAGAGATAATGTACATACCGTTTGACAAGTTGCGGGTGTACATTCCGCTGGTTCTTGTTTTATCGATAAGTAATCCATTGATGCTATAAAGTTCAATGTTTGACTCAGCGCTTAACATTACGGCAATACCTACTGCATTGCTAATGATGCGAGGGCTTGAAGTTGGTTCAACAGCATTCAATTGGGTAGTAAAACTTGATTCTAATGCTCCCATTCTTGGAGTGCCACCTCTTGTGATAGTACTAAAGTCAGTTGTAATCCCTGCAATAGGGGTACCCGGTAAGGATACTGATGAATTTGTTTTGTAATCGGTTGCCAAAGTTCCTCCTGCATTTGCAAAAGTTGGATCAATTGCCAAACTATTCACATCCTGACCAGTAACAATTACACTGGTTGTTTGGTCTGCACTAGCATAATATCCTAACTTACTACCTTCACCTGAAACAAAATAATCATTGTAATCACAAACAAAAGTACCGGAAGGTGCTGAACCACTAAGGGCATAATGCTGACTACTTCCACCTACTGTAGAACGCGTGCTTAGCAGAATATTATTCTTAATATTTTTGTTGAAGGTTGACCCATTAGAACTTGTTAAGCAATATGATTTTGCAGTTGATCCAGAACCTTCATTACCACCAATATAAATTGTATTAAAATAGATATTTGTAGTAGCTGTAGCACCTGCATTTGCTTCTTGTATTCCAATAACACTACTAGCAGCATCGCCACCTAAGCTAATGATATTATTAGATAAAGTGGAAGTTGAACCTGCAGTCGAATTATAGATATTTATACCATATATTGAAGCCTTTGCAGCAGAAGTGCTATTTGGAGAAAATATGTTATAAATAAAATTACCATTAATGGTATTGGTCCCATTACCAACCAACATTACTTGTATATTACTGCCCGCATTAGCACTGTTTGTTATATTAGCAATAGTATTACCGCTTATCGTAGCATTTCCTGTACCGTTCTGTCTGATTGTCATAATATTATGAGCAAGTGCTCCTGTTCCAGCAGCATTTATGCTATTGGCAGTAGTTGTACTTCCAATAATATTATTTTGGAAATAGGTAGTACCTGTACTACTGTTGAAAAGTCCATAAATGGTAGCGGGAACTGTATTCATGGTAATCGAGCCAATATTATTGTTGCTGCAATTACCGGTTCCGGCACTTGTTGCAGTTTGACCAAAATTAATCCCATAAAACGATGCATTAGTTGCTCCTGCTCCGGTATAGTTAATTGAACCAGTTCCGGTAGTTGCTCCAATGGTGTTACCAGTAACATTTATGGCAGCACCACCAATATTAATTCCTGTCCACATTGCATTGGCTGAATTGCCCCATTCAATGTGTTGTATCGTATTATTAGTCACGGTTGTTACAGGTGTTCCACCTACAGTTACGTTTATGGCATAAAACTGATTGTCGAAAGCATTGGTTTTTCTAAAAGGGTTAAGACCGGCACACAATGCTGCCGAACCTCCAATATAGTTATTGGAAATATCAAAACCGGTACCCGAACCATTGCTTACTGTAATGACATTGCAGGGTACAGCCGATGCAGTAGGAGCAAACAAGGTGGTTTCGTAAAAACTATTTCCTGTTATGGAACAAGCACTGGTGTATGCAGAAAGTAAAATAGCACCACCATTCCCCATATTTGTACCAGCATTAGTTGATAGAAAATCAGCAAACTCATTATCGGTGATGGTTAGATTGTTATTAGGAAACGCTGCAGATGTACCGGATGAATAAATTGACCATGCAGGTCTCTTGGCATTGTCTGCACAAGTAAACAAGTTGTTACTTATTGTATTAGATCCATTTCCGGTTGCAATCGTAGCACCATTTGTAATACTAATTGTACCTCTATAATTAGCGGTTCCCGATCCTTTGATTGTACAATACTTAATGGTGTTGCCTGAAGTATTACCAACCATCATAAATGTAACGGCACTCAGCAAAGTTGCACCTCCAGTATTGGTAATGGTTAAGTCCCTGGTAGAACCATTTAAACTTCCATCTGCATTGTGTAACCTACCATCAATGACCATTCCGCTGACAGCTGTTAAATAGAATATTGCACCACTAATATTCCCACTAATAGTTTTTCCGGTTACTGTTGGATAAATATTCAGGGTAGTCCATGAAACAGATTTGGTATAATAAATTGTTGACGTTTCAGTCGTATTGTCTATAATTTGAAGGTTTACTACTCCTGTAAAGCCATTCAGCGCATTGAATGCAGCCGACATTGATTTATAATCGGCACCAGGGCTAAGTGTTGTTCCACCATCAGAAGACCCAACTTTAACTGTAGAATCGGCTTTTGCCGTCCACGCGAAAAGACACATTAAAAGTGTCATCGAAAGAAAGAGTTTTTTTGTATTCATTTTTTTGATTTTTAAAAGATTAATAGATTTTTGATTTTGAAAGGATGATTTTTATTTGAAACATTTGAGAATTTTCTGGAGTTAAAGAATACAACTATTTTATTGCCTAAAAAAACAGTTGTATTCTTTTTAAAAGATAATATAGAAGATGTGCTTCCAAGAATTAAAATAAAAGATTGAAAGCTACTTCTGCAAATTACATGATAAACTTACTCGTTTTTCCATTGATGCGGATAACGAATACACCATTATTCAAGTTGTGCGAGTACGAGTCAGTTGCTTTCAGCTTGTCAATCATTTGTCCGCCAATGGTGTACAATTCAATGCTTGCTTCCCCATCGAAGGTTACATGGATACCTGTTGATGTATGATTCAATCGATATGGAAATGACATTTGATGATTATTTAATCCTGAAATAATTGTTTCATAAGCGCCCATACGTGGAGTTGCCCCTCTGGCTACATTTGCATAATCTACAAGAATACCAGTACCAGCAACACCTGCTAAAACAGCTGAAGTTTTAAAGTCTACAGCACTTGTACCAACCGCATTTGCAAAGCCAGGATTTAGGTTTAAGCTACCTGCATCGTTACCGGTTTGTCCAGTTACAATTGGAACAGAATTTTTGTCGATAGCCGCAAAATTACCCAATACACTTCCTACACCTGAAACATAATAATCATTGTAATTGCAAGTAAAAGTACCAGATCCCGCAGCTGCAAACAAGCTATAATGTAACTTAGTTCCACCAACAGTTGAACGCGTGCTTGTTAAAATATTGTTTCTGAAATCTCTGATAAAGGTAGCAGTATTTGAGCTATTGATACAGTATGATTTTGCAGTAGAACCTGATGGTTGACTTCCACCAATATTTATTGTGTTGAAATATAGATTATTAACAGCACTGCCAGTAGTATTCATTTGAATTCCATTCATGTTGGTGTTGGTAGTGGTATTCAATGAAATGATATTGTTGGATATACTTATAGCTGATGCAGCAGATATATCAATCCCATTGATTGTACCATTACTGGCAGTATTTGAGAATGACAAACCAGTAAAACAATTGCTGTTTATGATGTTCGTACCATTATCTACTCTCATACAAGAAAGTGTACCATCTGTTTTTGAACTATTGCTCATATTGTTAAAAGTGTTTCCGCTAATAGTTGTAGTTCCTGTCGCTCTTTCTCGTATGCCAAAAAGGTATTGATTTATTTGATCACCAAAAGAACTAATACTGTTGGCAACTGTAGGACTTCCAAAAGTATTTCCGCTTATAGTTGTGGTACCTGTACTTTGATCAAAAAGTCCATAAAATACGGTGCCAGCTCCCTGTACATCGCTGTTTCCGATTGAAATAGAACCGATTGTATTATTTGTAAATACTGAAGTACCTGTACTTTGTAACATTACTGTGTAAAATCCTGAACTAGAACCTCCAGGTTCAGTGAAGGTTATTGACCCATTTGTGGTTTGGTCTCCAATGGTGTTAGCAGTAATATTAACAGCACCACTTCCTACATTTATACCGTTCCAAACTGCATTGGCCGAATTTGTCCAATTAAAGTTTTTGATGGTGTTGCCTTGTACAGTACTTGCCGGGCTTGTAGATGCAGAAATTAACATTACCCTAAACAAATTGTTACCGGTTGTTTTTGTAAAAGCTGTGCCTCCACATTTAGCTGCCGAACCTCCAAAATAGTTAGCAGAGATGGTGTGATTGGATCCGCTACCGATATATAGTATAGAATATTCTCCATCTTGAGTAGGTGCAAAAGTAGTTGTTTCGTAAAAACTGTTGCCTGTAATAGCCCAACTATCATTCATTAAATGTATTTTTATTCCCATGGCAGAAGTACTTCCAATCATTGATGGCGAGAAAAAATTTACAAAGTCATTGTTACTTATGGTATCCAACTTATTTGCAACAACTGTACCTTGCGAAAATATTGAATTGGTCGGTCTGTAATTAGGGTCAGCATTGGTAATTATGTTATTGCTGATTTTGTTGGCATTGTTCCCTAATCCTGTAGTATTGCTCGTAAAAGAAATGGTTCCTATCCATATACCTGTTCCAGAGCCTTTGATGGTACAATATTTAATGCAGTTTTTTGAAGCGTCTGTTTTAAATAATACTGTTCCAGCTTTAGTCAAGTCAGTTCCACCGGTATTGACAATAGTTAAATTGCGTGTGGCTCCGATATGATTTACACGTCCATCGAATGTAACATTATTAGCTCCATCTAAAATAATCATAAAACTACTCAAATCTCCAGAAATAGATTTTCCACCAACTGTAGGATAAATCAAAAGCGAAGTTCTAACGGTGCTTGCAGTGATAGCAATGATAGCAGGTTCAATGGTGTTATCAATAATTTGCAATTCTACAGCACCGCTATATGAAATACCATCTGCATTTGAGTTTACAGCAGCAATGGCATCAAAAAGTGTCGGAAAATCAGCACCGGTGGTACCTACAGTTTTGGTTACACCAGCTTTAGCCGTCCAAGCGAAAAGACACATAAAGAGTGTCATCGAAAGAAAGAGTTTTTTTGAATTCATAATGATTAAATTTAAAGGTAAATATTTATTGGTTTTTAAAATTATAAAAGAATGATTCAACTGAACTACGGATACAAAAGTTTTAGTTGTTATAAGTAAGACACATATAATCTTGATAACCCTTGCATTGAAACAATAAATCTTCAAAAAGTATTTCTAAACCAAGCCTTCCTGTTTTTTCAAGCTATTAAAACCTAATAAAAAACAGAATTAAGTCGGGAACATAGAATTTTGAAATGATATTTGAAAACTCATTGAATAGCATTTTCTATTTTCAATATGGGTTATAAGATTCACTCATCGCATTCAAAGTTTGCTTTATCCATACGCGGTATCTTGTTGCTCGGCTCCAGGTATTACCGGCTGAAGCAAAGTCGCAGAAATGAATTTGTTTCGATTGCTTGAACTCACCTTCCAAATCAGTTCCAATAACCAATGGAGCTGTAAATGCCATCACAACACTTCCAATTTATTGACATTGCATAAAAGTATGAAATAAAAGCTTCTAAAAGCAACTATAAGATTGAATAGTTTAATGTCTACTGTAGGCTATACGTTAGTTTTGAATTAATCTTTACAAGCTTTCCACTGTTTTGTAATAGCTTTTAATTCAAGTAATTTAGAAAAAAATTATGGGACAAAATCCTCCCACAAACTTTTCGCCCTTTCGGGTTGAGGTACAAAGTCAAATTTATGCATATCTTCTTCAAATTGAGCATAAATAGACTTTTGGGAATTTATGCCAAATTCGGTATAAATCCTTGGCGATTTTTCAATTAATTCAGAAGGTTGATAGGCGGGATTTGCTTTCCAACTGATATGATTATCAGAATCTAAGATTGGAAACCACGCAAGTCCTTTATGCGCTCGGACATCGTTATAATCAAATCCATATTCACGGTCGCACCACGCGCCAAAAGTAAGCGGTTCGGCAGCATTGGCACTAATGGTAGCGTGTGCCCAAAATGGTGGAACGATTACTACTTCACCTGCTTTGGCAAGAACGGCAAAACAACGGCCGGGATTGTCATTGGCTGTTTCCTGCATGTAAATAATCGCTTCACCCGACCAGATTTCATACACTTCTGGTGTTGACCAATCGTTTCCGTACGCTGATTTTTTATGAATATGCCCCTGACTGCGAACGGGTTCATTGCCAATTCGTCCCGCAGCGTAGGTAACAGCACCATACAGCAAATGCAATTCATCCAGTTTGGTTTTGTGTATATTTTTTCCCACATCCATGGCAATGGAATACACTATTTCTGGTCCATCGCAGTTAGGATCGGCCAGACTTTTACGGATAGCATCTAAGGTGCGGTTTTCCACTTCCGGTCCAAAGCAATCGGCACCATATTCAAACCCTAATTTCCCTGTTATGGGAAACACATTCATTCCAGGATTAAAAATCTGTTTCATATATCAATTATAAATATTCAATTAGTTGATTTCTTCTAACTCTTTCCCCTTAGTTTCTTTTACAAATTTCAGGTTAAATATTAGGCTCATAAAACAGAAAAAAGCCAAGAGTAAAAAGGTATTTCCACCACCTATTTTTTCCAGTAGAACAGGGAATATTAAGGATACAAAAAAGCAGGATATCCACACAAAAACGATGGAAATGGACATTGCTTTTCCGCGTACATTGTTTGGAAATAATTCAGATATAATGACCCATGTTATTGGGCCAAGCGAGGAAGCAAAGGAGGCAATGAAAAGCAAAATTGCTACTAGCGTAACAAAGCTACTCAGACCATATATAAATGATATTGAGAGAACTAACAGTGAGACTCCCATCAAAGAAGAGCCAATAATCAACAACGGTTTGCGTCCCAATCGATCAACGAAATAAATGGCAACCAACGAAAACACTAAATTGATTACTCCAATCAGAATGGTTTGATAAATAGCCGAATTAATACTTAATCCCGATTTTTCGAAAATCAAAGGTGCATAATACATAATGGTATTGATGCCCGTAATTTGCTGAAAAAATGCCAGTCCAATTCCAATCAATAAGGGAAGTCGCAATTCGGGTGCAAATACAGCTTTAAAACTTGTATCAGATTCATTTTTCATGGAGTTGCGGATAATTTCCAATTCTTTTTGAGCCACTACGGTTCCATTGATTTTTTCTAGCGTTTGAAGGGCTTTTTCGGGGTTATTGTGCAACACCATCCAGCGTGGACTTTCGGGTACAAAAAACAATGCCACAAAAAATAACAACGCAGGTAATGCCATCACGCAAAGCATCCAACGCCAGTTGTTTTCGCCAGTATTTACCAATAAATAATTGCTGAAAAATGCTACCAAAATACCAATTACGATGGTCAACTGATTGAGTGACACCAACTGACCACGCTGTTTGGCCGGTGCAATTTCGGCGATGTACATGGGCGAAACCATGGAAGCAATACCCACGCCAAAACCTCCTATAACTCGGAATATCACGAAAGTAAATACGGAATTTGCACTTGCTGTTCCCAATGATGAAACGATAAAAAGAATGGCGGCCGCACTTAACACCTTTTTTCGTCCGTACTTGTCGGCAGGTGCACCGGCAAGGAGTACTCCAACAATACAACCCAAAATCAAACTGCTTACCACCCAACCAATTTCGGCGCCTGAAAGCGAAAATTGTTTTGTGATAAATGGTACAACGCCCGAAATAACGGCTGTATCAAAACCGAATAATAGCCCACCAAGTGCAGCTACAATGGAAATTAGATAGAGATAAGGCCCCCTGCCCCCTGAATGGGGAGTAAGAGAGTTTTGGAATTCTTTTGCTTTTGTTTGCTTTTTTGCTTGTTTCATATTATATTTTTGTTGTTGATTTAAAAAACTTCGTCTCAAAGCCCCGCCATTTATCCCGATTTATCGGGAGGGGTTTGGGGCTCTTATTTTGTTCTTACAAATCCCAGCATGGTTCCACATTTCTGACCTATTCCGGCATCGTGTGGTTTCATGCTGTAAGCACCTACTCCTGCAGGAACAATAAAAGTTTCGGCATAATGCACTTCAAAAGGTTCGAAGGCATTGGTTGGACTTTCGATGATAATTTCGTCGCCCTCTACCAAACAGATTACATGCACGCCATTGTTTGTATTCATACTTACTTCTTTGGTAAACCAATGACGACGGGTTTCGATAAATTCCCTTTCATGCAATCCGGTGCGTTCTTCCACCCAGCCATCACCTTCGGCAATCACTTCAATGGCATTTACCAAATTTTTGCGTGTCCATTCAGTGGTTCTGCTCCAATCAATAACCTGTTTACCATGTTCAATATTGATGGCTCGTGGTTTTCCATCAATTCCCATGCGTCCCCAATCCCACATTTTGAAGGTGAAGATGTACGGTGTAGCGCTAATTTCGAGTACCATGCTGCCAGCTCCGGAACAATGAACCGTTCCAGCAGGAATTAAAAAATGGTCATGCGTTTTTACGGGCCAAACACCAGCATGTTTCTCAGCGTCGAAAGGTGCACCACCAGCTTGTGCTGCTTCTAAATCTGCAATCATTTCTTCGGGTTTAACGCCCTCTTTCAGACCGAGATAGACCTTTGCTCCAGGAACTGCTTTCAGCATATAATAGCTTTCGTCTTGCGTGTAGTGCATTCCGAATTTCTCCTGAATATATTCGGTAGTTGGATGTACTTGCAAGCTCAGATTGCCACCTTCTATGGTATCCAAAAAGTCAAAACGAATAGGGAATTCATCGCCAAAACGTCCGTAAACAGCTGGCCCCATGAGTTCCACCGGTTTGAAAAATACCAGATTAATGGATGGTGTTTCTACAACCACATCGCCAAATTTCAGCAGCAAACTATTTTCCTCAGGCACACAATTGAAACACCAAGCATAGTTTTGCTGGCTTTTGTCCAAGTTGCAATAATGCTTCATCCACTGTCCGCCCCACGGTCCCGGATCAAAGAATGGCACCACACTAAACGGACGGTTTACAGCTTGTTTCATTCCTTCCATCACTCCTTTTCCTGCAACCAGTTTTGGTTCGTTGCGGTTATTCGTATCCAACAAATAATCCCAACGCGACATTAATTTCTTTTTCCATCGGTCGAGCACACGCCAGTCCACAAAAAAACCTTGTTTGTAAAGCAACATCCAATCGGCTGTATCGCGGTTTTTCACACCCAAGTTATCCACTTCGTGCGTGCGCATACGCAGTTGTGTTTCCCAGCGTGCCATATCGGCATACACCAAAATGTCTGGCGTAGTGTAAGCAAAAGCTGCTCCCGAACCAACAATTAACACAAGCCCATCAGCTACTGCAGCAATTTCGTTTCTGGCTTTTTCCACTTTTGCAGGGTCAAAATAAGCATCAATGGTCAAGCGTGTCATGTAACCGAAAATACGGTCGTCGGTAACATCGGGAAAAACCATCGCTTTAATTTTTTCCTCGTCCCACATCAAATCACGGGTATTGATAATCAATTGTGGTTTCAAGTTATCTGCTAATCCTTCGGTGGTGACTTCTTCCAGCACGCCTTGGTAATAATCTACCGCAACTACCGCTGTAGGTTTATTTAGCTTGGCAATGTCTGAAAGAATCTGATTTCCAATGGCTTTCCAACCTTGAAATACAGGAAAATTTCCTTTTACTTCTACGCAAGGGAGCGTGTTAAATTTGATTTCGTTCATTTTATTTATGTCTAAGGTCTAAGGACAAAGGTCAAAAGACAAATTATTATCTAATTTCGGGATGACATTTAATCTAGCCAGTGCTAATTTTATCTCCCAAATACTCAAAAAATCGTTAACTTTCTCTTTTCCCAAAGGGTGAATGAGTAGGGGCTGGGTTCTTATTTTAGCAAATGTGCCATGCCTAACATCCCCGCTTCATCAGAAAAATGAGCAGCCTCAATTTTCACTTTGCCCCATGGCGTCCAAGCGCATTCTTCCACTTTTTTACGAATATAGGGCAAAATAACTTCTGCACTTTTCATCACACCACCACCAATAATAACCATTTCAGGGTCGTAAGCATGAATCATGGTGACAATGCCGGCGCTCCATGCATCTAGGCAATGCAACATAATCTCATTTGATACTTTATCTCCTTGAATAGCCAATCTGAACAACAATTCGAAATCGAGTAACTCTTCTCCGCAAGCTTTACTTTGCTCAAAATCAAGATGATTCCTAAACAATATGGGCAATATCCAACTCGATGCTTCTGACTCTACACAGCCCGTATTGCCACAAGTGCATTTTCCACCGTGCATATTCACCGTAAAATGTCCACCCAAACATCCAGCCTGGAAGTGTTTGCCATGTAGCAATTTACCTTCAATCATGGCTGCTCCACCGATGCCCGTCCCCAAGGTTACCAGTACGATATTATCGCAGTTTTTGCCTGCGCCATATTGCCATTCGCCTATCAAAGCTGCACGTGCATCGTTTTCCATTACCGTTGGGATTCCCCACGTCTGTTTCGACCATGTGTTGAAATCGAAATCAGGCATATCGTCAAATTTTTTATTGATGGATAAAACCTTCATTTGTTTTGTATCCACAATGCCTGGAATGGAAATACCCACGCCACTTAATTCTCCAATACCAGTGCCCGTTTGCTCAAGTATTTGATTTACACAAACTTCAATGGCTGACAATCGGGGTATTATTCCATTTTCAGAATAGGATGGAAGTAGTGCTTGGGATATAATTTCCCCATCGCTTATTAATCCTATTTTGAGCCGAGTGCCGCCTAAGTCTAATACAATTGCCTTCATACAAGAGTTGGTTTTCCATCAATTTCCACTAGCCTTGCCGAAAAGCCATTGATGGCTATCTCTTCATAATCGTGTCCAGCGTCCGACGGCCAACATGCTCCTACTACTAAATTTTCGTCACCTGTATTAGCCAGGCGGTGTGCAATATCACCACCAATATAGTGAAGACTTCCCTGAAAAACCTTTTCTGCCCACGTTTTTCTGTTTCTATCCATCAATATTAACATGCCGTTTCCCTTTACCCCCCAGTAAAATTCGGCTCTATCAGACTGCGAATGATAGTGTCCTTTGGTCATGAAATATTCGTCACCAACTTTTCCGGGCATAATGGTCGATACGCCAAAAAATAATCCACCCAGCGTTCCGTCAGTTACGGGCAACCATGACTGTACTGTGTATGCAAGTTTATCTGCTAGGAATTGATTCACGGCTTCTTTTTCATGAAAAATGGAAGCTATTTCCGATAATTTTCGTTGTTGATTTTGAATGGGTATGCCTGATAAAGCATAACTTTCTAAATCTAATACTACCGGTGATTCTGAAATCTCTAATTCTTTCATTTTAATGGTTTTATGTGTTTTAATATTTAAATTGAGTGACGTTTAATCATAACAAATGGATTATGACATTTTTGTTTTTTACCCGATAGAACCAATTCGGCCATATTTTTTCCCATCAAAACAAAGTCGGTAGAAATGGTGCTAATACCTCCAGCAACAATTTGTTTCAATGCTGTTTCGTTGTACGAAATTATGCCAACATCTTTTCCTATTTCCAAACCCAAAGCTTGTGCACGCATCACAATTGTTACTAAGTCTTTGTCATCCACCACAATGAAAGCATCTCCTTTTGTAATTTTAAAAGTTGTTAGGTCAAATACCGCTTCACTTTCATAATTGTATTTTTTGCAAAATGCCTTGAAGCCGCTACAAATTTCCCTAAAATGACCTTTAGTATGTCGGATAGACAAAACCATGCGGGAATAACACTCAAAACTGCTGTAATTTTGGTTTAGAATTTGATAAATATCTCGTTCAAATTCCTGACAGATATAGGAATACTGTTTTTTTAACTCAGTATTGGATCTGTCCAATATATAGACTTTTTTTCGGGGTAGTTTCACTAAAATCTGTATTGCCTCTTTCTCAAAAATAGGCATAATCACAAAATCGGTATATTCGCCAATGGCACTCTCAATAAGCGTTTTAAATACTTTAGGGTTGTTGTGGTGAAAGAATATTTGTTCGCTACCCTTTCCTTTCATTCCTTGTTTAAATGCCTCATACAATTCTTCTTTGTATGCACTTAAATGGTCGAAAAGGACAAAAACCTTGTGTTCTGCTCCTACATTTGTGTTTTGAACAAAATATCCTTTTCCGACTTTTGAAGCAATCAGACCCAGTTTTTTTAGCTCGTTATAAGCCATGTAAACTGTATCTTGCGACAAATGATATTCCTTGCACAACTCGTTACAAGAAGGAAGTTTGTCGCCTTTTTGTAAAGTTCCATTTTGCAATAGTTCGATGACTGCATCGATTATTAATCGGTATTTTGGTTGTGAATGGCTGTTTGTAAAATCAATATTTATCATGCTTTAAAGACATACTTATAGGTACTTATTGGCAAATATAATACTTTTATTTTTCTGATAATCTATTTGTTTGCTATTTTTATTCTATTTTACAACTCATCTTTGGTTTTATTTTAAAATCAACATTATTATCAAAACATAGTGCCTAAGCAAACTGTGAATTTAAAAAAAATTGCCCCCAAAAGTCTGCTACTTAAGGGGGCAAAAAAAAATATCAAGAAATTCTGAATGGAACAATTTTTAGTTGGTTATTGATTCACTTTTTAGTGCAGAATAATATCTCATTTGAGTTTAAAATTGATAAAATTGGGTTTTAAGTCAATAGTTTAGAGATATTTACATATTTAATGTATTTGACATACTTAATTCTGACGAACAAAATAAACCAGTCTATCGAGTGGTACCATCATTTTTACTATTTGATTCCCTTTGTGTAATTTTTCCTTTATTTGTTTTATTCAGACTCATTCCTAAGTCGTGCAGGAAAGAAAGCTTACCGATAAATTAGTCTATATAACTCGCTTTCCATATTGTATTTGAATATGCAAGCCAGAAGTTTAAAATTCAGTCGTTATTAAAAGTAAACACAAAAGTATGGATTATCCCCTTCTCTGAAATAATATATTTTCATAATATTTTTCGTTGCAAATTTAATTCAACATTCAATTCTTGCTGATGCTTATAAAATTAAAAATACTTTGTTTACATGGTTCATTATAAAATTCTTATTCAAATGTTATCGTTTTTTATTTTAAAATTCAGAGGGAGCTCCTATTTGCTTATTAAAAACCCACTTTGCTAATCAGCAAAGTGGGTTTTCTAATTGTTAGAACCAACTACCTTACTATTTTTTGATTACTTTAATGGTCTTATTTCCAATTCTGGCGAAACAAATACCTTGTTCAACATTGCTGAAATCGACATTGTTAGAACCAATTGTAAGGTTTTGGTTAATTATCAATTTACCAACTGAATTGTAAACTGATATTTGTGCAGCTTCTTTTAAATCAACATTCAAAATATCTACAACAGGATTTGGATAAACATTCAATACTACATCGGCTAATTCTTTGTTTAAAGTTGTACCTTGAACAGTTTTAAGGGCTAAATCAGCAGTAGCGTTAGAATTAGCAACTGAAAGTGTAATGTTTTGTTCAGCTTTAGCCGCTGGTGTTTCGGTAGTCACCTTATATTGCTCTAAAGGTATGTTAGTAAAAGAATAATTACCTTGAGAATCAGTTTTTGTCCAAGCTACCGGTTCTGATTTTGAGTTATATAAAAGCACTATATATTGTGTGGTAGCACTTTTTACGAATTGTCCTTTGGTATTATTTTTAATGGAGTCACTGCCGTTATATACACTGCCCGATATCACACCTGTACCTGTAGGTAAAACCACTTTTTTCAATTTTACTATAACAGCTCTGGTATTTGCATCTAAAGTTAAATAATTGGCATTGCTAAACAAAAATTTATTCACATAATAAGTTGGTATGAATGCATACATATTACTCACTGTTGGTTCCACATATACAGTAAAGTCAGCTTTTGGAAGTCCTGAGAATGAGAATGCACCGCCTTTTATTTGCGTAGTTTTCATTGAAACTTTATCACCCTTCTTGTAAAGGTAAGCAATTCCAGAATTTAACAATGAATCACCTGCCATAGCCGAACCTGACAACACAAAACCAGTAGTGTCAATGGGATTGGTAATAACAGTTGTATCGTTTGGAGTTACAACAACGATGCTTGTGTCTTTAGGATTGGTAATAACAGTTGTATCGTTTGGATTTACAACTACGATGCTTGTGTCTTTAGGATTGGTAATAACAGTTGTATCGTTTGGAGTTACAACTACGATGCTAGTGTCCTTTGGATTGGAAGTAACAGTTGAATCATTGTGAGATACAACTACGATACTTGTGTCCTTTGGATTGGAAGAAACTGTTGTATCTTTGTGAGATACTACCACAATACTTGTGTCATTGGTTGTGTTGCTTACCCTGGTGGTATCCATACCAACAACCTTTCTAATGTTTTGAAAATTTCCAGGACGTGTAGCAGCAAAAGAAAATAAAATCACGCCAAAAAGAAGCATTGAATTAAATAGAACTTTTTTCATTTTAGTAAAATTGAAGAATTAAATAACTTAGTTTTTTTTTGTTTTATAATGGCCTTTATAAAACTAAGACAACATTCATTTAAAATAGTACTATTCAAAGGGATTATTATTTCAAACAATTTCCGGGTTTTAGATAATATGCAGAAAACCAATGCTTAAATGCAGGGAGCTTGGACTGGAATCTATATTTGAATTCAGCTTATAAGTAGGAATCATCTGATAGAAGTATGAAATGGAACTTTGGAGCTTGAGCTTGCTGTTTAATTTATAATTGAATCCAATTCCCATTATTGCCGAAGGAGTAAGCTTATTGATATAGACGTTTGAAATTGTAGTTAAATCACCCTTTTCTATCGAATTATAAAGTTGATTAACAACTAGATTTGCAGAAACTCCAGCAGTAATGAAATACTCAAAACTTTTCTTCTCAATGCTAAATTGAAGTTGTCCACAAAGATGTAAATAATCAATCTGATTTTGTAAATTACTATTATTATTGATGATGGAACTTATTATTTTTGATTGATTTTCTGTTACAGGGATATTTATCCAGGCACCATTTATGAATTTCTGAATATATCCAATTATAACTGATTCTGTAACAGTATCATTCAAGGTCTTTGTAGAATTGTTGTTTAATTGGTTCAAGAATTTTGTATAATTAGCCGACAGTACTAGATTGAATGATTTGGTCAGATTGTGAGTATAGTTTACACCAATTCCATACCCCGGCTGAGAGCTAAAACTGGCAGTAGAATTGGTTGCAAAAGTTGCATTACCAGATAGAATTAATGGGCTAAACTGTATTCCAATAAATTGTTTGTGAACTGGAACTTTTATTATTGCAGGTGGTTTAGATATGAAACTACTGTCATGTTTAGTTATTGTCAACCGGGTAATCAAGGTGTCATATTTAATGAATTTAACGGTGTCAATCACATTAATTCTTACTGTGTCATAAACTACATTTCGTATTATTACACTTTTTGATGATTGATTTTCAATTATAGATTTGCTTTCTTTGTTTTTCTTAATTATTATTTGGTTGTTGGCAAATTGGAAATTGAAGTGGTTTGGTAAAAGTATTTTTTGCAATACCAATTTTACGGAGGTATTGACTTCGCTTAAAGTCAATTTTACATTTGAAGGAAAAATGTCGGATTGATATGAAAATACAATATGATTGTTTTTACTCATCAATTTCAACGTACTAATAATATCTTGATTGTTAGTTTTAAGGGTAATTTTTTTATCAAGTACCGTTTGAGATTGTAGTTTTCCTATAACAAAAATAAGTAGGACAATTATTAGTGCCCTACTTATTTTATTTATATGTGTTTTTTTACTTGTAGAAATAATGAATTTGCTTGTCATTTTTTACCTGCACATCGAGTGTCAGTGCAATAGTGTTTAAAATATCATTAATTTTATCGCTGTTTATTGTCGTTGTAATTGGAATTTGCTCAATTTCACTGGCCACTTCTATATTTGTATTAAATAAGCGTGACAGCTCGGAGGCAACGTTTTTAAGTTTCTGATTTTCAAAACATATCACCTTAGTATTCCAATATAGATTGTTATCGTTACCATATTTTTCGACAATTTTTGCAGTTTGATTATAGCTTATACCTTCATTTTTAGTCAGAATAGCTTTTCCACTTTCACACATTTTGAATTCTACCCTACCTGTTTTTACAAAGACTTCCACACTTGGAATGTTTTTATAAGCCTTTATGTTAAAACTAGTTCCTAGTACTGTAACAGTATTGTTTTTAAAATGTACAATGAATGGTTTATTCTTGTTTTTTGCGACAGTAAAAAATGCTTCGCCATCAAGCCATACTTCTCTTTTTTTGTCATTAAATACACTGGAGAACTTGAGTGTAGTTGCTTTGTTTAATTGTACCACACTGCCGTCTGGTAGTGTGGTTGGTAAATTTATTTGGTTGTTTGAAGCAACATTCTGGTAAATGGGCTCTTTTGTACTATTGATATTTTTCAATAATATGCCGAGACTTAGTAAAATGACAATACTTGCTGCAACTTTATACAAATTACTGACCGTCTTATTTTTAGGCACAAACTGATGGGTACTAACAATATTATTGTTTAGTTTAAATTTATTCCAAGCTTTGTCTGCATTAAATTCTTTTTCCGCATTTAAAGCATTTGTAGAAACCCAAATTTCCTTGAAGTCATAGAAATACCTCGAATTTTCATCATTTGACTCCATCCAATTTCTAAGTATCTTTGCATTTTCTTCCGAAATGCTGTTCGATAAATAGTCGATTATCAATATATCAATATTCGATTTCATAATTTAATTTGTCTTGTAAAGGTAGAATTTGAAAAAATAGTTGACTTATAAAATAGCCTTCATGCTTAGGACAAAATTTATGTCGTTTAGTCCTACTCTATCTGATAATAATTACAGATATTTCTTCAATTTTTCTCTGAGAAATTTCATAGCATCGCCCAATTGATTCTTTACGGTTGATTCACTGATGTTTAGGCTGATTGCAATTTCTGCTATTTTTTTCCCTTCCAACCGATTTAATTTGAAAATCTCCTTTCTTTTATCAGGTAAAAGTTCAATAGTAAATAAAATTTCAGCTTCAATTTCTTGTCCAATCATTGGAATTCTAAAATTATCGGATTCCATTGCCGCTTCAATTTGGTCAGTTAATTCCTCATTTTGCCTGTTTTTCTTCAAATGATTAATACAGGAGTTGGAAGTGGCACGATACAAGTAGGATTGTACAGATGTAGTAATAACAATGCTATCTTTTTGTTCCCAAAGTTTTGTAAACAAATCACTTACAATATTTTCGGATGTGGCGTTGTCTGAAACATATCTACAAGCATACACGCAAAGTTTTGGGTAAAACTGTTTAAATACAAGCTCGAAATTTTCGCCATTTATACTATTGATGTTATTCATTTCTTGCTGCAATATTTGATTTGGAATTTCAAATTTGATAATATTATATCTCTTGTCTATTTCTGAAGAATAAAATAAACAAACCTGTCAAGTGGCACCATCATTCCTACAGTTCGGCCACCTTTGTGTTTTACCCCTAAATCATCGACCCAATTGCCTTTGGGTAATTTTACATTTCGCATATTGGTTTTTTCCAGCATTGGGGCAACTAATATTTTATCTCCTAGCATAAACTGATTGATGGTTTCTTCAAATCCCTGATTTGGAAACACAAATTCCATACTTTTTAAAATTGGCTCACCTGTTTTGGATGATTCATGCGCTAATTGTAAAATTAATGGCGTGAACTTCGTTCTAATTTCAACCGCTTTCTTTATTATTCCTAAATGTACACTATCCAGAATTCTCCACGGAGCCACCGAAAATTGCATCATTGGCATCAGTGCATGACATTGAGCTGAGCGTACAATCAAATCTTGGTCGAGTGTCGATTTGTCTAAAAATGATGTCCACAAACCACCTCCAATCATATCGGGACACGAAAATGTATATCCGCAAAGCCCTTCCAATATCATGTTTGGTACCAGTTTTTGAAGATCTACCCAAGTATGTTCTTTGTCGAGCAGCCGCTGAGCCAATGGTTGACCACCCATTTTCCAACAAGCACGATATTCATTTAAAGGAAAACGCAACCCAAATTGAGCATATAATTCTGCGTGCATATTTGGAGTGATATCTTTTTTGCTTATACCGTTTGCCGGATAAAATTCCATGTCTCCGGCATCAAATTTAAAGCCATCAACACCATAATCAGCAACTAATCAATCCAACTGTTTGTTAAACCAATCACTTGTCGGTTGGCATCCATACCCTATATCGTGATTCTTCACTCCAAGTATTACCTGCCGAACAGTAATCGCATAAGGTTAAATAATTGCCATCGGTAGTTGGTACTTTCCAACTCATCCAAATATTTTCGGATTTTGAAGGTTTTAAATTTACGCTATTATCTGCATTCAACTTAATCTGAACCGGAGAGTCAATGTTATCTCCAAATCTTTTATCACGTGAAAGAACTATCGGACCACGAACGATTGAGATATGCCTGGAATTATCGTTTCCAACTAACGCATTAACCCGAGCAGTCATGTCTAAAGTAAGTGTTACAACATCTCCCTTACACCATTTCCTTTTTAACCTTGCATAAGTTCCTTGTTTAAAATCGTGAAATTCTTTACCATTAATTTTTAATATCGTTTGCGAACTCCATTGTGGAATACGAAGGCTCAGCGTAAAAATTTCAGGTTGTTTGGATTCTATCGATAGTAGAATTTTTCCACTTACAGGATAATCTGTTTTTTGATTAACAATAACACTATTACCGTCAGGCATCAAAACAGTTGCATTGCTTTCTCCATAAAAATTTACGACAGGACCATTTGCATCTTTCATGACTGCTATTTCAGGCAACAAAAATAATGCGCGTGGATAATTAACCACACAACAATTTAATGGAACTTTGCATTGGTTTTCACCGGCAGAGCGGGTTCCTTGTAATGAGCTATGGCGCACACACCATGAACCATCGGAACTTATACTTCCTAATAATGCATTATATGAACTTCGTTCAATTTCATCCATAATCAAAGGATCACCGGTTAATCCTAACAATTGCCGAGCATACTTAATCCATAAAATCGCCGTACAACTTTCACATGGGTTCTCCATATTTTCAAGTTGATGAATTCGTCCATTGTTCCAACATTCTTTTGCCGAACCAGTTCCGATAACCATCATTTCGTTATCTCTTATGTCATTGTAAACATTACCACAAGCTTTCAATAATTCTTTTTCGCCTGTTGAGCGATAAAGATGAGTTAGACCTTCATAGCATGAAATCATCTCGTAAGCTTTAATCCCATTTTCGCGACTCCACCAGTTGTTTTTATTTACTCCACGTGCAGCAACCGGAATTCCATCCAATGATTTTCGAACCAGATCAGGACCTCCCTGCTTTGTCCACTCTTCAACAATATACTGGCAAAAATCAAGATAGCGTTGCTCATGTGTACGTTGATAAAGAAGTATCATTGGTTCTAAAATCGAAGACGATGGCATACCTCTGTAAAGTCCAAGTTCAATGATACTGCGTTTGCCCGGACCAATGTCGGCAATGGTCATATCAGCAAGGCGTTTAGCTGCATTTAAAACATCTGAATCACCGGTAATTGCTTCATAACTCAATAGTCCAAGTATGGTGTATTTTCTACTCCAAACATCCCAGTCTTTGAACCTGTTTACCCCTTCATGACAGCCAATATAATCATCGGGAGTCCGAGTTGATAAAATCCCTATAACAGCTTGATTCATTTTTTCTTTTACAAGTTGGTTATCTGGCACATAATCTGATGCCAAAGACAAGCCAGTGAACCATTTTCCCCAAAATTCACCACGCCACGCTCCTACATCTTTGCGGTCGCGGTATGGTTGTAGAATGACTTCAATATCCTGTTTCAATAGGCGATTCTTAATTATATTATCCAATCGACCACCCATATATCCTTGCAACTTCACTGAGCCATGTGGAAGTGGAAGTAGAACATCTTTTACAGTTATTGTTGATTGTGCTCTAATTTCGAAACAACCAAAAATAAAAAAAAGGAAGATAAACAATAAAGCTAATTTTGAGTTCATATTTTTTTAGTATTATTTTTCAAAAATATCCACCTTCTTTGGTGATTTCCTGAATGGAAGTATTTAAAATCAAAATATCAATTTCGCTGAATGCTTTTTTAGAGAGATTATAGAGTTGTTCAGAATAATCAATTAATCATTGTCAAATTATAAAAACTTATTTCTGTAGAACAAAATAAACCAGTCTATCGAGTGGTACCATCATTTTTACTGTTTGATTCCCTCTGTATTTTTTGCCTAAATCATCGACCCAATTGCCTTTGGGTAATTTTACATTTCGCATATTGGTTTTTTCCATCATTGGGGCTACTAATATCTTATCTCCGAGCATAAACTGATTGATGGTTTCTTCAAATCCCTGATTTGGAAACACAAATTCCATACTTTTTAAAATTGGCTCACCTGTTTTGGCTGATTCATGCGCTAATTGTAAAATTAATGGCGTGAACTTCGTTCTAATTTCAACCGCTTTCTTTATTATTCCTAAATGAACACTATCTAATATTCTCCACGGAGCCACCGAAAATTGCATCATTGGCATCAGTGCATGACATTGAGCTGAGCGTACAATCAAATCTTGGTCGAGTGTCGATTTGTCTGAAAATGAAGTCCATAAACCACCTCCAATCATATCCGGGCACGAAAATGTATATCCGCAAAGCCCTTCCAATATCATGTTTGGTACCAGTTTTTGAAGATCTATCCAAGTATGCGCTTTATCGAGCAGCCGCTGAGCCAATGGTTGACCACCCATTTTCCAACAGGCACGGTATTCATTCAAAGGAAAACGCAACCCAAATTGAGCATATAATTCTGCGTGCATATTTGGAGTGATATCTTTTTTGCTTATACCGTTTGCGGGATAAAATTCCATGTCTCCAGCATCAAATTTAAATCCGTCAACTCCATAATCAGCCACTAACCGGTCGAGCTCCGAATTAAACCAATCAACAGCCGTTTGATTAGAAAAATCAAGCACCGCTGATTGACCATTCCACCATTCCACCATAAGCGGTTTTGTTTGAGTCTCCCAAGTGTCGGTTGCGTTTTTTCTTTCCAACAGAAATGCTTTCGATTTTTTAAGATGTGTATAAAGCAAAGTTTGGTCGGCACTTACAAATGGACAAACCCATACCATCACCTTAAAACCCATTTGATGCAATTGGTCAATCATTTCCTTTGGGTTTGGAAAGCGTCCCGGATGGAATTGCCACAATCCACAATCTTCTTGCCATGTATCATCAATCATAATTACTCCTGGCGGTAATCCATTGGATATTATGTTTTTAGCATACTTCAATATATCGGCTTGATTTTGGTTGTAAGTAAGTTCAATCCATGTATTATACTGTGGTTTTGAAAATAATAAAGTATCTGGCAATTTTCCGCTGGCAGGAAAGTATTTCTGCCTTACATATCTCTGAACTTCGGCTAAAGTATTGCCGGATTTTCCGCTGAAAGATTGATTGTATAGATCATAAATAACTAATTCGTTGCCCTTTAATTCAAATTTAAAGGGTTTTTCACTCCAAACAAATTGACCTTTATTGGTTAATATCAATGGTTGAAGTTGATTGAATTTATTATTTGCATAGAATTCCATAGAGTAATCTGATGAAAATGGCATTAGATGCCCATCATTAATTACTCCTGCCCAAACTTTCTCACCATCTGCAATAGTCAACTTTTTATTATCAGTAACAAGCTTTTCGGCAAAAATGCTTACCGAACACATTAACAGCACAATAGCCATCGTTAAATTCTTCATGATATTTATTTTTTAATAGTTCAATTAAATTTATTTTTCCCAATTATCTGTTTTAAATGAAATTAATGGTAAGCCTGCAGTATTATAAACAAAACCGTTTGTTTTAGGGAAATTGCAGAATGCATAACGCACTTCAACGGGAATCTTTACATTTGTAGACCAAACTAGTACTTGTTTCTTTTTAATGCTCATTTTTGCTTGATAAAAAATACTGTCTTGTCCGGCAACTTCAAAACAGTCCACTTCTTTTCCAAAAGTAGTCAATCCATTCACAATATTATCGAATGAAAGTATCGCTACACTATCCTTTACATCCATACTTTTAAAGATAGGTGATTTATACGAAATTCCTTTTATGTTGTATGTTTCAGAAAGAGCCCAATATGCCAACCGTTTTGCTACTGTTTCTTTTTCGGCTGGGTGAATATTTCTTTCTTCACCAAGGTCAATGGTAGAAACCATGCCGGAATTAGGAATTAATGACATGGCTTTGAACTGTTGATTTCGTTGCAAGACAGAATTAACGGCTTTGCTATTGTTATACCAATAAGGAGCAATTTCTACAAAGTAAAACGGAAACTCGCCAACCCCAAAATCCCTTCGCCAACCAGAAACCATGGCTGTTTGAAGAAAGGCATAATCCTTATAATTACCAATATTTGATTCACCTTGATACCAGATGGCACCTTTAATTGCAGTATTTAATAGAGGTGAAATCATTCCATTATAAATATTGGCTGCACGATGATTGGGATTTGATTTTTCCTGTGTAGTTTGTTTAAATGCTTCCGGAAATGTTGAAATTATATCCTTGCTTATCCAGGATTCAATGCGAGAACCACCCCAAGCGGCACAAATCACTCCTACCGGCACTTTCAATTTTTGTTGTAAATGTTTGGCGTATAAATAACCAACTGCACTAAACTTCGCAACAGATTCAGCCGTGGCCACTGACCAGTTTCCTGTACAGTTATCCTGCGGAACCTCATTTACAATCGGTTTTAGCGTGAATAATCGAATATCATTATTCTCAGCGTTCATCAGCATATCGTTAGATCCAATGATGGGTGAATCTGCATAACCATCGATAGTCATATCCATATTCGATTGCCCCGAACAAAGCCAGACTTCGCCCAACAAGATATTTTGAAGCTGCACTTTTTCCTTGCCCGAAGTAACCGTAATGGTATATGCTCCTCCGGCTTGGGTGGTTTTTGCTTTAATCATCCAATCACCCTTATCGTTACACATAGTTATGTAATGTGCTTTATTCCAACTGGTTTGGATTGTCAGTTTTTGATTGGGATTAGCTTTTCCCCAAATTTTCACTTCTGTATTGCGTTGCAAAACCATATTATTGCCCAAAACGGTGGCTAATTTTATTTCAGATTGTGCAATAATGCAAACGAGTAGCAACGAAAGAATTAAAAAAAGCGATTTCATAAGAATATTATTTTTAAAGAACCAATTTAGTTTTACAACATCCATGCAGAATCTTTATCCAGAAACAACCATGTAGCTTCATGATTTCTCATTATCGAAGCTGGAATTTCGGGAGAAATATCACCTTCAACCGTTTTCTTAACCGCATCGGCCTTCCGCAAATCAGGCACGCTACATATAATCGCTTTCGCTTTCATTATTTGTTTAATCGACATGCTGATTGCTTTTTCGGGAACGTCGTTAAGGGTAGGAAACCAACCTTCGCCCATTTGTTGACGACGGCAAGCTTCATTGAGAGAAACTACCAAATAGGCATCATCAGTTTCAAAATCAGCAGGAGGATCATTGAAAGCCAAATGACTATTCTCGCCAATACCTACAAATGCAACATCAATAGGATGTTGGCTGATTATTTTCTGCAAACGAATACATTCAGCATCAGCGTCCAACTCTCCATTGACATAAATGAATTCCTTTGGTGAAACAATATCAACAAATCGTTCTTTGAGATATTTGCGAAACGAAGCCGGGTGCAATTCCGACATTCCGACATATTCATCCAAATGAAACGCAGTTACTACTGACCAGTTAATATCTTCTTTTACCAACTCAGTCAGCATTTCGAATTGGGACGCTCCGGTAGCCACGATGATATTTGCTTTCCCGTTTTCCTGTATGGCCTTGCGAATGAGTTCGGCACCTAAAAAGGCTGCCTTTGCACCAAGTTCTTGCTTGTTTTCCGAAATTACGATTTTCATGATTTTTTTATTTTAAAATTTTGTAGTGTTGTAGAATGTTTGATGGATTTGACATGTCCGAAGTTGATATAATAATCAAATAGCCAACTAAATTATTTAGAATCCCTAACGCAACGCACTGAATAACCACACGACTTCGTACTGTAGGTGTTGTATACTATGCAAACGTAGTAATCCAGGTACCTGCACCGTGCCATGCTCGTATCGTCCGCAACACTACTCCACCAGTCACCTTCCTCACCAACTCTGTAGAACGCACCATTGTAGTCGAATCGATAACCACCTGGAAGAGCACAGAATTTACTATCATTTAAAGCATCATTATTAGGGGCTAACCAGTGTGTTGTGCCTGATTCTTTTAACCGACCGCCTACAAGTGAACCTAAGTAAGTCGTCAAGGTAGTCCATTCAGCATCGCTCGCTACATGCCAGCCAATTGGTGCAATATTGCGGCTATCAGCTACTGCATAAAAATTATACAACCGACCAAATAAATTTATACTGTCAGCAACTAAGGTATTGTTGTAGGTACATTGTGCACCAGTAGTTAGCGCAGCCCAAGCAGTATTTGATGTTACATTTGGTATTACATCACCATTACGGTAACGGGTCGTTTTAAGATTCGAAGTCATCCAAACTTGTGTGCCGATTTTAACTGTTGCGTACACATTGCCATCAATATCGGTAACGGTGGGCTCACTATCAAAAGGTTGTTGTACCGTTATTTTTACAAGCCCCATGTACGTTCCATCGTCCTTCATATAATTATCATATAGTAGGTTTGAACTTTTATTTGTTAAGGCTAAACAACCTGCTGTCAGCGCATAAGGTACGCTTAATAATTGGTTGGTTCCGGTAATCGTATAGTTTGTTCCTCCAGAAACATCCGTTTCCGTTTTAATGAAATAGGGTCCATTAGACCAATTGATGGAAGAAAACCCGGTGGCACCACCAATTTGAATGCTCACTAACCCATTTTGATTTGTGGTAGGGGTTTGTGTTTCCGTGTAAACAGGAATACCCGTAATAGATGTTTGCAAGATACTAATCCTCATTCCAACCTGCTTGTTAGCAATCAATTGGTCTGAACTATTTCTGACAACCGCCTGATAACTTAGCAATTGGGGTACTTGTGCGAAAATAGATGCTGTCATGAAGAAAGCTATCATAATGTTGTAAATTCGTCTCATACTATTTAATTTTTAATTATTTTGAATACTTTAATTTCTAGTTGATTATTAGCACCTTGAGGTTGAACCACTTTCAAGAAATAGGTACCTGGCTTTTGACCGAAGAGTGATATTTCAGTATCGTTCCCTACTACTTTTTTGTTTATTAATTGTTGTCCACTTATGTCGTATAGTTGAAAGGACAAATTTTCAGCATTATAGTCTTGCAGCTTCAATCTTAAAAAATTGGTTGTTGGATTGGGATAGATTGAACATTCAAGTTGGATTCTTTTTACTTCTATACCGGAAACCGTTGATATTTCAAAGGGTTGTTGAACTCCCTGTGATACTGAACCAGAATTGCTTCGGTTTGTGGAATAATTGGTTTGTCCAAGGGAATAATTCACCGATCCATCAACACCAACAGCATCTCCACCAGTTGCGAGGGTAGCTTGCTGTGCATGGACAGAACTTAGCCCTAATAATAAAATAAAAAAAGCACAAGTTTTCATTTGTTTGTGATTCATAAATAATTGGGTTTAAAATTTTACAATACTTATTTTAGTTTAATTGTGTATCCCCTCAGAAAGGTGGGGTAAGTTAACGAGTTGACAAGTAAACGAGTTGACGGCAGTTATTAAAACAGTACCAGTTTCGGGATTTACTATCTCTATTTATTGGTATGATTTGATAATGTAGGAACATCTTCTAATAAATGTCAACTTATCAACTTGTTTACTCGTCTACTTGTTTACTCGTTCACTCGTCTACTCGTCTACTTGTTTACTCGTCAATTGAATATACTACCTTGCCTGCCACCATCGTTTTATTAATTAGCAGTTGGTCATTCTCTATTGCAAACAGGATTAAATCAGCACGTTTCCCAGCTTCCAATATCCCGCGATCATTTAAATTGTGTAGCCTTGCCGGATTAATTGTAGTCATTTGAATGGCATTTAGCAAGCCGCATTCAGTCACTTTCATAATATGGGAAACTCCCTTTGGCAAAGAGGATGCTGAACCGTATAACCCGCCCACCTGTCCTGAAAAGCAGAGGTTTCCATCTACCGTTTTTTCTATACTCTGCCCATTCTTTATTTTATAAGTCCCGGCTGGCAGTCCGGCATAACTTGTAATATCGGAGGTGATAATAATATTTTCGACTCCTTTGGTCTTGTAAAATACCTGAAGCATTTCGGGTGGAAGGTGAAAACCATCGGCAATAAAGCTGATCATCAAGCGGTTGTCGGCAAGTTGAGGCCAAATCGGATTATGGTGTCTGTTCACATTATTGGCACAACCGTTGCCCAGATGTGTAGCCAAACCGGCGCCATTATCAATTGCCAGTTTTATCTGCTCTGCAGTCCCGTTATGATGCCCCAATGAAACCACAATGCCCAACGATCTGCATTTTCTTATAAACTCAAAAGCGCCTTCAATTTCGGGGGCAACAGTAATCAGAATTATTTTTTCGCCTGCAGCTTTATACAAATCAAGAAACTCATTCCAAACCGGTGTTCGAACATGGTCTAATGGATGCGCTCCACGATAACCATCTATTACCGAAATGTAAGGCCCTTCGAGGTGAAAACCGGGAATGGAACCCCTGATGGATACATCATTCATCGCTTTGGAAAGAATGGAAAAATTCTTCAACAACAATTCCTGACTATTGGTGGTGAGCGTAGGAAAATAGGTAGTAACACCCTCTTTCCAAAGGCCTTCTGTCACTTTTTTTACATCCGAAACAGTCAACTCATTTCCACTTGCAGAAGTATTCTCAGCGCCTTCGAGGCAAAATGAAACCGAATCGTACCCGTTAACCTGTATGTCGATTAAACCTGGTGCTACGTATTGCCCCATGGCATCAATTTCAACAGCTCCATTCACCTCAGGATTACCTTCAGCAACTGTTTCTATAAAGCCATTCCTGACAATGACACATCCATTTTTAATGATACCGTTTGGAGTAACAATTTGTCCGTTAAATATTTTTATAAGTGTGTTCTCAGCATCCATAATTAAGTAATTCAGTACATCAAAAGATTTTTTTGTTTCAGGAGATAATCTTAATCCTGAAACAAAATTCGTGAAATAATTTATATTTTCTTAGTCCAACTTCTGAGACGATAGCCGTGAAAGGCATAATAAACCAGGTAAATATAACAGGGTAATAGCACCCAATATGCATCGTGCGGATTAAAACGATCGGCAAAATAGCCATAAATTAGCGGTACGATGGCACTTCCGCTTAATCCCATGATTAGAATGGAGCCTCCCATTTTAGTATGACGTCCCAATCCATTGAGGGCCAAGGGCCAAATTGTTGAGTACATCAAGGAATTAGAGAGCCCCAATAATACCAGAATCCATATTGATACATCGGCTGTATGACCAAGAAAAATTACCTGTCCGTTCACGATAAAAAAAGTGAAGGTCAACACAATAGCCGATGTAGTACAGATACGCAAAACATTGAGATGCTTAACAAATTTTGGAATAAGAACAATTCCTGACAAGAAACCAAACATGGTAATTCCCAAAATATAGGACGGAAATACTTTTGCTTCCAATAACGGCAGATTCAATGATTGAGCATATCCGATAATGGTGTTGATACCTACAACCTGCGAACCCACGTGAAGGAATAATGCAATAGCACCCAGAATGAGATGAGGGAAATGGATAATACTCGTTTTCTCGGAATTTGCACCTGCCACTGTTGCATCTTCATTGTTGGTATCTATCTCAGGCAAAACAGAATATCTGACCAACAATCCAAGTGAGAAGAGAATAACTGCCATAATGGAATAGGGAACAATCACCCTTTGAATCAACTCATCCAATACCGCATTTCTTGTCAGCTCGTTCATGAAGGGCAATTGCTTAAAAAGCTCGGTATCGGTAGGTCTTAATATGACGGATGCCAATAATAATGGAGCAATTATCCCGGCGGTTTTATTACAAACTCCCATTATGCTCATGCGCTGAGCTGCTCTTTCCTTAGAGCCAATAAGGGTGATATAGGTATTGGCGGCAGGTTGTAATATTGCCAGTCCGGTTCCTATTGAGAAAAGCCCCAAAAGGAAGATTCCATACATTCTACTTAAAGCAGCAGGAATAAAAATCAGTGCTCCCAGCGACATGATCCAGAAACCAATTAAAATCCCTTTTTTAAATCCAACCCTCTCCAATAGGTGTGCTGCGGGAACTGCCATTACCAAATAGGCTATGTAAAAGGCAAAAGCGACAAACAACGATTCGGCATTATTCAATTCGCAGGCTATTTTAAAATAAGGTATTAAAATCGCATTTATCCAGGTAGTAAAACCAAAAATAAAAAACAATAAGGCAATGATTATGACTGAAATTACCGTTTTGCCGGTGGACAGCGAATCAACATGTACTAATTCTAATTTTTTTTTCACGAATATCAATTTTGTTATATAATATTTTGGAGCCGTATCAATTTATGTTCAATCTTTACTCAACACTGAACAGAGACCATAATTTCACATTGGCCCGTCGCTGATGTGAAACCTCGGAAATTGGTCTCATCGTTACGTTATTTTCACCATAGAAACCTTCATGTATATATTTAAAGGTTAAGTATCCATCTGATAGTAAGGTTCTTTTTAAAATATCATCGGATGAATTCGGTTTTAAAATACCGATATTGGCTTTATCTATTTTTATAACATTTCTTGTAGCAGGTTCTGCCATAAACAAAGGCATAAAACCATCATCAATACTCATTAAATAAGGTCCATACTGCATTGCCATAGCGTTGTTGTTCCCTTTAAACTTGCTTATATTTATTGATTTATTTTCTTTGTTGATGAGCTGAAGGTTATATTCCATATTTATGCTAACAACTTCATTGGCATGCCATTTTCTATTAACTACCAGATAACCATCGTGTTCAGCATATTCTAACACTATATTATTAAGTTTAAATGTCATATTTTTAGCCCAATCGGGTTTTCGCAAAGCAATGGTCAATGGCTTAGAATCTACAGTGTTAATTTTCAATTTAAAAGTTGGAGTTGTTTGATTCATTTTTTTGAAACTAAAAGAAATGTCGTTATCTTTAAAATCAGAATTATAAAACAAATTGATTTTCTTTACTGCATTATCATTTGTAACAATTACTTCCTTGGCTTGCAACATTGCTTGCAAACCGTGATAATCGCAGCACCACCAAGCTTTTCCTTCGCTGTAGGCAAGCTTAAATCCAAGATCCTTTTGGATATGATGACTACCAAAATCACCAGATTCGAATTGATTGAACATCATCTCATTATAAAGGCAATATTCTGCATTATTTAAATACTTCATTTCTCTTGTTGTTTGCCATAATTCAAGGGATAACATTAACCAATCAGCTTCCGAGCAGCCTTCATCGCGATAACTTTCGGCTGATGGTCTCGTCACTCCGAAAAATTCAGGAACACCACCGGTTATTAAATAATCTTTGGACTCAATTAGCTCTTTGTATCGGAACTCTACAAATTCCTTTTGTTCCTGTTTTTTTGTAACATTATAAAGCATTAAAACACCTCTCAACGAATTCAAGTACCCATGTGTATGTTGATTTCCCATTTCTGGAATTAGTGGATATATTTTTTGTGCTAATTGTGTGTATTTTTGATTGTTAGTGGCCTTGTATAGTTTTACCAGACCCTCTATATTTTGTGTAAAACAAATAAAACCCATAGCACCTTTACTTTTAAAGATGTCAATTATATCAGGTTGAATACAACTTTCACTAATTGAAATCAAGAAATCGCCTAATTTTATAGCTGAATTTAACACGTCTTTGTCGTTATAGGATTCATAATAATCCATTAAACCTGTTAGTAATCGCCCGTTACCCCATAAAAGTGCCATGTGGTTACCTTGCAATTTTGATGCTTCAAAAACAAGTGAATCAGACCCAAATCGACCATCTGGTTTCTGAGTTGCAATAATTTCTTTTGCTAATAGCTTAATATCTATGGGATTTCCAACAACTTTATACTTTGAAAAAAGACTCAAATATCGTCCGCTCTGATCACCGCTGAATTCGGTAAAGCGGCGGTTGAATTTTGGATTTAGCGTTACGCAAGCCAAAACAAAATCTTTAGTTATCTCAGGCTCTTTAGCATACAACAAGCGATTAGTAGCCATTTCAATTCGTAAATCCAATTCGCTTTTCTGAATCGGAGTCTTTATTTGTTGTGATTTTAAGGATAAACAACTGAAGCAAATCAAAAAGATAAAACATATCGTTTTTCTCATTTTAAAGAAGGACTGAATTTCAGTACTGAATTTCTCTGCAAAAACATTTACTGAACAAAGAAACAGCGCAATAGCGATCATTATAGTCTTCATAATCATTAATTTAAAAAAATATAATTCAATTTGTTATTTTTATTTTACTTCGTGCAATATATAATGTAATGTGTAATTTAGTAGGCAAACAAACTCTATTATCGATAAACAGCGAAATCAGAAATAGAATAAGCTGTTTCTTTGTCATTGCCATTGCCATTTCCAACAAAGAAAAACCGAACCCATCGCGCTTGAGTTGAAGGGAAATAACTAGTACAAGTACTTAAATATGTTTTCTCAGATGTAGAAAAAACAGTTTCCCAAACATCGCCATCACTAGAAACTTGAACAAGATAAGATACTGGGGATAAATTCCACCACCACGACAAAACAACGTTTGAAATTGTTTGAGTTGTACCAAGATCCACTGCAAGCCATTGAGAATTACCTCCATTTTCAGGTCTCCAGCTAGTTTTCAGGTTATTATCAACAGCTAATTTCCCCCCATGTGAGGTACTATCATTTTTAAACACCGAAGAAGCTTTTACTAATTTACCCTGAGCAAAATTTCTACGTTCATCATTCTGGATAGGAGTCAATACTGAAAAATCACGCAAACTTGAAACTGAACCGCATGGAGTTTTAATAAGTGTGACCTCCGCCTGATAATCAGATGCTTGTTGAGGTATTGTAGTATTGAAATTAATTTTAGTTGTTCCGTAACCATCCACTTTAATCGGTAATTTTTGGGAAAAAACTACTTCATTAGCACGTTTAAGTTTGAATAATACTTCCCCTTGCCAGCTCTTTTCAAGATCATTGTAAACTATAATCGGAAATTGTTGGATTTTGCCGGCAGGTAATACATCCTCCCAAAAATTAAGCATAATACCAATTGGAGCAAAAGCATCACGGACATAGCTGTAAAAATCCGGTTCCCAGGTTAAGCTATCCACATTGATCCAATCATCACTTGTTTGTCCATCGTTACGCGAATAGCCAAGTGAACAAAAATGCATAAGACCTGCCAAATGCCTGTGAGCCCTGAAATACTCTGTTAAAGCGGCCATGTTTCGGGCATACAACAACCTTCTTTGAGCAACTGTAGTTGAAGGATTTGTCAGATAGCCTAAAGGTTTTTCAGAGAGGGTTGTGGAAGTGCCATTTCTGTTGAGCCATAATCCACCATACTCATTAATTATCAATGGATTCTTAATTTTATCATTTTTACGAGCTTTAAGTATTTTGTCTCTGCCTCCATCATCATTGGCAAGATCACGCATACGAAAAGGTTGATTTGGTCCAAATATAAAGTGATAACGATGACATTCAGCTGGATCGTTTTCTGCAACAGGTTCTGACCAGCCATTTTCCCAAGGACGATTAGAAAAATCGAGTGCCCGAACTTGTTTAATTGCCTTGCCTGTTTCGGGTGAATACGTTTCATTACAAGCATCCCAAATTACCACACAAGGATGATTCCAACGCTCCTCCATCCATTCCCGAAATTGTGAAGCCAAAATATCTGCTTTAAAACAAGCTGGTTTGAAATCAGATCCATACCAAATTGGATATTCATCCTGTATTAAAAATCCTTCTTCGTCGGCAATTCGATACCAGAATTCAGGTGCAAAACCAATACAAACTCTCATAGAATTCCAATGCATGTCTTTAAATTTTTTGAATAAAGAACGCACCCATTTTTCATCCCACGGTTTATTCCCGCGCACTGAATCTTCAAAAAAACGAAGTATATTTACGTTGGTGCCACGCATAAAATAGGGTTTCCCGTTTAAAATAGCTCTGCCGGATGCTGAATCAAAATGAAAACTACGCATTCCAAAACGAGTGGAATAACTATCAGCATCGCTATTTAGCTCGATATCATAAAGAAATGGGTGCTCAGGTGACCAAAGCTGACATGTTTTTATTGGAATGCTCACATTACCGGTTTGATTCTTTCCTGATTCATTTGCAGGGATGATGCAGTTTGCTACTCCGGCAATCTTTCCGGAGATTACTTCACGAACAATTACATGTATTTTGACTGGCATGCCTGTACTCTTTATCCAAGTGTGTACAGTTACAGATTTATTTTCAATATCAGGGACAGCCTGAACATTTAAAATGTGTGGAGCCCCTGACATTATTAACTCTACATTATCATAAATGCCCGGGATATATCTTTGTTTTTCAATATCTTGACCCGATTCTACTAACCCTGATACTGCATCACGGTCAGCTCCAACTCTTACAATTAACTCATTTACACCACTTTTAATTGCATTTTTCAAGTCAAAAAAACCCTGCGTAAAACAAGGAGCATGATCTCCAATTAATTTGCCGTTAAGAAACACACGTGTACCATACATTGCTTTTCTAATCCTTAATTGTACTATTTCCGAAATTGGCTCAGAAATAATAAAAGTCCGGCGATACCAAAATGCGTCTCTTCTTGGATCTTTCTGAAAAAAAGTACTAGGAATTGCAACTTTGGGACCAGGTTCGATAAATGCCGGTTTTGCCATATCAATAAGTCCCGGAACGATTATTTCACGATCAAACTTTTCGGGTATTTTATCCATTCCGCCTTCTGCAATTTGCCAAATGCCATCCAGTGAAATCAATTTTCGTTTAGACTGTGAGTCACTTGTATTGATATTTCCGAAAATATTTTGTGCTACAATATCGTCAGCTAATGTAATTTCGGCTATTAAATTAATTGAGCAAAAAACCAGTATTATTGCTATGATTAAGTTCTTCATGTTTTATGATTTTTAAAGATGTAATTCAATTTATTTAATTAAATCTTGATAAATGTCTTTTTAAGATACATCCAATACATGATTAACCACATTACAATCATTGCACCCACAGCTTGGATGAAGTCATTCATTTCATTTGAAAAAAGACTGCCAAATCCTCCGATGATTATATTTCCAATCAATCTAAAATCAAACAGATGAGCCATCATGTAAACCGCTATTGAGTTCGCCCCGAAAACCACAAACGGAAATGCCCATTTGGAATGACCCCATACATCGATAATCAAATAAAAGACTGCCAACAACAAAGTTGAGATTCCGCAGGTTAAAAGTACGTAGGAACTGGTCCATAGGCTTCTGATAACAGGGAAAAACTGACCCCAGAGGTAACCCATCAAAAACATTGCAATGCCAAAAATGAACAGTAGTTTTGTTTTATTTTCCTTACTCCGGTTGCTTAAAATTAGATGGCCAATAAGAACCCCGATGAGCATATTTGAAATAAAACTTAAAGTGGCCAAAACCTGCCATGAGCCAGGCTTGTGAAATGGGCCTAAAACAATATTATCTACATAAATTGCGAGGTTCATTTGACCTGAGAAAATTTCTCCCTGCCATCCCGGAACCGGTATAATTAAGAAAATTACCCAATAACCTAAAAGTAATGTTGCTGTAAGAATCAACTGTACAGAAAGAGTGGTATTCAACACCAATATTGAACAGACGAGATAACCTATACCTATGTATTCCAGTACATTATTATAAACTGGCATGTTTGTGAACTTGAGATGCAATAAATGTCCCCCAGCAACCAATCCCAGGAAAAACAAGATGAATGCCCGCTTAAAAATTTTCAGGTATATTCCTTTTTTGCTTTGCTCCAGAAGCCTTTTATTCAACGAAAAAGGTATTGCAAGTCCTACAACAAAAAGGAACATTGGCATCGCAATAAAACATAACCGCAATCCCTCTGAAAAGCTATAATTAAATTGGTTAGAAGCAGCATTGGCAAAATTTTCACCCCACAACTTAGTAAATGTTGGAAAAACGGATGCCCCGCCAATATCTATGGCCAGTATTAAAAACATGGCAAAACCACGCAGCACATCAATACTTATTAGTCTTTCTTTGAGATTTGAAACCTTATTGTCCATAATAGTTAATTATCAATGTTTGTTTTTGTCCTGATTTTACTTCCGTAAAAAGCAAAGTACATGATATAGAGATAAGCAGGCAAACAAACCAGATAAGCAACTTGATGGGAGGCCACATCGGCAATATAGCCAAATAGAAGTGGCAAGAATGCACCGCCGATGATACCCATTACTAGAAAAGATGAACCCATTTTCGTGAATTTTCCCAAGTCGGCTATTGATAAAGGCCAAATGGCAGGCCACATTAATGCATTTGCCAAACCTAGAAGTGCCACAAAATAAATAGAAATAGAAACGGGTGAAACCACTATTATAATTGCGAACAGAATGCCAAATACCGTGGATAAAATCAATGCCATTGCTTGACTTATAAACTTTGGAATAAAGAATACACCTAATAAATAACCAATTACCATGGCTGCAGAAACAAACCATACATAATTTTCGGGAGATGGCAGGTGCAGAATTGCCGCATAGTCGTTGATTGTTCCTAACGCAATATATTCAACACCAATATCGAAAAATACTGCTAGAATTCCTAATAGCAAATGTGGAAACTGAAAGATACTTGTTTTTGAAGTGGAGTAGGTAGAAACCGTTGAATCGTCATTCTCTTCACCATCAGCAACAACCTCAGGCAGTGGTGCAAAATAGTATAAAACGCCCATAACTACGAGCACGCCGGAAATAATGTAAAATGGAAGAATCGTATCTTCAATATGCACATTGGTCAAATCCATAAAAACGGCAAGCATCAGCGAGGCGACTGCATAAAAAGTTTTACTGCAAATTCCCATGATGGCAATGCGTTTCGCGGCACTTTCGGCAGATCCTAAAATTGTCACATAGGTATTTACCGCTCCGGTTAACAATGTTTGACCCATGCCACTGATAAACAATGCCAGCAGCAATAAGGGAAAACTGATCATTTTGGCAGCTGGAGCAATCAGGTAAAAGCCCAAAGCCATGATTAAGAATGCAATAATCATTCCTCCTTTGTATCCGAATTTTTTAATAATTGCCCCTGAAGGTAGCCCAAAAACGACAAATGACAAGAAAGTGGCGGTCATCACCAAATAGGACATGGTAATGGAAATATGAAATGCTTCTTTTACAAATGGGACAAAAAATGCATTTATGCCAAGTGCAAAACCAAGAACTGCGAACATTGATCCTATTAAAAGCATAGGAATAACCAAGTTTTTTTTAGTTTTCATTATTGAAATTGTGTGTTTTAATTGTGAGTTTTTCTAATATTAATTGTGATTTAAAAGTCAACATGTAATACCAACTGTACATATAAAATGACCCAAAGTCATTTTTATGTCTACAGTTGTTTATGCCGATTGAAAATTCCGTTTTCGGAAGGCTTATCGAGTATTCCGAGATTCCGTGTAACGGAACAAACAAATAGGACAATGAGACGAAGTCGAAATTGGGCTATATTGTTTGTGCAATCGGTATAAATTCCGTAGTCACATTCACCCGAAGTTCAATTCCTGGTTTCAATGTTTCCGGGCAGCCACCACAAGCTTCTATTTCTACAAAGCCGGATGGATCGCAATAAACACTCAGCTTATCGCCAAAATAAGAAGGGAATTGGCTTGGATCAACATCAGCAATATCAATATGGCTTTGTCCAAGCGGCAAAAGTCCCGCAAATCGTTTCACTTTAAATCCCTTACCACTTAGGTATTCAATCCATTCCACATTTTTTCCGAATCCTAATTGAAAACGAAAATCCGTGTTTGTATCAATCATGTATTTACCCTCTATTAATTCACGTTTCGACAAACTTGAATCATACATATCTCTCACATCCTCGCTTGTAGGTGGTAGCATTGAAAATTTACTTCCAGCTCCGGAATCAAACTGACACAATGACCAGGGTGCCAATCTAAATTCACTACTATCCAGCTCCTGAATACCAACATATCGAATGATCTCAGTTATATGCTGGGTCATCGAATTCTCAGCAAAATTTATTTCTATATGACGCTCAAATTCGCAAGGGATGCCCAATTGTTGGTTGTTTACCAAATCAATTTCGGCTTTTATTACAGCTTTGTTGTCTGAGTAAGTTAACACCTCCCATACAGCACCGGTAATTGAAGGGGGCACTCTCCACTTACCGGTATTGTATTCATAACCAAAACAATTACCTTCAGGTGCAGGCCATAATGCATCACCACCGGGATTATGAAAAACATTTCCATTGCTGCGATTAACGATGGCGGAGGGAACTACCCTGCTCACAACTTCAGCGTTCATTACAGTAAAAAGTCGTCCTTCCAAGTCCAAAGCTGCAATAATTCCGTTTTCAAGCGTCCCGATAACATGCACTCTTCGATGCGACTGAGACATTAATTGAATTAGTTCGTTGGCTGTCATATATGCTATTTTCCCATTACTTTTTTCATATCATTCAAAATTATTTTTTTGGCCATATTTCCATAATCGAGTGATGCATCTTTTGCGGTCTGCGAATACCATTTCGATTCGTCAAAACGCTTCATATCAACAGCTTCCGGACAGAAAGCCATCATCAGGGATGTTTCCTGTAATCCGGCATGGTCTATTGGAAATTGAGCTTGTGCGTTCTCACTCATAAATGGACAAATGTGTATCCAGTTAAATGGGTCGGTACCTGTAGCATGTTCATCGTAATAATTTGCAGAAGAATTATCACCCCACCAGCCATCGCCACGTTCTTTCTCTAAAAATGCAAAGATTTCTTGTCTTGCTGCCAGTTTAAACGAAAGGTCAGTGGGCATTCCGTTGGAAAAATTTTCGCTCTGATGATGAACAAAAACATATATATTCCGAAATCCAATGCGCAATAAGTTGTAAAATAACTGACGGGCAAATGAATTCAGAACAGCCGAATCCACATGAATTCCTCCGTTCCTTTCGGGAGCAGCAACAGCATAAGTACCTGCACCATAATAAAATGGTGGCATGATAACGAGTGGCATTTCTTTCTCCAACAACTCCAGCGCACGCACCGGCAAAAGGGTATCAACCCCAGGCGACATGTGCTCACTGTGATATTCAAGAACTCCCAGTGCCAATACTACCGGGGTGTTTTTATCAATCGCCTCACGGATTTGGTCCGGAAACATCATTTCATAACGCATAATATTTTGTATTTAGGATAGTTAAATAATAGTGATTCTATAGCAAAAGTGATCATTAAAGTTCTATGATTTTCATAAATTTCGATGAAAGCATTTCTACTCCATCGTCCTTCAAAATCACTCCATTTTCCCAACGGAAGCCAAAGTCTTTATCATAGAAAAAAGTATCAACCTGAAAAGTCATATTTTTTTCTAAATCATAGTTGGAAGTTGATTCCATCCAGGGTTGTTCCACTTCCATCATTCCGATAGAGTGGCATGGGCCATACAGCATGTATTTTTCGTAACCTCGTTCTTTCACCCATGCTTCGTAATCTCTCACTACCTCACCGGCTGGTTTTCCGGCACTCATCATTTCGATAGTCTTGAGATGTGCTTCAAGTCCAAAATTAATAAGTTCTTTCTTCCATTCCGACAAAGGACCTATGGAAATGGGCAATCCAATACTGGATGAATATCCACTTACCCTGGCTCCAATATTAAGTTGAATGACTTCATTCTCAATTATTTTATTGTGAGTTGGTCTTGAAATGGCATTGTTAGTTGATAAACCACAGAAACAATATAGAGAATGACCTTCATATTCGCCGCCATGTTTGTAAATCTCGCGTTGAGCTATTCCCACCACCTGAAGTTCAGTCATTCCGGGTTTAATTTCGTTGATAATTGCTTCAACAGCCAGCTCCGCAATGGCATAAGCCTGACGCATACAATCAAGTTCATTCTCGCTCTTAACAAAACGCAATGGAAGGAACGTGGCGTCTGCTTTAACGATTTCCACTTCAGGAAACTGTTCTTTGATAGAAGTATACACCGGAAGCGGCGTAATTGCCCAACCAACTATACCCAGTTTTTTTAAGCTTCCTTTAGGGATGTACTTTGCCACAATGTCTTTGTAAGTTTTGAAAATCATGCCAGGACATTCGGGTTCTGCAGACTCACGATATTCAATCATTCTTTCAATATTCGTGAAAACACTTCGGTGAGCGGCATAAAGCTCACTTTCCGGACCAACGAGTAATACAGCTTCACCTTCGGCAGGAACAAATACTGCAGAAGCCTCAAACGTAGGCCAATACTCACTCAGGTACCTAACATTAGCCATATCCGATTCGCTGGCATGAACAAGGCATGCGTCAAGTCCTGCGGCTTTTATATTGGCCTGAAACTTTGTAATACGGTCGTGAAATTCTTGTTTGGGAATTGTTGTTGTGTACATAATTTTTTTTTATTGGTTGATTATTGTGTGTTTTTTAATTGGATTTAAATGAATGTATAATTGATTTATTGGTAAAAGTGCCTAAAAAACTGCTCCTATTTCTGCAAAATAATATCCTTATTCTCATTTTTGAATAAATACTAAACATACATATTTGCTACATCTCCAAATACCTTTGAAATTTATTTTGTTGTTTTTCTAAGCTATTAATCCTTTCTCGTCAAATTCAACTGCTTGCCATTTCGAATTAATAAGTTGATGCATGGTTTTAATACCTGCTTTTTTTAAAGCTTTAAAAGTCACTTCAAACCCATCCCTTACGTTTGTTATTTCATGACAATCCGAATTGACTACAATTGGTATCTGTAATTCATTTATTAAACTATAAAATTGTTGATTAGGAAAGGGAACGCCAAGTTTCGACAAAGATCTGGTATTAATTTCCAGTAGCATATTTCTGTCTTTTATCAATTGTAAAGCCTCTGCCACAAGTGTTTGATACCAATTCATATTAGTATTAAACTCTTTATAGAACCCAGCGTTTATGGCAATTTTATCTAAATGACCGACTAAATCAAATCCGCCTTTATTAATCATCAAAGCAGAAATCTCAAAAAAACGATGAACAGCTGACTTAATATCGCCCTCAAAAAGATCTTTCAAGCCAAAATCAAAAACGCTTATTTCATCATCAATTCCCCAATAATGACCATTTGACATTTTATCCATAAAATGAATAGATCCAATTAAATAATCGAACTTTTTGTCTTTAAAAAAGTCATTTTGTACGTCGGAGCAATTATGAATATAGTCGACCTCCAATCCCAAAAATAGTTCAATTTCATCTATATATTTGAGTTTTAATCGCTCAAATTCAATTACATAATCAGCAAATTTGTCAACTTTCATTGTCCACGATGGGTTAAATGGAAGTGGAGCATGAGATGAAAATCCATATTTTTTCAGTCCTTGAGAAATTGCGGAATCAACAAATTCTTCCATAGAACCTTTTCCATCGCAAAACTGACTATGGCTATGATAATTAGACCAATAATAAGTATTCTTTATATCCTTATGTTGATTGTTTTTCATGTTTTATCTTGATATATAGTATTATAGCCCAAATTTCCCGCCGGAACCGCATATAGTCCGAAGTGAATAAACAAGCCAAATTTAGCATTTTCCCATCATTGCAATTTTGGATTGTTCTGCTTGGAAGTGGCAATTGCATCTGGATCTTGAGATGAAATTGAAAGAATATTTACAAATAATACCAACTGTACATATAAAATCACCCAAAGTCATTTTTATGTCTACAGTTGTTTATGCCGATTGAAAATTCCGTTTTCGGAAGGCTTATCGAGTATTCCGAGATTCCGTGTAACGGAACAAACAAATAGAACAATGAGACGAAGTCAAAATTGGGCTATATTGTTTGTGCAATCGGTATAAAATATGAACAATGATTAGTTTTTTCATGATTAACGAACAAGTTAGTTGACTTTAATTGAATTCTTTAATTTTACAGGTTGACTCCAGGTATTCTTTCCATCATACACGGCTGTAATTAAATAAGTTATCTTTCCATTTTCAATAAAAAGTTGTGGACGTTCTCTTCTTGTACATTTAAGAATGGTATTGTCGGTAAAATCAATTTCATGGTTGTAAACCACTACAGGATTATAAGGCTTCCAGTCATTTACGCCATCTACCGAAAACAGATGAACACCCCATCTCTCGTGCCCACTTAATCCCCCAACATTGTCTTCACAAATTATATGATATTGATTATCAGCTTTAAACAGATAGAAATCTTCCAATTTACATGTTGGAGATAAATTACCGTTAACCGTTTTGTAAACTCCATTGTATTTATCTGCTTCTGCCAAAACCACTTTCAACTGAGCGTCACGATAAAGCAATTTTACTTTATTACCCTCAATAAGTAAAGCCGGATTGTTTGATTCGGAATTTATGATTGGTTTGTCTGACCTTTTCCATGGACCAGTAATTGATTTTGAAGATGCATATCCAATTCTTCGGAGCAAAGATGTTTTGGTATTGTATGTAGTAAAATCACTTCCAATATAAAACAGAACATATTCATTTCCAATTTTGTGGATGGTGGGATTGTGCGCCATATTTGAATCCCAAAAAGAGCTATCTCTCTCACCAATAACAATTTCTTGAAACTTAAATGGACCAAGTGGTGAGTTAGATGTAGCCCTCACAATCTCAGAATTCTGTCTATACCCTTCGGGAAATCCTCCTTGCTTTTTCCAGCGAGAAGCAAACAGATGATATGTTGCTCCAACCTGTATCATTGAACCACACCACACCCAGTAACCCTCCATTTTAAAACCACTTTCTTTGGGTACTTTCTCAAATTCAAAGGCTATTTTTTGACCAAAACCTAATTGAGAAATAATAATTACAGCAAATAATAGTAGTACTTTTCTCATTACTAACAGTTCATTTGAAATAAGTAACCGTTTTAACCTTGTTCCAAGCACCTCTGGTAAAATCCGGAATTTGGACCGGCATACTGTGGTTTTCAACCGATAAACGGGTGAGCTCTACGATACTCGACCATTCGGCGGCATCATACACATCCTGGTCCAAAGGCAATCCGTGATTAAGACAGTAAATAAGACGATAGTCCATTATAAAGTCCATACCACCGTGACCGCCCACTTTTTTGGCCATTTCTCCAATTTCTTTTACTATTGGATGTTCGTACACTTTGAGCATGGAATCTCTTTTCTCCGGCGAAAGAAAACTATGCGAAGTAGGTTCAAATGCCAATCCCGTTACCGGATATTTCTGTGCAAAACCTTTAGTACCGGTCAAGCTATGAAGTCGACTATAAGGACGTGGACTTGTTACATCATGCTGAAGCATAATGGTTTTACCAAGTTCCGTTTTAATAATGGTTGTTCCCATATCGCCATGTCTGTACTCTACTTTGGCTTGTGCTGAATTTTCGCCATACAGTTTTTTGGCATATTCTGTCATTCCAAACTGGTTGGTAGAAACTGAAACCAGAAAATTCATTTTATCACCTCTGTGGATATTCATTGCATGGGCAATTGGTCCAATTCCATGCGTTGGATATAGATTTCCCGTGAATTTTTTATTCTGTTTCAACCGCCACATATTCGAATAATAGGTTGGACTAAAAACACCTTCGCGAATGTCATGAATATATGCACCTTCTCCGTGAATTATCTCTCCAAAAAGTCCTTTTTGAGCCATATTGAGTGTTGCCATTTCAAAGAAATCGTAATTGCAGTTTTCGAGGTTCGTGCAATGTTTCCTTGTTTTTTCTGCCATATCCACCAATGCCCAACATTCTTCGACAGTGACTGCTGCCGGTACTTCGGTAGCCACATGCTTTCCATTTCTCATGGCTTCGAGCGCAATGGGGGTATGAAGTTCCCAATTGGTACAAACATAAACCAAATCTATGTCTTTCCGCTTACAAATTGCTTTCCAATCGTCCACTCCGGTATATTCATCTGCCTTTTTGCATCCTTTTGCCCGTAATGAGTCTTGGGCTCTTTTTACATATTTGGGGTTTAAATCACATAAAACCACGATTTTTGCTGTTTTGATATAAGATAAGCGATTTACTGCCTGTGCGCCACGATTTCCTAATCCGATTAAAGCAATCCGAACCGTATCAATAGGGGCGCAACGAAGCTCAATAACATCCAGTTGACCTTTAGCAGGTCTTGGCGTTGATAACGAAATAACATTGTTCTTTTTTGATAGGTTGATTTCTGCTGAAGCAATAATGGCAAAAGAAATAAGAACTAAAACTAGTGAGATTTTCAAAAATGATTTCATGTTGAATTTATTTTAGTTTTTTATATTCTGAAATAGACGATTTAATACTTAATATTGAAGCATTCAGTAATTTCATAAATTGGTTTGTCACCATTGATGGTTTGTACATTTTCAAATAATACATCTCGCGCATTTTTAACGAGTATTTTTGAATTAGCCGGTAATTTGATATTCTTGAATTTGATATTTTTGGCATAATTGGCTGTATCACTGAATCCTTCAAGGTAAATGACTGGTTTATCAGTTTTTGCAGTTAGCATGTTCAAATTCGTAAATTCAAAATTCTTCAACCTAGTCAAAGTTGGAGCTGATGCTCCATCGTTGTTATATGGAAGTGAAGTGAACAACGTAATCTTTTGTAGGTTACAGTCCCTCAATAACACATCTTCCACATAACCACCTCGTTTTTCAGTAGTCTTGATTTGAAAGCCATGCATTAAATTTCCCAACTCACAATCGATTATCTGAACGTTCTTTATTCCTCCCGATAATTCACTACCAATGCTCAAACCGTGACCTTTTGTAAAATTACAATTGGAAATATAAACATTTTCGCAGGGTCTTGCTACCTTATTGCCTTCGGGATTCTTACCTGATTTTATAGCAATACAATCGTCACCGGTAGAGAATGAACAATTAAAGATATAAGAATTAATCGATGAATCAGGGTCAATCCCATCACCATTTGATGCCGTACTATTTATGTTTAAACCGTTGCAAGTAACGTTTTTGGAATAAGTATAATGGATAGTCCAACAGGGAGATTCTTCAATGGTCAATCCTTGAATATTCACGTTTTCGCAATTCATCAAACAGATTAATCGTCCACGTCCTCTACCCCCGTTTGCATTATTGTCAGTCATCGATTTTCCCAAAGAAGCACCGCCACCGCTAATTTTTCCCTCACCACGAATACTGATATTTTTCAAATTACTAGGACCTTTTTCATCTAATTTTCCAGCAGTAAAAAGGCTTGCAAAAGCTTGAAATTCCCAACCTTCGAAACGTGTTTTTATGAATGGCAAATAATCTTCCCTATTTGCCCTTCCCTTCAAAACCCCACCTTTAGCAATATAGAGTGTCATGTTACTTTTCAAAAACAAGGCACCACTAACAAAAGTACCGGAAGGAATAAGCACAATTCCACCTACCGAACAAGCATCAATGGCTTTTTGAATGGCTCGGGTATTTACGATTCCACTGTCCGCTTTTGCGCCATAATCAAGGATATTAAAGACTTTCCCTTGTGGTTTTGTTTTTACCGTAATTGGTTTACAGTTTTCAGATTTTTTTCCATTTGAATCTTTTGATACTATTGAAACCGAATAGTTTCTATTTGGTTTTAGTCCGTTTATAGTGAAATTTGTAATTTTAGAAAATCCAACATTTCTTCCGTTCAAATAAATATCGTAACCAACAACATCCTTGTAATCAACAGGTTTATTCCACAAAAGGGTTATGCTGGAACTCGTTTCGGTCTCTGGTGCTGAAATCAGGTTTTGAACAACAGTTGTACCTACTTCACATTGAGCAAACAATGGAAACATGGTGAGTAATAACCCGACTAATATCTTGGATATGAATGATTTTAAACACATAGTTCAAACAATTATTAATCTAGATGAAAAACTTCAATTAACGGTTTACTAATAGGAGAATTATCTATATTAGTTTCCATTATATCAGCCATATAAGCCCACCATTTCTGAATAATTGGATTTTTGCCTAAATCCTGTGAATCACCTGTACCGTTGATTTTCTGGAAAGCGAATAATGCATTGGTTTCATCGTCGAGAAAAATAGTATAATCAAAAACTCCTTCAGCAGCCAACAAAACTTTTATCTCTGGCCAAATCAGATCATGTCTTTTTTGGTATTCCTCAACACAATTGGATTTCAAATACATTTTGAAAGCAACTCTTTGCATGATTTCTAGTATTATTTATAATATTTGTTTTTACAGATTTGCTTTTATTAAATCAGGTACATCTATCGCTTTGATTAACTTTATTTCGAGACGTTTTTGATTGATATTTAATTTGTTAGCATCTGTCAGAAACGATAGTTTTTCTTCTATCAATTGTTGATTTACAACTTCTCCTTTGGCATTTACAGGATTAACGATGGTAAGTTTCGAAGAGTTAAGCATTGACTCAAGAACTGCTAAATCGTAATATTCAATAGCTCCCGGAACTGCAGTCCACAAATACCGCGTTTGATAATATTTGGTTTGTGTGATATCCTCAAACGAAATCAACGGATTGACTAAAATTGTTCTGACAATATTGTTGTGATAAACTGCAAAATGCAAATATGAAGAACATAACTCATCTTTTACAATGGTTGTAATGTTTTTAAGTTCAATATCATTGCGGGTTTTGATAGATTTAAATAAAACATCCAAGTCGCTCGCTTGTATGCCGGCAAAACTTTGTCCCACCAGATTTGCTGCAAAGAGTAGGTTATATGAATATCCATTCATATAGGAATCTCCCTTAAAATACGTATTTTTCAACTCACCAATTCCGATTAAATCTGGCACCAAAATGGAATAGCCCTTGTTGATATAAGACTTGATTTCATCCTCTTTACTCAATAAATCACCCTTGCCTTCTGAACTCAAATACAAAAGCAACGGTCTTTTTTCGTCCGTATAGGGTTTAATTAAAACGTAAGGAATTGCATAATTAAAGTCTTTGCTTTCAATGAAATACTTCTCAATTTTATAATCCGATTTTTCAATCTTTCCTGTAAATACAACCGACTGGAAAGTCCTTGTTGAATCATAACCCGAAAGTTTCTGAATTTTACTCAATAAAAGTTCCCTATTTTCTATCAATAGCTGTGGAGTGCTCACTATCCTTTTCTTAATCAATTGAATAGCAACCTCTTTATTCAAGTCAAAAACTGTTTTGCTATGATATGCGCTTGATACTTGTCCGGTAGGTGTAACCTTTAATTCCGCTTCGGTAAAATAGTTTACTTGTTCATCTTTTTCATTCCCAGGTAAATTAAGATGTTTTTGGAAGAAACGATATAAATTTTCTCTATTATCTTTTACGCTTCCATGTGAGCCATCTGCCTCCACCATACTTAGATTATCTGATTTCCCAAGAATGTCGAAACCCTTTTTTGCTTCAATGAAAGTTTCACGAGCCCCCTGAATTGAGAAAAAATCCTGAGTGGTTGATACAATCATCGTTGGCTTGGGTGCTCTTAAACAGAGAAAATCGGCATGTTCAATACCCAATTTCAGACCATGATAAGGATTTTGTTCTGCGTCTTGAGGTCCAATTGATTCAAACAAACGTTTATAGCTGCTAATAAAACATTCGGGTGCTGCGGCATAAATCCGATTATCTATAGATGAAAGAATAGCAGTTTGAGTACCACCACCGGAAATTCCGGTCATCCCAATTCTGGTGGCATCTACTTCTGGTCGGGAACACAAATAGTCCAAAGCCCTTACTCCATCCCAAAGAAAATAATCGCTGATTGAATTTCCTGATAGCAAACATTGGCCACCAGAATATGAATGTTCATTTATAGTTCCCTTTAAAACAGACTCATTACTCAAACTGTCGAGATACTGAATTCTTTCGCCCTGCCCAATTGGGTCATAGCTAAAAACTACAAATCCTTTGTTTACTAAGTTTAAAATTAAATGTTGGTATGATTCGCGTCTGAATGCAATCTGGGAATGTCCAGTTGGGAAAAGAATAGTTGGAAATGGCTTTTTTCCTTTTAGAGGAATAAACAGACAGCCGGAAACATAAAATCCTGGAAAAGACTCATATACGACTTTTTCAACCCTAAAACTTTCTCTTTTAATTATCCCTGTAATCCGTGCGTTTAATGGCGTTTTTTTGAATTCCCCGACACCTGATTTTAGTATTGTTTTAAGGCCGTTTAAATAGGTTTTCCAATCCTCTAATGATTTTAATCCAATCACTTTTTTATCACGTGCTTGAAAATCTTTTTCGGCGAATTCAGCAATATGATGATATAAAGCATTGGAATTGTCAGTATATTTCATCCAAACATTCTGTTCGGGGCGATATGATGGATCAAATACTAAATACTGTTTGGTCTGTGCATCCACTCCACAAACTAATAAGGTGAGCAAAAGAACAAAAATACTGACACACCTAATTTGGATTATTTTATGCATTTCTTTTAATTATTTCATTTCAACTTTTAATACGAAACCATGGTCAAACAAGTTATTTTTTATTTTTTGCAATGAAATAAGCACTTGATTCATCTCAACTTTCCATTTTAGCTCGCCATCTAGCCCAAGCAATTTGATGCTTTTTATTTGTTGTTGGCATCCCAGCAATGATTTTACAATTGTCTTATTTTCAAGTGGTTTTGTAAGTGAAATAACATAAACATAATTTCCTTTTTGGGTAAACCAAAAATCTTGGGGCGTAAATTTTAAATTGAATCCTTTCTCTTCCCTGTCTGTTGTGCTTTTCATCTCCAATAGGGTAGCACCTTCCTTTTGGGTGTTCCAACTTTTGGTTCCATAAACGGCTTCACCATTCACTTTCATCCACTTCCCAATTTCTTTCAATATTTTCACACTTTCAGCCGGAATAATTCCTTTTCCGTCAGGTCCAACATTCAGCAAGTAATTTCCACCTTTACTGGCTATTTCAACTATCCAGTACAACATTTCATCATACGACTTCCAATCATTATCATAACTTTTGTAGCCCCATGTATTATTCAGCGTACCCGGAGTTTCCCAGGCTTTATTTTCAGGAGAAACTGTTGTTGGAATTTGATTGTCACCAGCCACAAGAAAATCGCCAAAATCATTTCCAACACGACTATTGATGAGGGTTTTAGGTTGTATATCATAAGCGAGTTTATAGAAATCAAAACTTTGCTGCTTATTCATAAACCTTGAAAAATCGTACCAAACCTCAATTAAATCAGGGAATTTTTTGAGTATTTCCCTCATCTGTGGTTTTGCCTTGTTTTCGAGATAATTCTCATAACTTATGGACGATGGATCCCAAAGATTTACTCCATAATGATCGCTATGTGTAGGTACTTCCTGTTTTTTCTGAGCATAACCCGCATCTCCTTCCATCCAATCTATTGAATGTGAATAATATAAACCAAGTCGAATATTGTATTTTTTACATGCAGTATATAACTCTTCTATGGGGTCACGTTTAAAAGCAGTATAATCATAAATATTAAAACTGCTGACTTCAGAGTGATACATCGAAAACCCATCGTGGTGCTTGGTCATGGCTACAATATACTTCATGCCTGCCTCTTTTGCCAGTTTCACCCAGGTTTCGGCATCAAAGCCTGTTGGATTAAATCCTTTACATACACTACGATATTCATCACGTGGTATTTGAGCATGGTACATTATCCATTCACCCAGTTTTGGAATTTTCTCCCCTTTCCATGTTCCTGCTAGTTCGGAATATGCACCCCAATGAATAAACATGCCAAATTTTGCATCGTTATATACTTCATATTGAGCATCTTTTGAAGCATTCATCTTTCCCCATTCTAGCTTTAAACTATCTTGAATTTGCGAGAAAACTGGAAATCCAAGCAATGCAAGAAACATTATTATAGAATATCTTTTCATGATTGGTGTTTCTTTTAAAAGCTAAAGTTTAATGAGTTTTTGCGCTTGCATTAATTTGTTTTTTAAACAGATTACATATAATCCTTTTGGTAAATCTGCGATATTAATAGTTGTAGTTTGTGACATTTCAAACTCTTTCACCAATCCACCCATCAAGTTGAATACTTGAATAGATTCTTTCTGATTACTAGCAGCATAACTAATTGATAGTAGATTTTTTACTGGGTTTGGAGAAACAACTAAGTTTTGCTTATCTACTGCATTTTCAGGAACTACCGTATTACCATAATATTGGTCTGCACCAATGTCAATTGAATTGACAGAGCGGGCTTCGCCATCAAAATCTGTTAATACGTTTATAGGCAATCCTTTTCCAATAACCGGCGAAGTAGATACAATATGAAAGTCATTGTTCTGATAATCTTTCAAAATTGGATTAATAAGCATATATGCGCTATCCTTTATTGATGCTGCTACATTACTTGTATAAGTGGTCGTATTGAAAGCATTAGCCCATTGAAGGTTTAAAATAGTGTCAGTAGTGTTTTTTTGGTAATAGCAGTTATTCCTGAATTTCAGGTTACTGTAATTTGGAGCAGATGCTGAAGGTGGCATGGAGATGATAAATCGACCGCTATACAAAATATTGTTCCGAACAATAAAATTAGTTGATTGGGCATAATTAGCTCCCAATAAAATATGG
>CAIUTB010000056.1 GCA_903901975.1 uncultured Bacteroidales bacterium
GAATTATGAGTCTTGGAAATCATGAATTTATAGGAGTTGAAGTACCTATAAAGGTAATGATTTCCAATGACTTATACAAATAATATCAGGTTTATTTTCTTGATATTCAAACGATTAACATTAAGTTTAACGAAGTATTGATTCTTTAAATTCCGGTTTTAATAGCCCCAGCAAAGAAGTAAACTCACCATCTTTACCACTGTGAGGCGTAGCAGTGAGCAAGAGTATGTTTTTCTTTTCGTCCTGAGCCAGATCATACAACAAAGCATAGCGTTGTTGTTGATTTTTGGAAGTTGCATTTTGAGGCAAAGCACAGGTATGGGCTTCGTCCACAATGATAAATTCAGGGCAGTCGTGAATAAATATTCCTCTTCGTTTATCGGCCTTAATATAATCAATGGAAATTACCTGAAAAGGTATGTGGTGGAAAACACTCTGATCATCCGGTATTTTACGATCCAGTTTAGCTGCCGTACTCGAACGGATTATTTCCGCATCAATATCCAGTTTATCTTTGATTTCTGATTGCCATTGTTCGCATAAATGGGGTGGACATATAACGGCAAAGCGTCTGACTTCTCCGCGCTCCATCATTTCTTTCAGAATGATAAGAGCTTCAATTGTTTTTCCAATACCCACATCGTCGGCTATCATTAGTCTTACCACATCTTGTTTCAATGCCATAACCAATGGCACCAACTGATAGGAGCGGGGGCGAAACGATAACTTACCCATACAACGGAAAGGTCCTGCAGCATTGCGGAATGAAAGCCTGGAAGCATCAAACAAAATGCGAGCAGTATCGAAAGCACCTAACTCAGTTGGCTCGGGTTCGGGGAAGCTGGCGGGTTTTATTTTTTCGATAGGTAACGCAATGGGCAAATACACAGCTGTTGCTTCCTCATCGGAACCACCCAATGGTTTTATTTTCAAAATATCGACATCATCCGAAGGCAAAACCATCCAGTCTCTTTGACGGTAATGAATCAGTGTTCCCGGTTGATGGGTTGTATATGTAGCCATGTGTTTTGCTTATTTTTTCTTTGATTTACTAATTCCAAGCATCTTTATCTCTTTGTTCAGCTCTTCTAATGCTCTTGTGTCATCAGCTTCTATTCGTTTTGCATTGAATTTCTCATATTCCGTTTCGGCTAACTGAAGTGCCAACTCATGCGAGATTTTACCTGCATGTTCCAATATCTGGCTATCATTGATGGTTAGTATATCATTCAGCTTTTTAATCCAATCGCTCATATACATTACTTTTTTCTGACGTGCCTGATTTTCGGCAAATGCCAGAAATTGTTCCACCAGCAAATTTAGCTGACTTAGTTCTGCCTCATTTAAATAATTCTTTGCAATTGCCACATCCGATTTTCTTATTTTATCTCCTGCCCACGAACGTAATCCCATGTTTTGAGTCGTTGCAATAGCTCTTTGTGCTATCAGTTCTGCAGCTGTGTGCTGATGTATAGCCCAATGTAATTTGTTCTGTATGGTCGAGAAAAACTTTTTTGCATGATCTGTCTTGGCATCATAATCTATGCTCAGACAGAAAATATCTTTTACCTTTTGATAAAAGATTCGTTCAGAACTCCGAATATCACGGATTCGTTCTGTAAGTTCATCGAAATAACGAATCTGCCCCGCCGCCTTCATGCGCTCATCGTCCAAGGCAAACCCTTTTACAATATATTCACGAAGCCTTTGAGTAGCCCAAATGCGGAAATGTGTTGCCACATGACTTTGCACCCTGTATCCAACAGAAATTATCAGGTCTAAATTGTAAAAAGAAATTTGGCGTGTAACCTTCCTATTTCCTTCCAGTTGAACTTGTGCAATTTTTGCACAAGTTGCCTCTTCTGATAATTCACCAGATTCATATATGTTCTTAATATGCTTTACAATGGATGTCCTATCGGTTTGAAATAAGTCTTCCAACTGATTCTGATTTAGCCAAACCGTTTCATCCTCCAACCTGACATCTATTTTGGTTTGTCCGTCGGCTGTTTGGTAAAGTATTATTTCGCTATTGTGTTCCATATTGATATGAATAGTGCCAAATATTAATTTATTTTTCTGAATATGTCTTTTCGTCTTAATACTAAATCTTCAACCGTTTCTTTGTAATGCCATTCAACAACATCGTAGCCTTTATCTCTCAGTAAGGTGCGTTTATGCAAATCATCCGCAATGATGCTTTCTTTGTCGTGTACTGCACCATCACAAAAAATCAACACAGGACCGTTATGCGTGTTGTACACAAAATCGGCACTAATGTAAAATTCATCAATATACACCTGGGCTTTATCTGGTAAAGCCAATTTATTTTTATACAAGTATTTAATCAACGGCAATTCTGTACCGCTCGATTTATCATACGCTCCTAACAGGTGTTTGTATTGTTCCTGTCTGTCATTTCCCTCCTGCAAAAGTGATAAATCGCAATCCATTAATTGCTCTAAAACTTCTTTGATACTGTGACGGTCTAATATTTCATGATCGTGTTGATTGTAATAAGACAAAAGATCTTCGTATGATGCACGTGGAAGTTTTTGTCCTTTTTCTGTTTCGGTTCGGGTGGCAACATCGAAATGCATACAACTGTAACTTTCCTCGAATAATTCTTTCAACTTGGCTGGCTCCTGAATTAACTGAGAAAGAATGCCTAAACAACCTTCGGAAGCTTCATAAATCAATACATTTGGTTTGTCTTTGTTTCCCATTACCCGAACTCCTATTTCGTTTTCTTCTACCTGAAACAAGCGTTCAATTCCACGTTTCAAAGCATAACTTAACGAAATGGTCTGCTCCGGAGTTATTTCCATATTTGCTAGCGGTTGAATATACAAGGTATCAGCTGTATCACGCACAAAGATCATCACATCTTTTTTGTTATCCAGTACATCTTGATTTTCCATTTCTTTTTGGGACAACCATTTTCCATTTCTTTTGTCGATAGCAAAACCTTCACAATCTGATTTTCTAGCCTTGCGATTCAGTTTTATCAACTCTGTGGATTGATCATAGATCAGATTCAATAAACTTTGACCCGCTTTTTGAATAACCAGACTTTTAGTATGCTCAATTCCTTTGGTATATCTAAAATATTCTTCAATATCAAAACCTGATGTTGAGCGTTCTTCTTCAATGCAAGATATGCGTTCCTGAGGTATTCCTTCACTTTCTGACATTTCAATCAGGGTAGTTTTAAATTCGAAGTTATCACCCTTTAATTCTGTGCGAGTAATCGGATCTACATTTGACAGTTGAGCTTCATCGTCCAAGAACGCATAACCGGTTTCTTTTGATATTTTGATTTTACGTTGCAGGTTATCTGCCTCCAACAGCATCATCCGGTTGATCTTGTATTTATTGCCATTGTGATACAAAGTATTGAATGGCCCAAATTCTTTCAATGCGATTGATCGAGGACGAGATAAATATTCACCTTGATCAGTGTGTTTGTATCCAACAAAAGTACGAACCGGCAATCGGGTAAAGTTATAGCCAGGCAGAAATCCTTCAGCAGCTAAATAGCGGAAAATATAAAACTCTGACTGATTATTGTTGCCCCCATTCGTATCATTTATCAATAATTCAATTTGCTTTAAACCAACTGCATGTTGTCTTTTAGCATCCAATTTTAAAGGATTGTCAGCCATAATCACCGGATCATCAAGGGTAATACGAGACTTAACGATCATGCTCCTTGCTGCCTTGTACAAACTTATCCAACGAGTAAATGAATCGCAAAAGCGTGGAACAAAGGAGTTGATTTTGTTTTCCAACCACTCATCTGAAAACCACCACGTTGCTAATAATTCAGGTTGTATAGACACGATTACTTGCTGAAATGAAGTAATCAATTTGCCTTTATAATGAGACAAACTGTTTTCAATAGTGCTAATGATATTTTCTTTGACCTTAATATCTCGTTCATTTGAAAGGTCTAACAATTCTGCTACAGAAGATTTTAGATCACTCAATGCCAACTCCATTAAAATGAATGCATTAAAATGATTTGTCAATAATTCTTCGTTCAATAAATCGATGCGTGGCGGTACAACTGAACCTGCCACCATAGTTTCAGACGCTTTAAAATAGTTTTGATCGTGAGGCGACCATGCAGAGCAATAGGTGAATACAACCGCTGTTTGCCCACTACGACCAGCCCGACCACTTCGTTGGGCATAATTAGCCGGATTTGGTGGAACATTGCGCATGTGTACAATATTCAGGTTTGCAATGTCAATACCCAATTCCATAGTTGGCGAACAGAACAAACTTGAAATTTCTCCTTTTCGAAAAGCTCCTTCCCGTTCTATACGATCCACACTCGATAGCTGCCCGGTATGTTCTCTCCCGACAATTTCTTTTGGATATTTTGTGAAATCGGTTTTATATAGTTCTTGAAAATACATATTAGGTTGTATCGCCAAATCCTTGTATGCATTTATTCTTGTAGCATCAACAGAAACTGTTTCACCATCACCTGCCAACCAAATCAAATTATCTGATCGAAGCAAATACCCATTAATCACACCACCAGAACCTCTTAAATTTTCTCTCTTGGATAAAAAATTGGTTCTTACAAGCAGATCGCAAAGCGATTCAATCATGGCTCGGTATTGATCTTGTTTTAATGGATTAAAACCATTCTCCTGCATTTTACGTTTGATAAACTTACCAATACCAGAGCGGGAACCCATAGTGGCAAAATAGATTCCTTTCTGTGTACTTCTTCCAGGTCTAACCGCTACCATGTAGGTTGGCGTTTCAATGGTTTCATTACTGTCCAGCGACCATAGTTTCTTATCATCCAACTTGTTTTTCAAAAACATTTCTGTTTCAGAGCGTTCGTCAATTAAAAAGCGATGATATATAGAATAATTGGTTCGGAAGAAGTTGAGTAGTTGTGACAACACTTCTTTTCTGATCTCAGGTGATATGGTTTCAAAGAATTCAATGCCTTTGAATTTTTCATCCATGGAGCAAAGTTTATCTATAGTATTGTATTCTACTTTTAATAGGGCAGTTTGTTCCAAATTTGGCAAGGTGTAACGCCACCCTTTTTTCAAATCCTGAAAAATCCGATATAAAAGATATGTTTTGATTGCACGACCATTATCGGGATCGGGAAAGTCAGGATCAGCAGTAGGATTATTCGCAAAAGCGACTTCTTCCAGTTTGAGTTCGTTGAATACTTTGTCAGCAATGTTGTGAACAGTTAGGCCTTCCGTATTATTTTTTAATGCGAAATGCAATGCTGAGCGTAAACGTACTGAAGAAAGGAAATCATTAAAATGCCCTGCTTGTAAAGAAGCATCTTGTCTGTTATCGGTAAAACTTAATAGCTTTTGATTTCTGATTTCTTCCCCTTGCCTAAAAAGAGAATCAACAACGGCATAAGACATGATGGTAGTAGCAGTGCTACGTCCTTCATTCCCTAATTTCATTAACTTAGTTCCCTCATTCGTCTTAAAGTCTTCGTAAATGACTCCGGCAGTTGGGTCTAAACGCAGTTTGACCGGTAAATAAAACCCTTTTAAAGGATAGATCGGCTCAGCAGAATATTCGCCTTTTGAATTAAAATAAATTCGTTTGGGCATTTGCCATTCATAATAAGGTGTGAATTGATTTTCAGCGGTGTTCAACCATTCTGTGGGAGCGATTTCTATAGGATCTTCTGACCAAAAGTCTTCATCTTCATCAATGATCAGGTATCCTGATTTAAAATTTCGTTCTATTAGATTCTCACCTTTAGCCTCCTTCTGTGTAAGTGTTCTTACCGGTTCATCCGGATTTCTTGGCATTAAGATTTTTTTATCTACATCTTTTTCGACACAAATAAAATCAACTCCCGAATATCGGCTAAACATGATTGGGTATAATAGTTTTTCCCCTTTGTCATCTTTGAAATATCGACCCGATTGAATAGTGATATTTCGAATATCCCGTGATTGTAAAGTTACTGAAACAGTACTTGTTTGAGATATGAATTGATGAAACCGGAACGGTAGGAAACTGAATCCGGTCTTTGCCAGACGATTCTTTTCATTCAACTTCTCTGCCCATTTCAATAACGCTATTAAACTTGTTTCAATTAGTTTTAAATCGAGTTCAGTAATATCTTTAAGTTGCTGTGCTATGTTTTTGAACGTTTTTGGTTTTCCTCTTTCTAAAACACCGTTGTTGAGTTGTAGGGCAATATTTAATTCAATCCAATTTGTAACAGGATGATTTACAAACTCACTCTCATTAGCAGTTTCGTCAATGCCTTTTATTAAAGCTTTACGTAATTCTATAGCATTAAATTGCTTACCAGATGTACAAGTATCTAAGTGTTCACTGATAATCTGATCAATCTCGTATTTGGCCCCAAAGATTGTTGTTGCAACTTTTGCAACAGCTTCTTTTTTTTCATCAGGATTGCCTGCAGAAGCCATTGTTGCAGATGTTCCTATGCACGATAGATCATTGTTACACCAGCTTTTTATTCTACGGACTAACATACTTACATCTGAACCTTGGCGTCCTCTATAGGTATGTAATTCGTCGAAAACAAGGTATTGCAGGTTGTTTTTTATAGAATCTCTAAACCATGATTCCGACTGCCGGGTCATGATTAATTCCAACATCATGTAATTGGTCAGAATAATGTCAGATTCTTCATCTTTAATTCTTTCTCGAATGTCTGTTCCTTCCTGTCCAGTATATTTGGCAAATGTTATTGGAAAATCAGTTCCATAATTTTTAGCATATTTTTGGATCTCTTCTTCCTGAGAATTAATCAACGCATTCATGGGGTAAACTAAAATTGCTTTTACTCCTTTCTTTTTGTGTTTTCCCTCATTGAAAATAGAATTAAAAATAGTCGCTAAATAGGTAAGTGATTTCCCGGAACCGGTACCAGAAGTTACAACAAAACCTCTGTTTTGGATTCCAATTTGAATGGCTTCATATTGATGTTTATAAAGATTGTATTCGCCAAAGGCTTTAGATAGGTCTCCATTTACAGGTAAATCATTCAATGAATTCCCTTTTTCGAAGGAAGGATTAAATTGAATAAGCGGTTCTGGAATAAAACCGTCACTTTCGAATGCACGTTTAACCTCATTTTTAATTCTTTCATCTGCAATATTTAAGAATGAACTCAGATAGCTTCTGTAATTTGAAATTACCTGTTCGTGAGTTTTAAATGCATCCATAGGTTAATTATTTAGTTTTTGCCAGCTTTTTACTTCAAATTTTTTCAATCAATTTTGTTTTCACTAATTCATACGCTTTTTGCGAATCGTAGCTTTCACCATTTCTCAATAATTGTTTGGTATCACCCAAAAATTCTGAGTCTTGCATTTTGGCTTCCATATTCAACAAAAATTCTTTTTGTGTAGGTGCATTACTGCCAACTACGAACTTCATATATTCACGATAACAGGTAAGTATTTGATCTAAATTCAATTCTTTTTGAGTTATTGCCGTGTATAAATCGAATAAATCACGTCCTTTTCGACGTTGGTAGAGTGCCCGGAGTTTTGTTCCCAATAATTCTTCCAGTTTATAGGTTGTTATCTCGCAACTGTCACTATACCATTGACTTTCAACAGAAAAAGGAAATTTTGTAATACCTAGTACGTTAAAGTGTTCACGGCAATTTGTCTCAACTTTTAATCGTAAAGGCATAACTGGTGCAAACTCTGACTCAAAACGAAAAACCAAGGTATTGTTATTTGCTTTTTGTTTTATAACCGGTTTACCTAAAAAAGACAAAATGTGTCTGATTCGATCAATTGTTTCTTTTATTGGTTCGGCTTTTATTTGTACTAAATCAATATCTTCGGAATACCGTGGCTGGGGTGAGAGATACAATTTGTGTAAAGCTGTTCCGCCTCTGAAAGCCAAATGATTTGCTAGAAATTCATCTTTAAATATTTCCGTTAATGCACGGCATATCACCAGGTCTTGTTCTACCTGTTCGTTTGTTTGCCATGGTACGTTATTCGACCATTCTGTTATGTATGCTTGTGGTATCATTTATTTATTATTTGCTTTTTTAAGCAGTTGATTTTCATGACTCGGCATAGTCAAAACAAGTTTTGCCTCTACTCTCGCTACTCAAATCAATCATCAATTTCAATTTCGGTGTTAACAATTACCTTCCAACGTTCGTTAGATGAAAATCCATTTATTTTTGCTGAAGCTTTAAGTGCTGTTCGAAAGAAAGTTACTTTCTTTTTTTGTAAAGCTTTATATAAAGCATTTGATAACAGTTCGTTTTCTAAGATTTCTTCGAGAATATATCCAAGACGCTGCAATGCAGTAACCGGAACATGTTCAAAAAGTTCGGTGCTAAACATTTCAGGCTTAATTGACTCAGCTAATTCATTTAATACTGTTGAAACCCGATTTATACCGCCAACCCGTTTCTCAAATTGTATTAAATCGCAAGCAGTAAGGGCAGGGTTGGAGACTTTAAGATAGCCGGTTTCTGTTTTCATTGATTCCAGAAGTGATTCTGGAATATTCTTTTTGCTAATGTAATTTATCTTTAATCCTTTTTTTTGAGTCGAGCGTAAAAATGGAAAATTAGTAACAACAAAAAATTCTTGTGGTTGTTGGTGTGAGGCTCCATAAAATCCTGCTGCATTAAGTAATGCCAAATAATATGGTCGCTCTATATTTTTCATTAAACCATCCAAAAACATCGCCGGAGGCAGAATCCCTTTAGATGAATACTGCGGTGGAATAATGAGGTAATAGCTCTTATAAATGGAAATAATTCTACCTTTTGCCGACAAGCGACTTAATGCTCTTTTTGCAGCAATTTCTGTATAGCCCGGTAGTTCATCTGCCAGCAAACTTAATGAAAAAGCATACCTTCCACGCGATTGAAGGTTTTCTGTCCATTGACTTAATGTTATTTCTTCTTGCTTACCCATTGAAGTAATTTTTTGCCAAAGATACCATATTTTGGTACTTTATGCAAATGATCTATCATTTTCTTTTAATATCTAATTAATTCTCTCTACCAATAAATCCTTCCAAATCACAAATTCTTTTTTTGTATCAGAATAATCGTGAAGAATTCTACTAAAATTTTCTGGTTTAGTTTCAAGAAATGTCTGTCTTCCATTATTTCGAATAATTGAAAGGTGTTCGTCTATTATTTTTAATTGGAATTTAAGTTGTGTTTTATCCTTTTCTATATGCCATAAATAAGTTGCTTCCTCTGTGTCAAGTGTTTCTAAAACTATATGAAATTGATTTTCACCTGAGAGTAAAAAAACGAAAGAGAAAGGACTTAAAACAAATCTGATTTTCAGAATAGTCCTTTCATGCCGATTAGCTAAATATCTTAATTGCTTTGAATGCCTAAAGGTTTTGTGGCTCAACAAATCGTCTAGCAAAGTTTCACCATCATTATAAAGACCAGTTTCACTATTGCCTTTCTTCAATAATTCATCAACAGTCATAAGATTAGATTCTGTTTGAGGCTTCATGCCGAGAAAGGAATTTGTGATGAATTTGAACCTTACACCTTCTATTACTTCTTGATTGATTTTTTGAAGGTCAGTAGATGTGGCCAATTGAGATACTAATTCTCCATTCTCAAATTCTGCATAAATATCAAATGAAACAAACTTCGAATTTAAAGACTTTGCAAAATAAGGCTTTAAAACTTCAAATTCAGGTCTGATTTGAAGATTCTCAATTTCAAATTCTACTGGCACTGTTATTTCCGGAATTACATATTTGAATACAACGCTACCATAACGAAAATCAAGTTCCTCAATGGAGACTTTTATTTTCAGCTCAATTTTTTGACTATTTTCAAGAATTGCTATTTCTTCTGTTGGCTCATCAAACAATGAAGATTGTTTCTCAATTTTCCGATAATAGGTATTTCTTTTCAGAAAAAGTTTGTTCAGATAATCTATTTTGATATCCCTATAATCATAGATTGTGGGAGTAATCTCCGATCGTTGAACTCTGCCAATATACTGAACTAGTTTTCCTTCAAATGCAAAAGGATATACAAGAAAAAGAGAATTAGCATTTTGCAAGTCTGATCCTTCTCCAAAATACTGTCCGGTAGTGATAAGAACTTGATAATTACCCTCCTTGAGTGTTTTCCATTTATGGTTTCGGCTACTTTCCGAATCGTCTCCACTCAAAGTAACCGTTTCATACGACTGTTTCAGATATTGATTTAAGGTGTCGATATGTTCTTTCCTTTCAGTAATAATGACCACTTTCTTACTGAGTTTTAGCTCCGCAAAGATATCTTCTAAAATCAATTTGTTCCGTGCAGAATCGTGAACCAATACTTTTGAGAGTGTTTCAAATTGATCTGTTTTTGAATTAAAAGGAATGTCAAGTTCCGTATTCCGGATGATAATTTTGGCTTGTTTGTATGAAGTAATTTCTGTTGGTTTAATTTCTACAATAATCTCTCCTAAATGAAAAAAAATAATCTTCCCATCGTTATATTTTCTAAACGGTGTGGCTGTCAAACCATACAAATAATATGTTGGTAGTTTGGCAATTGTGTCACTATAGGTTTTGGCAGGAATATGATGGCATTCATCTACGATAATTGTTCCAAATGTGTTTGCAAAACTGTCTGATTCAGCTTTATTTAATTCTTTGGATAAACTTTGAATTGTAGCAATGGTAATCTTTTTGCCAACTTTAGTTTTACCTTGCCCAATTCTCCCTATTTCATGTTTGGGAATACCCATAAATGTTTCAATACGCTCCATCCATTGTTCTACCAATTGTTTGCGGTGTACAATAATTAATGCCGGTTGATTTCTGTCTGAGATTATTTTTAGTCCAACTATCGTTTTCCCTGAACCTGGCGGTGCAACTATTACACCAAAATCCTTTTTGGCCACAGTTTCGATAGCACTTTGCTGGTATTCTCTAAGTTGAGCATTGAATTCGAATTCAACTGGATTCAGTTTTTTTCTTATATCATTGAAAGTAAACTCGATATTCTTTCCTTGGCAAAATCGAATTAGTTTGCCAATAAAACCCCGAGGAACAATAACTTCATTCTCAGTTTCCTCTACAAACTTAAAATAACGGTCTGTTTCAAAAGTACTCTTGCCTGCCTTCGTTTTAATAAAGTACTCAGTGTTTGCAAAATTCAATTCCTCTTTTAAAAAGTTTATTAATGAAGTGGATAAACCGTTTCTGTTGATCCTGACCAAATTGTTTAATGTGATTGTAAGGTTATTACAAATTTTTTTAGCTGGTGTTGTGTTTATAGTGAGTGGATTATTAGAATCAAAATTGGTTGAAGTTGATTGATATAGTTCATCGAGCTTTGAAATGGTGATTCGTTTGATATTCTTCAAAAATTCAAACTGATCCAGAACTGGTTGAAAGCTCTCTGTATCCAAAAAACAGCTATTCCCTTGTTCAAATGTTTTTTTGTACAATGGCAATGCAATCAAATTTCCCAATCCTTTTCCAGAAAGAAAATCCTGATTCGGGAATAATCTGTCGAAGCTTGAACTCTTATCGAAAACTGAAAAAACACCGGACTTTTCAAGTAATGAAAGAATGATTTTTCGGCTTCGGATAGCTGGATATGGTTGTTTAAAGAAAATCCAAATATGTCCACCTTGCCCTGAACGAGAACGTTCTAAATAAGCCGGAATATCGTATTCAAAACAAATTTTCAAAAAAGTTTTACATTCCTCTAACCAATTATCGTCATCAAAATCAGCTGCAATAAACCAAGAAGTATTATCCTGAAGAAGCGGGTATATTCCGACTAATTGTTCGCCCCTCAAATGCTTCTCAATTTCTTTATCTGATAAAGGTAAATATGTTTTGTCCTGATAATTTTGGAAAGTACCACCCTGCATTTTATGAACACGATACAAGTATGGGTCGTAAGTGTATGCCGGCATATAACCACTCTTCTTACCATTTTCCCAACGCACAGCAAATACATCTTCTCTTCCTTTGAAAATAGATTTAAAGAGTTGAATTTGTTGTGATTGGTTCTCGTTCATATTTTCTTTCAATTGAAATTTAAAAAATGTTTTTTTATTTTTCTTCTAATTCCGTATAGATTGGCATTAATAAATATCCAATCTGTAAATGTGATTTTCGACTAAGTAAGTTTCCTTTAATTATGAGAGTTCTCCTTTATAATTTGACTTCAAAGATATGAATTTATTTTTTGAAAATTAATCTTTTGACAACTGTTGTTTAACACAAAAAACAAAGCTCCGATCTTCACAGACAGGAGCTCAAACACTACAAATATTTTATAGGTAAATGATTTTTCTTTAGTTGTCGTAAAGAACTCGTCTTGCCTTCGGCTAACTCGTTTCATTCCACTCTGCCCATTTCGGGCGTTTGCGCCTTTTGCTACTTTTGGCGCGACAAAAGTAGTCCAAAAACGGCTTTTCACCCCTTGTTTTAAGAAGCGAGAAGCCTGTTTTCAGCCCTTTTCAGGCACTTACAGCGTCAAACTTAATCCCTCAATCATCTGCAAAAGTGCGGGGTTTTTCGTACCCATACAGGTCAAAAGCCCTGTGTCCACATTTTTTTCAATCGTGATTTTGTTCTTTGTAACGCTCACTTTCACAAAATCGCCCTGCTCAAAACCGTACTTTTTTAAATACTCGCCTTTGATGTTTATGGCGTTTGTGTACTTGTTCCCCTGTGCAGACCTGCAAACTGTTAGAAGCTTTTCCATTTTTAATTCAAACTGTAACGGTCTGTTAATACTTCCATCAGTGCAAAGTTTTGCGGTATCAGGTTCGGGATGTCCGTTTTGCCAGGTTTGTACAATTCTGTCGCAATGTTGTAAATATCCCAAAGCGAAAAAATGGTGCTTTCCTGTGCTTTCTCCAAATAATCTTCTGTAAATTCCGAAATTTGCGCCTGTGTCAATGGGTAGGTTTTTACTTCGCTTCTTAATGCTGCGTTGTCGCTGTCGTGTGCTACTCGTAAAGATGTCAAAAGTCCGATTAATTGAAAAACGTCATTTTGTGTGCAGTTGATTTCTTTCATCTTTTGAAGTATGCGCAAATCTGTTTCTCTGTAATCGAAAAAGTTAGACATCCAATCTCCCACACTTTCAAAAAGCTGTTCATCTGAAATGCCATCTTTGCCGTAATTGCTTGCGATGCGCTCCTTGTTCAAAATACATTGATTGTGACAAATGCGAACGCATGGAC
>CAIUTB010000057.1 GCA_903901975.1 uncultured Bacteroidales bacterium
GAATTATGAGTCTTGGAAATCATGAATTTATAGGAGTTGAAGTACCTATAAAGGTAATGATTTCCAATGACTTATACAAATAATATCAGGTTTATTTTCTTGATATTCAAACGATTAACATTAAGTTTAACGAAGTATTGACTTTACAGATAATACTTTTAGTGTTCCCTTAAGCATGAATTATTTCGGTGAGAAACGAATTGCACCGTCATGGACGTTGAGTACTAGAATTGGATTGACGCATAGTTTTGTCAATCAGGCACAATATTTCTACTCAAAAGATTCGATTAATATTCGTGATTCTATTCGCTATTACGATTCACAACATATTAGTGGTTATCAGTTTGCATACAAATTAGCCCTCAATTTGGGTATTGAGCCCCGTTGGTATTTAGGTTTTAAAAATCGTTACATGAAAGGTAAAGCAAAACTTAATTCAGGTTTTTATTTATCATTACCAATTAACTATAGTGCTATACTCGTAAACACTTATAAATCCCCGGAACATTTGACTTATAATAATGTCTATAGGGATTATGGAAATATAAATATATCATTGTTATTCGGTTATCGTCAGGCTATTTCCAAAAACTGGTTTATGGAAGGCAGCTTAAATACCATTGGTGATTATATTACTTTTAGTGAAGTAAATAACCGATTTTTTGTTTATTCCGGTTTTATTATCAATCCTGTATTAAGTCTTAAAGCCGCTTACACATTCAAATAAACTCCCTCATGAAAAAAAACCTTATTTACATTTTGTTCATGACTGTCCTTGCATCCTGTGCCAATTCCGTGTTGGAAATTGCACCCTGGAATAACACGCCTGTTCCGGTGGTATTTTCTATCCTATCTCCCACACAACCTGTGCAGGTGTATTTATACCGAACTTGGAATGAGAATTATCCTCTGGTTAAGAATCCTTACCCCGAAGCAAAGGTTTATCTGTGTGGGGTGGATAGCAATTGGGTAGAACTTGCCCGCCTATCGCCCGATAGCTGTATTTTTCAAGATATTCAAAAAAAGCTAATTGTTGAAAAAGGGAAAACTTTTTTCCTGAAAGTAGTACTAAGCGACCGAACAATACACGCCCAAACTACCGTTATTCCTGATCCGGCACGTATTACCACTGCAAATTGTGTATTTACTGGCAAAACTCAACAGAGCTGGATAGTTGGTACTTTCCCTGATATGAAGTTTGATACTGTAAATATAAATAGTTTAGTCATTAAATACTCAGCTACTGCTAACCGTGATTATGTTTACGAGTTTAGCTCCTCTTCGGAAATGATATGGGGAACAATGCTGCAAAATGAAGGTATCTTTCAAACAAGTAATTTCGTATCAGGCAGAGATACTACATCGGTTACTATAAAATTAACTACCTTCGATCCTACATGCTATAAATACCAGAAAGCACAGGAAATTAATTCGTTATCGTCCGGTTACAGTTATAACTCACCTGTGCTGGCATTGATTCAATCCTTTGGCGGTGTGCTTCCTAAATTCTCGAATATAGTGAATGGTGTAGGGCTTTTTGGTAATTCTATAACCGATAGTGTGCGAGTAGTTATTAAACCTCAGGCAAATTAAAACAATGAAGATAACAATCAGTTTAAAAGTGCTTGGGTTGCTAATGCTTTTGAGTATTGGTTTTGTAAGTTTGCACGCTCAGGAAACCGAAATGCGCTTTAAAGTGCATGGAAAAATTATAGATGCCCGTACTAAAAAAGGAATTCGGAAAGTACCCATCACGGTCATGCCTTTCAACAGAGTAATTGATGCGGACAAAAATGGTGCTTTTCTGTTTAATATGCCAAAAGGCGATTATTCTTTTGTGATGGATGCCTATCCGTTTATCAAAAAAGAACTAAAACTCAGTTTACAATCCGATACAACGCTGGTAGTGGAAATGCAGACCATCCCGGGTTCTATTTATCTGGGCGAAGTGGAAGTAATCAGTTCCCGTCCTGCTACCGAATCACCTGCATCGCTCGAACAGATTGAAGGTCGTCAGCTTAAAACCATACCGGCTTTAATTGGCGAACGTGATATTCTGAAAGCTTTCAGCCTTACAGCCGGAGTAACCTCAAGTACTGACGGAGCTGCTGATATGCAGGTTCGGGGCGGTTTGCATGGTCAGAACCTGTATTTATTGGATGGCGTTCCGTTATATACTACCGAACATTTTTTCGGATTGGTATCTGTCTATAATCCCACCATTATTAAAAGTGCTAAACTGTATAAATCCGATTTTCCTGCCGAATACGGAGGTAAAATATCATCGGTAGTAAATGTACAAACCGAAGATGCCAACCTGAAGAAATTCAAGGGCGAAGCCGAAATAGGGTTACTTTCGAGTAAACTGGCTCTGAATATCCCCCTTGTGCAGGATAAACTGGCATTATCAATTGCCGGGCGTATCTCCAATTACAGTATTGTAGATATAATATCACCGCTACTTCCCGAGCAGGTGGGAACACGGTTTGGAATTCATTTTGGAGATATTAATGCCAATTTGCTTTGGAAATTATCAGAAAAAGACAAACTGAAATTGACTTTTTTGAGCAATACGGATGGAATTGATGTAAAAAGCACAATGGATAATACTGTGAATAAAGCCTGGATGGATAATCACCAACAAAACCTGGGTCTGAACTGGTATAGAACACTATCGGATAAAGCCGAAAATCAGTTGTTTTTTTATGGTGATATGTATGGATATGATTTTGGTAATTCGACTGTGGAACTCAACAGCAATATGAAACAAATAGTTCAATTACTCACCGGAATAAACTCAGCCGGATTGGTTGATAAATTCAAGTATCGGGTTTCCGACAAGTTCAATCTGAATGCCGGTGTCACATTCAAAACATTCGGTTTCACTCCCATTCAGTTTAATGTGAATGATTCAAATCTAAACAGCGTAAAACCCACGGAACAAGTGCGTTTAAACGAAGGAGTAGTTTTTGCTGAAGGGGAATATAAACTGGCCAAAAAACAAACTCTTACTGCCGGATTACGGGCAAGTACAATTGGGAATCAGGATAAAACCTATACCAACCTTGAGCCCAGAATAGGATATCACGGCATTTTTGCGAACGATTATTCCATCAGTGCTTCCATCGACCGTATGACTCAGCCAGTTCATAGGGTTGCCAATTCAGGTCTGGGTTTGCCTTTCCAAATGTTCTTTCCGTCGGGTACAACGCTCCGACCCGAAGCATCATGGAATTTCTCACTCGGTGCTGCAAAAGACTTATCATTGAAAAATGCGAAGTTATCATTGAAAGTGGATGCATGGTACAAAACCATGGAAAACATGGTGGAATTTCAGGATGGCTATGATGCTTTTTACACATTGGCTTATGCTACCCAAACCAATATAATGAGTGATACGAGAAAATACCTTACTCAGGGAAATGGGAAAGCGTATGGAATTGACTTCTCTGCAAAATACAACACCAACGGGTTGAAACTTACTGCCGATTACACGTTGATGAAAGCGGTTTGTCAGTTTGATGAATTGAATGGCGGACTGCCTTTTGCAGCTCCAACAGATATTCGGAATTCTCTTTCGCTGACTTCTGAGTTTAAACTTTCTGATTCGTGGTCTTTTTCAGCTACCTGGCAGTTTAACTCTGGTAAACCCATCACCGTTCCTACTTATATTTTTGTAAACCCGACAGCCAATTATTTGCCCTTTCAGGTTCACGACTATGACGGAAGAGATTTTCAGTTGGTGGAAACTGAACGAAATAATTATCGGACAAAAGCAACACACCGACTGGATGTATCGTTTAATCACAACTACAAAACCCGTAAGAAACATTTGGATGCCAATATATCATTAGGAATATACAACCTTTATAATCAGGCCAATCCGTTTATCTATTTTATCGAAGGGGTAGAAAATCCTGATAAAACCTATACTCCGGTGCTGAAATCAATGTCATTGTTTCCAATTATGCCATCGTTTACCTGGTCGGTGAAGTTTTAGATGTATCATCAGCTATTTTTCACTGTTTTTTAAAGACCTATACTCAAAATGTGAAATGATTCTCAGTTATCAACCGGCTAATCTTTCCCAAATAAACCACATCAATATTGTCTAATATGTCATATCTTTCACTGTCAACGTCAAGTACTCCAATAACTTCAGCACTTGAATCAAGGATTGGTACCACAATTTCAGCCACCGAACTGCTGCTGCAGGCAATATGTCCGGGGAATTTGTCCACATCGGGAACGAGAAGATTTTTTGCTTCTTTCCAGGCAGTTCCGCAAACCCCTTTTCCGTATCCAATGCGGGTGCAGGCAATCGGTCCCTGAAATGGACCAAGGATAAGTTCGTTGTTTTGTGCCCGGTAAAAACCAACCCATAGCCAGCCGAAAGTTTCTTTCAAAGCTGCTGCTATATTTGCCATATTAGCAATCAAATCGGTTTCGCCCCGTACTAAGGCTTCCAATTGCGGTAGCAAACTTTCGTACTGCTGTTTCTTATCGTTACTTTGTAAAATAAACAATTCTTCTGCCATAGCGTTTTATTTGCAAAATTAGTTTAATTAACGGACTCTTATGTAAGAATTACCTGAAAATAAAGTCATTATTAGTTGGAATGCAAGTATTCCATTTTTTTAAATATTTATTCATGTAAAAGTACTCAATTCTTTTCGTTAATTCAGAATTATTTCTTTTCTTTGTGTCTTTAAAATTGAATAAAAATCAACAAACATAACATTAATAAATTTTAAAAAGTATGAAAACAAATCTTATTAAACGGATTTCATTTGGCTTACTGTTAGCATTGACTTTCAGTGTAAGTGCACAACAAATGCCCTTACTTCCGATTGATCCCAAAGTTCGTTACGGAAAATTAGAAAACGGCTTGACTTATTATATCCGGGCCAACAAAGAACCAAAACAACGGGCTGAGTTTTTTATCGCTCAAAATGTTGGAGCAATTCTGGAAAACGACAATCAAAACGGATTGGCGCATTTTTTGGAGCACATGGCTTTTAATGGAACTAAAAACTATCCGGGAAAAGGAATTATCAACTATTTTGAAACCATAGGGGTGAAATTCGGTTCGAATATTAATGCCTATACTTCGCTTGACGAAACGGTTTATAATCTTTCGGATGTGCCTACTACCCGTGACGGAATCGTTGACAGCGCGCTGTTGGTTTTACACGATTGGTCGAGTTTTATTACGCTCGATGGTGGTGAGATTAATGACGAACGTGGCGTGATTCGCGAAGAATGGCGTCAGGGTGCAGGTGCCGACCGCCGTATGTGGAAAGAATCGAACAAGCTGAAATATCCCGGTTCGCAATATGCAAAACGTGATGTGATTGGTGATACAGCCATTATTAATAATTTTGCTCACCAAACCATTCGTGATTTTTATAAAAAATGGTATCGCCCCGATTTACAGGCTATCTTGATTGTAGGTGACGTGGACGTAGATAGAGTAGAAGCCAAAATTAAATCTACTTTTGCCGATATTTCCAGAAAAGAAAATGCAGGCGAACGTCCGGTATATTCGATTTTGAATAATGCTGCACCCATTATTTCGATAGTGAAAGATGCTGAAGCCCGTATGACGCGTGTGGAGTTAGAATACAAACACGATAAATTACCGACAGAAGTAAAATTATCGATGATGGGTTATGCCAGTTTAACGGTAAATTCACTTATCTCAACAATGATTTCCAACCGTTTTGAAGAAATTACCCAGCAAGCGGATGCTCCTTTTGTGGGGGGTGGAGCTGAATATGGCGAATTAGTGAAATCGAAAGATGCTTTCCAACTCATTGCTATACCAAAAGAGGGAAAAGAATTGGAAGGGTTGACAGCTTTATTACTCGAAGCCGAAAAAATTAAACGTTTTGGCTTTACCAATTCCGAATTGGAACGTGCTAAAACCGATTACCTGAAAAACCTTGAAAAATCATTCAACGAAAAAGATAATCAGAAAAACAACGCATTGGTACGAGAATATGTCCGTAACTTCCTGACTCAGGAACCAATTCCGGGAATAGAGTGGGAATATAATACCGTGAAAATGATGGCACCACAGCTTAAAATTGAAATGATAAATCAAATGGCCAAATCCTATGTTACGGATAGCAATCTGATTGTTTCGATTATGGCACCCGACAAAGAAGCAGTAAAAATCCCGACTAAAGAGCAAATTCTGGCTGCTATTGAAAGTACCAAAAAAGCCGAATTAAAAGCCAAAGCGGAAGAAGTAATGAACAAACCGCTTATTAAACAAGCTCCAAAAGCCGGAACTGTGGCTAAAATTGCCGAAAATAAAGTGTTGGGAACAACCGAATGGACCCTGAGCAACGGTGTGAAAGTTGTTTTCAAACCAACAACATTTAAAAAAGATGAAATATTGCTCACAGCATTCAGCAATGGTGGAATTTCTAAAGTAAAAAATCTGGCTGATCTTCCATCGGCAACAGTCGCTGCCGGCTTTATAAGCAACAATGGGCTTGGAGATTATAACCAAATTGAACTTGGAAAAGTCCTTACCGGAAAAATTGCAACTGTTACACCATCAATTGATGGATACGATGAAGGTTTCTCAGGAAACTCTTCAGTAGCCGATTTTGAAACCATGATGCAACTCGTTTTCCTGAACTTCACAGCTCCTCGCAAGGACGACAATGCATTTACAGCATTGATAAACTCATATAAAGCTTCCATGGCAAACGTAGCCAAAGATCCACGCAAAGCATTTTCGGATACAGTAGGGGTGATGATGACCAATCATAGCTCACGTACGGTGCTAATGAATCTGGAAACTGTTGATAAAATTGATCAGGCTAAGGCATTGGCTGTTTTCAAACAACGTTTTGCTGTTCCGGCTAACTTTACTTTTATTCTGACAGGGAATATTGACCCAAGCAATGAAAAAGTTAAGGCTGCTATTTGCACTTATTTGGGCGGACTAAAATCGGCTAAAGGTGGACAAACTTTTACTGACAATGGAATTCGTAAACCGAAAGGCAAGGTCATTAATTCCTTTATCAAAGACATGAAGGTGAAAAAAGCATCGAACTTTATTTATTACACTGCTGCCCTGCCGTTTAATATGGCTAATCGCGTAAATGTTACTGCTGTTGGAAGTGTTCTGAACATCCGTTATCTGGAAAGTATTCGCGAAAAAGAAGGTGGTTCGTATGGAGTTGGAGTTCGTGGCAGCATAAACAATACGCCGGTAGACGAAGCATCCTTATTGATGCAATTCGACTGCGATAACCTGAAACAAGACCGTTTGATTTCGATTATTTATTCCGAAATCAACGAAATCATTGCCAAAGGTCCGCGTGCCGACGATTTCCAAAAAGTGAAGGAAAACATGCTGAAAAAATACAAGGAAGATGTGGAACAAAATAATTGGTGGTCATCGGCCTTGGAACGTTATTATCAGGACAAGCTGAACTTAGTTTCCGACTACAAAGCTGCAGTTGAAGCCATGACTCCCGAAAGCGTTCAGGCTGCTTTGAAAGCCATCGTATCACAGGGAAATGTGTTTGAAGTGGTTATGAAACCGGCGGAATAGTCAGTAGTTTATAGCAGCCCCCTAATTATCTCCCTTCGGTCGATGACCGTTGGTTCCCCCTCAAGGGGGACTTTTAGAGCCTGAAATGAATGGATTTAGCAAAAATATCAACGAACTAATAATTAGGGTTCTATTAACAGTTTGTTTATATGTTAGTTAGGAGTCAATAGTATATATAAAGAATGGGCTGATTCACGAAAAATCAGCCCATTCTTATTTTGTGGGAATAGTTTTTTAAGCTTATAAACTGCTCAGTTGAACTTTCTTTTCTATACTCGGAGCTTGAAAGGAAGAGCTTAAGGTCAATAAATGCAGCTGAAATGTATAAATTGTCACAACTAAATTAATTTTTACAATTCAGATATTCAGCATATTAGCAAATATTTCTGTGTTTTTAGTTACCGGATATTGAATTAAAAAATAAAATTCTCAGAAAATGTTTGATTATTTGGCGAAAATTAGTAATTTTGCAAGCCCAAACAAAAGGAAGAAAATAAATTAATAAATACAGATATGAAAAGCGGAATTCATCCAGAAAATTATCGTCCGGTAGCATTTAAAGATATGTCAAACGGCGACACCTTTATTTCTCGTTCTACCGTAAACACAAAAGAAACTATCGATATTGATGGTGTAACTTACCCTGTGGTTAAAATGGAGATTTCAAGCTCATCACATCCTTTCTATACCGGTAAATCTAAATTGGTGGATACTGCAGGACGTGTTGACAAGTTTATGAACCGTTACGCAAAACGCGGCGAAAAGAAATAAGAACTGAAAATGTTTATAAAAAAGGCCTTGAACAAGAGTTCAGGGCCTTTTTTATGGTTCTTGAACCCACATTCGGTTCTTTAATTTATATGAGAAAATTTTATCCGTAATAAATGGTCTGATTATTTTACGATCTACAGCACTTAAAAAATCCAGGCTGTTATTTTTAGCTGTTATAATATTGTTGTCACTGCCAAAGCTCAGGCCTATAAAACTGATGTCCAGTGTCTTTTTCAACCAGCCGGAATCAATTATATCAGGATTAATACGCTTTCCATCAAGCCATTCGATGGCTTTTGGCATACTGAACTGAAGTGGAATAGCGTTCCATGCAGTATCGTAGAACTCAACAATAGAATGACAAACAGGAGCACAGACTGTTCGGATAATTCCAATATACGGAACAGAATCGGTCGTATAATTGAGTTTCATATCGAAAGTTGAAGTTGCTGTATTCTTCACCACAATATGCTCATTCAGCGTATCCATTAATACCAAATATACTTGATTCCCAAATCTGTTCAGGGTACTGTCGCTTTGATGCGCCTTATGATATTCGAGCAGTTCGAGTCGGTTCTGACTGCTGAGTGTTGGATTCAGAATATCCGGCATTTTTACATACAGATCTTCAATCGACTGGGAAAGAACCGATCCGCATAGGAATAAAAAACTGACTAGTAATCCGTTATTTCTTTTGAAGAGTTTTTGTCTCATCCTTTTTTTGCTTTTGACCAACCAACAAATTCCAGTAATAACTAAATAATTCCCCCACGCTGTTAAAGTCTTCTTTGTAAATAAATCCGACGCCTTCGGTTTGGGTTGCTTTACTGAGCTGATAACGGTCGATGGTATGATTATAGGCTTTAAATCGCAATTTGCCTGATGTCGTCAATAAGTATTGAAAATCAACGTCGTTGATAAATTTATTGGTATTATTTGAAAGATTATCAAAACGATATCCAAAATTTCCATTGATTATCAGCCGGTTGTTTGGTTGATAGATAACCTGTGTTTGTAAATCGGAATTCAATAAATCGTTGGTTCGATAATCAATACCTACGGATAAATTATTGGACTTTGACATTTGCGAAATCCAGTTGTTAACCTGAGCGCTAACCGTAGAAGTTGCAAAGGAAATTGCTTCACTGGATCCCAGATTTGAAGTGGCAGCAGCTTTCATGTAATCGGGCATATAGAACTTATTGAAAACCAGCAAATAAAGAATCTGGCGGTTCATCATTTCGTCGGTATTGATAATATTCCGAACACGCTGTTTTACCCCTTCGTCGCTTTGTGGCAAGTCAATATCGAATTTTACGGTTGGTTTCATGATATTGTCGGTCAGTTTCAATACGCAATTTACGGGCACACTGGTTCTTGAAGTTGAATTTAAGAGCGTTTCATCCAAATCCTTCAGGGAGGCTGTCAAAGGAAACAAGGCACGGATATTACTGGATGCACTTCGTGGATTCCCGGTCCAGACAAGGGTGCTTCCCTGATCGATTTTAAATTCTTTCCGAATAAAATTCTGAAGCGTAAACAGATAATAACCATTATTTAAGGTGTAAGTTCCATAAAGCTTAACATCTGAGAAGCTGTCAAACTCAACCCGTAAGTTACCGTTTCCTTTTCCGGTAATCACATCACCACCTTTGGGGTCGACTATCAATTCCATATCTGCATTCTGATTTACTTCAATCTGTAAATCTATTTTTACATTCATGTCGTTAGCAGTAGTCGGTTTACTATGCAAGGCTGAATCTTTTTTTGAGTAAATCCGTTTGTTTACAAAATTGATAAAACTGTTGTCGGAAGCTTTTGACGCACCACCCATTTGGATATAACATTTGGTATTAGGTTGAGAAACCGCATTGACATTTATGTTTGCTTCTTTTTCGTCTCCGAATATATGTACAGTTCCATTGGCATAGGCTTTTCCAAAGAAATAATCATTGTCTTCGGCTTGTGTATTTAGTGCCAACACGTTTTGTCCGGCTATATTCACATCAAATTTCATATGTTGAAAATACCCGTTGTGAGTCAGTTTTCCGTTTACATTTACCGGATTTCGTTCCTGGTCATAGGCTGTTATATTCCGGAATTCAATTGTTTTTTTTGTCAGATGAACCGAATCATCAATGAAATACGTTGTTCTTAACGTTCGGACTGTTGCCCTACCTCCGGACACAAAACCGTCTCCCTCGAAGCTCACGCCATGTTTCAACGGACCGTACATCCTGATATTACCACTAGCAAATCCTCTAAAATCTTTAGCAACCGATTCAAAATAGGGCGTCAGAAATTCAATGCTGAAACGTCGGGCATCATAATGTATATCAATGGTGTCGGTAGCCGGTGTGTAAAATCCTTTCGCTTTGACAATGGTATCATTTTTATTTCCGATAAAAAAGCCACTTGCCAGTAACTGACTCGTTTTTTTATCCCAGGTCGAAAATACATTCGCGTCACCAATCACTTTATGGTTGAGATTAAAATCTTTTACTTTTATATTCGCTTCAAAAATAGGCTGTTCCAGTGCACTTAATAAAGTTGCCCTTCCGGTTGCAATACCCCCAATGCTGATACCCTTCAGCTTGAGAAGTCCCATAATAAAATCCAAATCCAGTTGGTTCATAACTACCGCCACACTGTCATTTCTGTTTTTTGAAGCAATCCCATTAATATGTACAAACTGTTTGTGACTTTCGAAATTAAAATCTTTAATTCGTATACTGCTGTCTGGATTCAAGTTAATTTGACAAGGATGGATATTCCATGTAGAATCTGAGATAATTACCTGAGATGGGTGGATATTTAATTGTGTTGCGAGCTTTTCGTTTTCGGTTTTAAATCGAACCACGGCACCAATTTCACCTGCATTGGTTATTTGTTGATTGTTTTGCCAACCCAGTTGAGTCCCGATTGTATCTTTTGCTGCTGTAGCTCGAATGAAAATGCGCAACATTTCATCCTTAGTTTCCAATTGAGCCCGGGAGGTTAATTGCAATTGTTGTTTAGGATTTTCAATATGCAAGCTTATGTTTTCAATTTTCTGCTTGTTTGATTTCAACATCGGGATATTCCCTGAAATGTCTAGTTTATTAGTCTTTTCATCAATAAAGCCTTTCAGAGTTGACATTCCATCGAGTGAGTATGGTAATACCAGAATTTCCGAAATTTCTTTTGTATTAGAAAGTTTGAAATCAAAATCAATATGATTTGGTTCGTTTTCAGTTGTATGTTTTTCAAGTGTGGCAAGTGAAGGCAAGTAGTTCAATACTATTTTGTTGATCGTTTGTGCTATTGTTCTATACTTGAAATCACCGTTTAATGAGCCGTTCAGAAAATCGGATGTGATGCTGAGATTTGTTTTGTTGGGCTCAATGCGTGAAACAGCCTGAATATTATCTATATTAAGGGTTTTATTCAGGTAGTTGAATTTTATATTCTCAAAACGCACAGTACCATTTATGTTATCCAGAGAATTTCCAACAATATTGGTTTTCCCATTGAACGAAAGTCTTGCACCGGGATATTTGTCGGTAAGTTTCAGTGCATTCAGGTTTATATTATTTACTAACAAGCTGAAATCAAAAATTGGTAGTTTTTGAGTCAGGTCAATTTTCCCAACGAAATGAGTGTCAATATTTTCATCCTGTAAGTCAGCAGTTCCATCAAAGCCTTTTCCGTCATATTTTCCCTCGAACTGAATATCTTTATACTTGTAATTGTTGAACTGAAATTCTGGAATTTCAGCCTCGATTGTACCCTGTATCGGTAAGTTTTCCTTTTTAGTTCCAACTGTATTCAGCTTGAAGGTGGCATTGCCTAATTGTTTATTATGAAGCAATTTGCCTAACTGTAGATTGTCTGATTTTATCGTTCCGTTATAAGCCAGATTCTTCAGTTGATTCTCAAATTTCAGGGAAACATCAGTAGATACATTCCCGATATCAGTGAGCACATTTCCGTAAACCACCAGATTATTCAAAAATCCGGTAATGTTTCCTTTGTAATGCAGCAATCCAAGTTCATTGAGTTCGTCGGGCAACAGAAATGGTTTTCGGGTAAGATCAGAGACAAAGTCCTGCAAATCACTTTTTTCGAAATGCAAATCGCGTATTTGACCGTAAATAAATGCTTCGCGCAAATCAGGTAATCCGTTAACATCCAAATCTGCATTTAATAGAAATGAATTACCGTATTTTATTTCCATTTTTTCAAAATGCAGACTCTTTACTCGTCCGGTAATCAAACCTTTAAAGCTAGCTGAGCCTTTCAGGTTATTGAATTCGGGAACGAAGGCTTTCAGGTCGGAAAATGCAATGCGCGATGATTTTATAGGAGCATTCCAACGCACTTTGTTGGCAAAGTGCTGTAAATCAGCCAAACTGTCGTATTTAAATTGAATATCTTCCAGATTAATACTGGAGGCCGGCATAGTCAACTGAACCTTTGGAATATGTATACTGTTTTTTGATCCGAATATCTGCGTGTGGAAACCGGTCAGATTCAGCCCACTGGCTTCTTGGGCTACTAAATTATTGACCCGCACATTGAACGAATCTTTTTTTAGAATACTGAGCGATAAATCAAGATTTATATTCCTGATTTTTAATTTATTGGGATTAAAAACTCCTCTGGGAACGGCTTGTAATTCTTTAAAATTTGTGTAAGAGAATCTGGAATTTAGCAGCTTAAAGCGGTTTATTTTATACGTGATTTTCGCCGTATCGTTTTTTTGTGGAGTTTTAAAAGCATCAATCACAAAATCGAGGTTGGAGTGCCCTGTTTTATCAATTCTCAGATTAGCAAAAAGTTGATTCAATTCAATGGATGTGAATATAATTTTCCCGCTAAAGAATTTCCAGAATTTAAAATGTGCATTGGCCTGATTTACATACAAAAGCGTATCTTTTTGCAAATCTTCGACATACAAATTGTGAATGGCTACATCGTTGAAAAACTGATATTCAATTTTGCCGACAGTGACTTTGCTGTGCAGTTTTTTAGAAAGTTCAGAAACAATGGCATTCGACAACACTTTCTGTATCGGGCTGGTTTGCAGCGCAATAAATAACAGCATGAGAAATAAAAATATCCCTCCAATGCTAAAACCTGCTATTTTAAGTGTTTTTTTTATACCTTTGAACTTTGTTTCGCAAAAGTAGCGAATAATTTGTAAATATAGCAAGGAAACGGCTACAACAAAGCAATTATCAGCCAAAAACAGAAAGACTGCAATTGTTGTGCCAATCGATTGTAGGCTTTTGCAGATGAAACAAACTGTTTTAATTGTTTATTTTTTGATTCTAATGAGTTCAACTATCATATTAGGCATCGAATCTTCGTGCGATGATACTTCTGCATCTGTAATTCGTGATGGAGTGATGCTATCCAATGTTATTGCTAATCAGGCAGTTCATGCGAATTTTGGTGGAGTAGTTCCTGAATTAGCTTCGCGTGCTCATCAATTGAATATTATCCCGGTGGTTCACGAAGCGTTGAAACGTGCCGGCATTTCCAAATCCGATTTGAGTGCCATTGCTTTTACACGTGGTCCCGGATTGTTAGGGTCCTTACTTGTTGGAACGTCCTTTGCCAAAGGATTTGCACAGGCACTGGATATTCCTTTACTAGATGTAAATCATCTGCAGGCACATGTGCTGGCTCATTTTATAAGCGAAGGAAAACCAGACGAACAACAACCTGAGTTCCCGTTTTTATGCTTACTTGTTTCGGGTGGAAATTCTCAGATTGTGCTTGTAAAAGCATACAACGACATGGAAGTGATTGGTCAGACCATTGACGATGCGGCAGGCGAAGCATTTGATAAATGTGCCAAAGTAATGGGACTGCCTTATCCCGGTGGTCCGCATATCGACCGACTTGCAAAAGAAGGAAATCAAAATGCATTCATGTTCAATAAACCACAAATTCAAAATTACAACTTTAGTTTCAGCGGATTGAAAACTTCTTTTTTATATTTGTTACGGGACAAACTAAAAGAAAACCCTAATTTTGTGGCTGAAAACCTGAACGATTTATGTGCATCGCTTCAAGCCACCGTGGTGGATGTTTTAATGAATAAACTTCGAAAAGCGGCTTTTGATTTAAAAATTAATCAAGTGGCAGTTGCAGGGGGTGTATCGGCTAATTCAGCTTTGCGTCAAGCTTTCCTAGATCACGGACAAAAATATGGATGGCGGGTATATATTCCTCCATTTGCTTTTACAACCGATAATGCAGCTATGATTGCCATTACCGGATATTTCAAATATCAGGAAAATGATTTTTGCTCCATCGAAGAAGTGCCTTATGCGCGGGTTTCGAATAAATTCTAACTAACCCCAATCCCCTAAAGGGGACTTAATAATATGCAGTTACCAAAAATTAAATTGCCTGAAAAGCTCGAACCATTCAGAGGTGTCATAATATTTGCCGTAGTTTTGATGTTGTCCAACTTTTTTTGGAAGTATAATGTACTTGGTGATGAAGACACATTAGCTGATTCTGTTGTCACATTTTGGGGAAATGATATTTCTTCTCCGTTTAACTGGATGGCTCATCATGTTTCCGACGTTTGCTATTTAATTCTACATTCCTTAGATTCTTCAGTCAGTCTGGATCACGTGAGAAATGTTTTTCATTATTCAAATGGCAATCGCGTTCAGATTGTTTGGGCTTGTACCGGAATGAAACAAGCTTATATTTGCTTCTGTATCATGGCATTCAGCCGTGGTTCCTGGAAAAAGAAATTGTGGTATGTTCCGTTTACTTTATTGATTGTTTACCTGGTTAATATATTCAGAATCAGTTTCATAGTGGCAACCATCGAAAATCATCCTGCATGGTTTGAGTTACTCCACTTATACATTTTTAAATATGCATTCTATGGAATCATTTTTCTGATGTGGGTGTTCTGGGAAGAAAAAATGGGACAGAAAAGCACTCAATCTGTTTCAGAAAACTCTGAAAATTAACTGAGTATTTTTTTTAAACTAGAATCAATTAATTATTTTAGCTTTTTGTATTGTCAATTAAAAATCATTCTCTATCTTTGCAGTCCCAAATAAAAAACAATCTTTATATATCAAATAACTAGTAATTATGATCGTAGTTCCAGTAAAAGAAGGCGAAAACATTGAAAGAGCATTAAAAAAATTCAAACGTAAATTTGAAAAAACAGGCGTGGTAAAAGAATTACGTCGTCGTCAATGCTTTGACAAACCTTCCATTGTAGATCGTGAAGAAAAAATGCACGCGATTTACGTTCAAAAAATGCAATTAGGCGAAGAATAGACATTTTTCTAATGGAAAACTTGTTTTCCTGATTTATTTCTATTATTTTCGTTGCAGATTTGAACATACGGTTATGATGAACGAATTCCTGCAATATTTACAGTATGAGAAGAATTATTCGGCTCATACTGTTTTGTCATATCATACCGATCTACTTCAATTCTGCCATTTTCTCGAAATTACTCCTGAACAACTCGAACCTAATTCGATCTTTTCTTCTCAAATTCAGCAATGGGTACTTTCATTGATGAATGACAATCTATCTGCTCGTTCATTATCGCGTAAAATTTCCACGCTCAAATCATACTGGCGTTTTTTACTTACCCGTGGATACGTAAGCCAAAACCCTACGTTAAAAATCATTTTGCCCAAAACAAAGAAAGCACTTCCGGCGTTTTTTAAAGAAAGTGAGATGAATGCAGTGTTGGATAATCTCTTTGTTCCAAACCATTTTATTCCCGTACGAGACCGATTGATCATAAATTTGTTTTACCAAACCGGAATTCGTTTGACTGAGCTTATTAACATTAAAGATTCGGACATCGATTTGACTGAAGGTAATTTAAGGGTCATCGGAAAACGAAACAAACAACGCATTATTCCCATAGGGGAAAATATAATAACCGATATAGAACGCTATATTGCTCTAAGAAAAGATGAAATTGAAGTTTTTGACCAGCAATTGTTCGTGCGACAAAATGGGAAAAAAATGTACCCCAAAATGGTTTATACTCTAGTACATGATACCATGTCAGGAGTAAGCAGTATGCATAAGCGAAGCCCACATGTGTTGCGCCATACTTTTGCCACCGGAATGCTTAATGGTGGTGCAGATATTAATGCTGTGAAAGAATTACTCGGTCATAGCAGTCTGGCGGCAACGCAGGTATATACACATACCAGTTTCGAAGAACTACATAATATATATAAACAGGCTCATCCAAGGGCTAAATAAAAAAGGAGGCAAGTATGAAAGTAAGGATTCAAGCCATCAATTTTGATGCAACAAGTACGTTGGAATCTCACGTCAACAAAAGACTGTTGAAATTGGAGAAGAATTTTGATGAAATACAGAATGTAGAAGTATATTTGAAAGTTGTAAAGCCCGAAACGGCTACCAATAAAGAAGCTGAGATAAAAGTATCCATTCCGAATGTTGATTTTTTTGCATCCAAAACATGTGACACTTTTGAAGAGGCTGTTGACCTGACAATTGAAGCATTAGACAAACAAATCCGCAAACACAAAGAAAAAACCACCAAAAAATAAAATATTCAACGAAATGTTTTGTAGTCCGAAATATTTTCGTACATTTGCAAGCCGTTTAAATAGCAGTATTTAAACGGCTTTTTAAACGCTAAAAGTGCTGATATTTAGCAATTTGCCTCTTTAGCTCAGTTGGCCAGAGCACGTGATTTGTAATCTCGGGGTCGTTGGTTCGAATCCGACAAGAGGCTCAAATCAGTCGAAAGTTAACAGTTGACAATAGTAAGTTGACTTTTTTTTGCATGTAACGTCATGCTGAAATTTTAATTTCTTTTGATAGAATTTTATTAATTTGGGCAGTTACCAAAGTGGCCAACTGGGGCTGACTGTAACTCAGCTGTCTTTCGACTTCGGAGGTTCGAATCCTTCACTGCCCACACTAATTTGCCAATATGCCAATTAGTCAATGTGCTAAGTAATTGGCACATTA
>CAIUTB010000058.1 GCA_903901975.1 uncultured Bacteroidales bacterium
GAATTATGAGTCTTGGAAATCATGAATTTATAGGAGTTGAAGTACCTATAAAGGTAATGATTTCCAATGACTTATACAAATAATATCAGGTTTATTTTCTTGATATTCAAACGATTAACATTAAGTTTAACGAAGTATTGAAAGAACACACAACAATAAATTACAAATCAAATTATTCTGAAAAAATAAGTTTTTCAAGTTCTCCAACTAATGCTTATTTCTTTCTAAACGGAGTTATACTTGGTGTTACGCCATTTGAACTTGATGATTTGCAAGATGGTGAATATAACTTTGAGATAAGACATGAAAATATGGAAAGGGTTTTTAAATTAATTGAGATAAATAAACGGATTAGTCGAAATTATTTTATTGATATAGGTGGATTTCTTCCGGATGCAAAAACCCTTATTAATGAGAATAATGAATCAAATTCTTATGAAGTGACATTCAATACAAATCCGTCTGGGGCTTATATATTTATTGATGGGCTTTTTATAGATAAGACTCCATTCATGCTTAATAATATGCAAAAAGGAACTCACAGTATTGAGTTGAGACGGGAAAACAAAGAAAGTCAAACGAAGACAATAATAATTAATTCCAATCGTAAACAGACCTTTAATTTTGATTATTAATTTTCAAAAAATGATTGCTTAATTAATTATTCCCTCGCTAGCACATGATGGCGCACTTTTGTAAAGTGTGCCATTAATAGATAAAGTTACGAAGAGGAAGAGGAATGGTATTTTGCTAATATGGATGTAATTGTAGTGCTGACAGAAACTGACTGTTCGCGCAAGAATTGGAACAACTTAAAGTAAAAGCTCTAAAAAGAAGGAAGTGAAGTTGTCGTAAAAAATCGGACAACTAAAATTTATTGATTATCTGAAAGCTGAATCAATATCATCCTGCGACCAAACGGTCATGATTTTTTTGCCATCCGGGCTGAAGTTGTGGTTGGCGCAGGCAAAAAGTCTATCTATCAGGTCACTCATTTCTTCGTTTGAGAGGCGTTGACCCGATTTGAGTGTTGATGCTTCGGCCAGCGACAATGCAATGGATTCATGGATGCCGGAAGTGGTTTCCAGTCCGGTGGTTTGGGCTTTTTCGAGTAAATCGAGCAGTAAATCTATAACGCTGCCGGTTCCAATCTGCGATGAAACACCTTTTACGCTGTAACAATTGTTTTCTAATGCTTCAAAATCAAATCCTACGCGCTGCAAATCTGGCATTATCTGTTCAAAAAACAAGGCCTCATCGGGGCTTAACTCCAGCGTTTCAGGAAAAAGAACCTGTTGCGAAATTCCCTGTGAATTTTCAATCTGACTCAGAAACAAATCGAACAAAATGCGGGTATGTGCCCGTTGTTGGTCAATCATCAGCAAGCCCGATTTGATTCCGGTAAGGATATAACGGTTTTTATATTGAAAATTTTCTGCACGTGTTTCAATATTTTCTATAAGTTGTTGCTGTTCTTGATATGTTGATGAAATTGCAGATGGCACATCGGAATGCGAATCCCAATCGACGGATGATTTAACCGGTTCGGTTTGAGTAGAGAAATCACCGTATAATTTTTCCCAATCGAGCTCTGGGCGTTTATAACCCGAGCTACCAAATGGATTGTAATTCGGATTAAAGTTGGTTTGTGGCGGACGAATATTGTGTGGATTTGCGTTTACAGGAATATCCAACGCGCCTTCCTGATCGAAATCGATGGATGGAATTATATTAAATTTTCCCAGTGATTCTTTTATAGCAGCTGTTAGAATTGACCAGATAGCCTGTTCGTTTTCAAACTTTATTTCAGTTTTGGTGGGGTGAATATTGATATCGATGGTTTGCGGGTCGACTTCGAAATAAATGAAATAATTCGGACTTTCCGAGGCCTGAATCATCTGACTATATGCCAGCAGTACTGCCTTGTGAAAATAGGGATGACGCATATAGCGACCATTTACAAAAAAATATTGGTTGGCCGATTTTTGTGCAAATTCCGGTTTGCCTACATAACCCGAAACAGTTGCCAGATTGGTGGAAGTCTCAATAGTAAGTAACTGTTGCTGCCATTTCTTTTTAGCCGTTTTGCCAAATATATTTTCAATGCGTACTTTATTATTTGAAGCGGGAACATTATAAATTTCCTCATCACCATCCAGGAACGAAAATGCAACCGCTGTATTAACCAATGCAATCCGGTAAAACTCATTCAGAATATGGCTTTTCTCCACATTATCGCTTTTCAGAAATCGACGACGTGCCGGCACATTGAAAAACAGGTTTTTTACCTGAAACGAAGTCCCTGTAGCACATTGCACCGTTTCCTGTTTGAAAACACGTGTTCCGGCCACTTCAATCAACACGCCCAGTTCATCTTCTTCCCGTCGGGTGCGGAGTTCAACTTGTGCCACAGCGGCAATGGATGCCAGCGCCTCACCACGGAATCCCATGGTACGAAGAGAGAACAAATCATCAGCACTTTTAATTTTCGATGTGGCGTGACGCTCAAAAGCCATGCGTGCATCGGTTTCGCTCATTCCTTTCCCGTTATCCACCACCTGAATCAAGGTACGACCGGCATCTTTTATCAAAATCTGAATAAAAGTTGCACCCGCATCAATTGAATTCTCAACCAGTTCTTTCAGCACCGACGCAGGACGTTGAATCACTTCACCGGCCGCAATCTGATTGGCTACCGAATCGGGTAAAAGATGTATTATATCACTCATTTACACTTACTTTGAAATTGAAGTTAACCGGTCAATCAACATGACTGCCATGTCCGATTTTTGTTTTAAACCTTGTTGAATTTCCTGTACAAACGGATTGTTTTCGAACGTTCCACGCACTGCATCGAAATCCATATTCTTTTGTTCATCATCGCCATCGTGTCCGAATCCGATGCGGGAAATGCTATTGAATTCTTTTTTGGCATCGCGTAATACCAAATCATCAAAAGTAAGTTCGGCATGTTTCCATTTTTCTATGACCGTTATAATATCCTGAATTTCCAGGTTTTGAATTGATTTTTCGTTTCGTTTCTCCAGCAAATCCATGGCGAAATTAAACGAAAATTGCGAATAATTTCCATGAATCAAAACTAATTCAGTTTGAATGTTTTCAAGAGAAATGGATTCATTAACAATTCTGTTAGTTAGTTTGGTTACTTCTGATTTTGGTGCAAACATTCCGGCCAAATCAACCCAATCCCCTGTTCCGGTTTTGGAGTCGGTCGATAACAACTTAGAAATTTCTGTATCATCTTGGATACTATGCCTTTTCAGTTTATTAATCACTTCATTTCCAATATATTTATTCACCGCCAATTCGTAGAGTTCGATGCCTTTCTTGATGGCTGATCGTTTGATTTTACAATTCTGATACCAAACAAAAGTGGCAGTTTCGTCCATGGTTTGCAACAGATTCTTCAGAATGCCAATGCCATTCAGTGCCTTTGAAATAGTATAAGGCGACAGAAACTCAAAATTAATCAGGTCAAACTTTATTTCATCCTTGCGTAAGTCGCGTTTTGGCCATTTTTGCACATCGCGAATGGTACCCGCACTGTGCAAATTAATTCCGGGAAGCAAGGTGCTTTCACCATCGTTTTCCATCAAATAGGAAAATGGTAAATCTGAAATATCCGGATTGCCTTTATGACGACCCAGCACCACGGTGAATGCAGCAATCCGGGCAGGCCACATAATGTACGAATCGCTGGAAGTTTTTACACCGCGTTCGGTAACTCCCTGATGAACAGGACCCAATTTGTACATGTGATTGCTGAAATTTGTTCCGCTTCCGGCATTCATAAACGAGTATAAAGCGGTGAGCATCAAGGTAGATTTATGGTGTGTCACCGTATATGGACCAGCAAAAACGGAAACTGCTTCGCCGTGAAGTCCCTGACAGTTGGCGAAAAACAAGGAATCAATGGCCGAAAACTGTTTTCCAATCAAACATCCTTGTCCGACAAAGCAACGGGTAAGCATAGCCGAGTCTGTAATACTGCTTCCTGACTGAATGATAAAGTCGTTGCACTGAACACCGGCACCTATATTGACCGGTGCCTTCTCGTTACTAACAATTGTACCATTTTCGAGCAAAGTTACTCCATCTAGGTTTGCAAAATCACCAACGTTAGTATTTTTAATCTTTCCACAATTAATAAGTATAACTTCTTTTCCAATCGTTCCGGTTTCCAAAATTTGCAACCGGGTATAATCGTCAACTAATTTTTCCATCTTTTGGATTAAAATTGTATCGTGACGATAAAAATTTAACATAAATGCGAACTGAGAACTTATATTATTGAAGATTGAAACTTCGCGCCCGCCACTTTCGATCATTGTTGATACTTTAGTCCCGTTACCAAAGGAAGACCGACCGTCAACCACCAGTGAATCTACATTTTCGATATAAGCCCCATCACCAATCTGATAGTTGGCGATATAGTTATTTATCTTGTCAATGTATACATCATTTCCGACAATACAGTTGTGTAAAACAGAATTAAATATTCCCGAATGTTTTTTCAGTCCTCCTTCTTTTTCGAAAACTTTAGAAAAATTTCCAAGCAAAATATTTCCGGAAAAATGAACATTAGAAATAAAATCGGGTGTAAAGTTTTCTGAAACTTTCACGTTCTTCCAGCTTTCGGCCGAACAGCCATAAACCGTAAGCGTGGCTATTTCTTTGTCGGTAAGTTGACGGTAATCTGACATATTCAATCAATTAATACGTTGAAAATCAATCTTCTAATTCGGTATATTTCTGAAACAGGAAATCATTGTATGGATAGCGTTCCACATGAATGGCTTTTATCTTTTCGTACATCAATTCCTTCAGATTATCGATATTTTGTTTGTCACGAGCAGAGATAAAAATACAATTATCGTGCATTTTATTCATCCAGGTCTTTTCAAGTTCTTCCAGGCTAATATTTTCCCGTTTTACGGGTGCCAAGTCATCTTCCTCCTTAGGTACGTAAGAAAAAGCATCAATCTTATTAAATATCAGAATCATAGGTTTCTCTTGTGGATCAATCTCTTTTAGTGTTTGATTCACCACTTCCAGTTGCTCCTCAAAATTGGGATGCGAAACATCCACCACATGCAACAGCAAATCGGCTTCACGTACCTCGTCGAGAGTGGATTTAAACGACTGTACCAAATGATGAGGCAATTTACGGATAAACCCTACTGTGTCGGATAATAAAAAAGGCAAATTCTCGATTATTACTTTTCGAACCGTGGTATCCAGAGTCGCAAAGAGCTTATTTTCAGCAAAAATATCAGATTTGCTTATCAGATTCATTAACGTAGATTTGCCCACATTCGTATAACCAACCAACGCCACGCGCACCATTTTTCCACGATTTTTACGTTGGGTTGTCATTTGTTGGTCAATATCTTTCAAATTTTGTTTCAACAACGAAATTTTGGTAAGGATAATCCGGCGGTCGGTTTCAATCTGTGTTTCGCCCGGTCCACGCATACCAATACCACCTTGTTGACGTTCAAGGTGAGTCCAGAGCCGTGTCAGACGGGGTAAAGTGTATTGCAGCTGAGCCAGTTCCACCTGCGTTTTAGCACTGGCCGTTTGCGCCCTTTTTGCGAAAATATCGAGAATCAGACTGGTTCTGTCAAGTATCAGCACATTGAGCTCCGCTTCGATATTGCGTAATTGTTTGGGTGATAATTCATCATCGAAAATCACTACACCAATATCATTTTCATCAACAAAGTTCTTTATTTCAATCAGTTTGCCTGGTCCAACGTAGGTTTTTGGGTTTGGATATTCCAGGCGTTGAAAATATAACTTTTCGGGCGAAGCACCGGCTGTTTCCGCCAGAAAAGCAAGTTCATCGAGGTATTCACGGGCTCTTTCCTCACTTTGCAGCTGTGTGATAACACCCACTAATACGGCTCTTTCTTCGTATATTTCAGTCTTCATCTATTTTTTTCAATTATATCTGTACTTTAAAATCACTCTGACAATGTCAAAAGCTGAACAAAAATACTACTTATTTTATTAATCGTGGCATTTCGGAATTGCTAAAACAAAGTAGCTAAAATAATTTCTTAAAAAAAGGGAATAAAAAAATGAACTAAAAGATATGAAAAAGCATTTTTTTCCGTTTAGTTTCATAGAATTTTAAAATTTTCACTCTTTCAGTCTGCAAAAATAATGTATCTTTGACTGTTTTTTGAAAATTGAGTAAAAATCATTTCTGAAAACCATTCTGAAAACCATTTAATGCCCTAATGATAAGAAAGTTTTTTCTTTTTAGTACGATTCTAACCATCTCAATCTATGCCTTTTCGCAGGCCGGAAACGGGGTGTATCAGTTTCTGGAATTACCGGCTTCATCGCGCATAGCCGCACTCGGAAGTTACAATGTGTCTTTGCGGGATAATGATATTAATTTCGGTTTTGAGAATCCATCCTTGCTGACATCGGAAACTAATAACAGCATTGGTTTGAATATGTCAACTTATCTGGCCGATATTAAATTTGGTTCGGCAATTTTTGGAAAAACGCTTGGCGATAAGAATTACTTTGCGGTTGGAATTCAGTACGTTGATTATGGTCTGTTCAAATATGCCAACGAAACCAACGATCAGGTTGGTGATAATTATTTCACGGCTAAAGATATGGCACTTCACATTATGTATGCCCGACCAATCAGCAAAATGATAACGGTTGGTGCCACATTGAAGCCTATTTATTCAGCTTATGAGGTATATACAAGTTTCGGAATAGCACTCGATGCCGGAATCAGTTACAACGATTCAGCTCATAATTTTTCGGCCGGTCTGGTTTTCAAAAATATGGGAACTCAGTTAAAAGGTTATTATTCGGATGAAGGCGGTCAACATATTGAACCACTACCGTTTAATATTCAGTTTGGAATTACAAAAAAGCTGGCTTATGCGCCGCTTCGTTTTTCATTAACACTACAAAACATGCAAAACTGGGATTTAACTTATCAGTCAACAAATCAACCAAGTTCAACATCCACAATTACCAAAACAACTATGGCTGGTACAATTAGCACCCGGAAAATAGAATTTTTGGATATGGCGTTCCGTCATGTGGTGCTTGCTGCTGAGTTTGTACCATCTAAGAACTTCTATATTACTGTTGCCTACAACGATCGCCGTGAGCAGGAACTGACAATGAACGGATTTAAAAGTGCTGCCGGATTCTCATTTGGCGGTGGTATTAAATTATACAAATTTCATGTTGGTTTTGGAACAACACAGTTTCAGGCCGGAACAGCATCATATCAATTCTCCATCACTACATCGCTTAATGAATTCAGGCTGTAAGGCTCCCTAACCCCCTGAAGAGGGAATTTTAATATGAAAAAAATTATTGTTGCAATAGACGGATTTTCATCCTGCGGAAAAAGCACCATGGCTAAAGAATTGGCACTTGAAGCTGGTTATATTTATGTCGATTCGGGTGCCATGTACCGTGCCGTATCGCTTTTTTGCATTCAGAACGGTTGGATGACTGATACGGAAATTAATATTCCTGCTCTTGAAAAACATATCGAATCCATTCATATTGAATTCAAGACCAACGCTGAAGGAAAATCAGAAACATGGCTCAACGGCAAAAACGTTGAGGATGAAATTCGTTCACTGGAAGTGGCAAACGGAGCAAGCCGAGTTAGTACGCTCGGATTTGTACGCCGCGAACTGGTTCGCCAACAACAATTGATGGGCATAATGAAAGGCATTGTAATGGATGGTCGTGATATTGGAACTGTTGTTTTTCCAACAGCTGAATTAAAGATTTTTTTGACTGCATCACCCGAAATCCGTGCCAAACGCCGACTTGATGAAATGGCTGCCAAAGGTGAAAAAGCTGATTACCAAAAAGTGTTGGACAATGTAAAAGAACGGGACGACCGCGATCAAAACCGCTCTGAAAGTCCCTTACGAAAGGCCGATGACGCTATTGTAATTGATAATTCCAACCTCTCCCGCGATGAACAACGGAAAATCCTGAGAACTTTGTTTAGCGAAAAAACGTTAGTATAATTTAGTGCTTATTCTTTACAATTGGAACAATTATTTATTAAAAAAACTTTTTCCAATAGCAATCGAATATCGTAAATTGTAAATCTAAAATTATAAACATGTTGAATATAGAAATCGATAAAAACTCCGGTTTTTGCTTTGGTGTTGTAAAAGCTATCACTAAAGCCGAAGAGGAACTTGCCAAAGGCGAAATACTTTATTGTTTGGGCGACATTGTACACAACGGTCAGGAAGTGGAACGGTTAGCCGGAATGGGACTTATAACCATTAATCACGACCAATTTGAGCAATTACACGATGCCAAAGTGCTGCTTCGGGCTCATGGCGAACCACCGAGCACCTATGAAATTGCCCGCCAAAATAACATTACACTTATTGACGCTTCATGCCCTGTGGTGCTTAAACTTCAGTCGCGTGTGAAAAATGCTTATGAAACATTGCCTTCGCCTGACACACAGATTGTTATTTTTGGGCACATCGGACACCCCGAAGTTAATGGATTGGTA